>NZ_JBIUUS010000044.1:0-50507 GCF_044742585.1 Kitasatospora sp. NPDC087861
GTCGCCCTGATCACCGACGCCATGGGCGCCGCCGGCATGGGCGACGGCCTCTACCCCCTCGGCCCCCTCCAGGTCGAGGTCAAGGACGGCGTCGCGATGCTCCCCGACGGCAGCTCCATCGCGGGCTCCACCCTCACCCTCGACCGGGTCTTCCGACGCGCCGTGCGAATCAACGGCCTGACGCTCCATCAGGCCGTCGAATCGCTGTCCACCACCCCGGCCCGCCTGCTGGGCCTCGCCGACTCGATCGGCTCGCTGGAGACCGGCAAGCACGCCGACCTCGCTGTCCTCGACTCCGAGAGCCACGACCTGGTCGCCGTCATGCGCCGCGGCCGGTGGGTCCTCGGCGGCGAGCGGTTCGACGTGGTTCCGACGCCGTGAAGCCGACCTGAGCGGCGGGGCGGGTTCTCCGACCGGAACACCGGTGCCCTGCGCGTCATGACGCGCAGGGCACCGGGCCGCCGACGGCCGAACCGAGGATCCAACCTCACGGGACAGAACACCTATGCGGCGGTCAGGGTCCGCAGCAGCCGTGACACCTCCTGCGCCACGGCCTGGCGGCCGTCGCCCAGGTAGGCGCGGGTGTCGACCAGGGCGGTGTCGGCGGCCAGGCGGCGGCGGACCGCCTCGGTGAAGGCCTTGTTGAGGTGGGTGGCGATGTTGATCTTCGTCATGCCGTGGGCGACCGCCGCCGCCAGCGCGTCGTCCGCCGCCCCCGAGGAGCCGTGCAACACCAGCGGTACCGGTATGGCGGCCCGCAGGGCGGCGATCAGTTCGAGGTCCAGGACCGCCGTGCGGGTGAGCATGGCGTGCGAGGTGCCGACGGCCACCGCCAGCGCGTCGACGCCGGTGCGCTCGGTGAACTCGGCGCCCTCCCCCGGGTCGGTCCGGGCGCCGGGGGCGTGGACGCCGTCCTTCCCGCCGACCTCGCCGAGTTCGGCCTCCACCCAGACGCCCGCGGCGTGGCACAACTCGACCACCTCGGCCGTGGCCCGCACGTTCTGCTCGTACGGCAGCACCGACGCGTCGAACATCACCGAGCCGAAGCCCAGCCCGACCGCCTCCGCCACCAGCGACCGCTCGGTCGCGTGGTCGAGGTGGACGGCCACCGGCACGGCCGCGGCCCGGGCCACCGCCAGCGTCGCGGTGCCGATGGGCGCCAGGCCGCCGTGGTAGCGCACGGCGTTCTCGCTGATCTGGAGGATGACCGGGGCCCCGACGGCCTCGGCCCCGGCGACGATGGCCTCGGCGTGTTCCAGCTGGATGACGTTGAACGCTCCGACGCCGGATCCGCTCCGCCGCGCGGGCGCGATGATCTCTCCGGTTCCGGCCAGGGTCACGGTTCTCCTTGAGGGTGTGCCGGGCCGACTTCCTCGACCCGGACGAGGCTGAGCATGCGGTGGTAGGCGTCGGCGTCGTAGCGCCCGGCCAGCGGGGCCAGGACGGTGGCGGCGGACAGCGCCACGGCCTGCCGGAGCCGGTCGGGCCAGGGCGCGCCGGTGTGCAGGCCGAGCGCGAGGGCGGCGACGACCGAATCGCCCGCACCCGTCGGATTGCCGCGCAGCGCGTCCGGCGGGCGGGCCCGCCAGTTGCCCTCGGCCGTGCAGGCCAGCAGACCGTCCGGCCCCAGTGAGGCGACCACCGCGCCGGCGCCGGCCGCCCGGAGCAGTTCCGCGCCCCCGGCCGGGTCCGCGGTACCGGTGGCCTCGGCGAGTTCGTGGGCGTTGGGTTTGACCACGGCCGGGCCCGCGGGCAGCGCCCGCAGCAGCGCCGGACCGTCCGCGTCCAGGACGGCCGGGACGCCGTGGCAGCGGGCCCGCTCGATCAGGATCCGGTAGGCGTCCGCGGGCGGCCCGGGCGGCACGCTCCCGGAGAGCACGACGACCGACGCGCCGGGCAGCAGCCGCTCGTAGTGGGCCAGGAAGCGCCGCCACTCCTGCGGCGACACCTCGGGCCCGGGCTCCAGGAAGACGGTGGTGTCCTGGTCGTCCGCGACGGCCACGGTCCGGCGGGTCTCCCCCGCCACCTCGACCAGTTCGTCGGGCAGGGCGGCCTCGGCGAGATCGGCCCGGACCGCCTGACCGGCCGGCCCCCCGGCCAGGCCCGTGACGATCGCGGTGTGGCCGAGCGCGGCGAGCACGCGCGCGACGTTGACGCCCTTCCCGCCGGCCTGCTGACGGACGCTCGGCACCCGGTGGCTGGCGTGCAGCCGGACCTCGGGCAGCCGGTAGGTGATGTCCAGGGCCGCGTTGAGCGTGACGGTGAGGATCACGCCGCACCGCCGTCCAGGAGGTCCTGCGCGAGCAGCGCCGCCCCCAGGCTGCCCGCCCGGTGGCCCAGTTCGGCGGCCACCAGCAGCGGAGCCGGACGGAAGGTGAGACGCTCGGCGAGCGCGGTCCGCAGCGGCGGCAGGAACGCTTCACCGGCCTCCGCCAAACCGCCGCCGATGACCAGGCGCCCCGGATCGAGCAGCGCGGTCAGGGCGGCCAGGCCGTCGGCCAGTGCCTCGACCGCCTCGGTCCAGATCCGCCCGGCCGATCGCTCGCCCGCCTCGGCCCGGGCCCGGACGTCCTTGGCGCTCACGGCGGGACCGCCGGAGGCCAGCGCGTAGCGGCGGGCGATCGCCGAGGCGGAGGCGAGCGTCTCCAGGCAGCCCCGGTTGCCGCAGGCGCACCGGTCGCCGCCGGGGCGGACCACCAGGTGGCCGAGCTCCCCCGCGAACCCCCGGTCGCCGGCGAACGGCCGGCCGCCGAGCATCAGCGCGGCGGCGATGCCCGTCCCGACCGGGACGAAGGCGAAGTCGGCGCAGCCGCGCCCGGCCCCGAGGCGGGCCTCCGCGACGCCGCCGGCCCGGACGTCGTGCCCGAAGGCCACCGGGAGGTCCAGGTGCTCGGCGACCCGGCGCCGCACGGGCAGCTCGCGCCAGCCGAGGTTGGCGGCGAGGACGGCGGTGCCGCTCGCCTCGTCCACCAGCCCCGGCACCACGACCCCGGCGGCGGCCGGCTTCGCCCCGCGGCGAACGGCCCGGGTCACGAGCTCGTCCGCGCACCGCAGCACCGTGTCCAGGACGGCGTCCGGCCCGCGCTCGGCCCGGGTGTGCCACTGCTCGGTCTCGACGGGCTCGCCGTTCTCGACCGCCGCGCCCTTGATGTGCGTGCCGCCGACGTCCAGGGCGATGACGCTCACGGCGCCGGCTCCGCCCTGCCGCACGCGGTCCGCAGGCGGGTCATGCCTGGTCCAGCACGATGGAGCGGGTGAGGTTGCGCGGGTGGTCGGGGTCCAGGCCCTGCCGGACGGCGAGGCCGACCGCCAGGCGCTGCGCGCGGATCAGGTCGGCCAGCGGGTCGAGCGCCGACACACTGACCCGGGCACCGGTCGACTCGACCTGCCGGACCAGGCCGGTCGGCGGTTCGCCGAGGAACCACACCACGCTCCCGGGGCGGCTGACGCTGATCGGTCCGTGCCGGAACTCCATGGCCGGGTAGGACTCGGTCCACGAGGACGAGGCCTCCCGGACCTTGAGCGCGGCCTCGTGCGCCACGCCGCAGGTCCAGCCCGTCCCCAGGAAGGTGAACTGCCGGGCGTCGAGCGCCCCTTCGGGCAGCGGCGCGACCAGTGCCCGCCGGGCCTGCTCCGGCAGGTCCGCCGGCGCGGCGCCCAGGTGGGCGCGGAGCAGCACGAGGGCGGTGGTGGCGAACCTGGTCTGCACGACCGACTTCTCGTCCGCGAACTCCAGCGCCACCACGTGGCGCGCGGCCCCGCCGATCGGGGTCTCCGGGGCGGCGGTGACCGCCACCGTCTCGGTGTCCTTGGTCCGGGCCAGCGCGTCCAGCACCTCGGTGGTGGTGCCGGAGCGGGTCAGGGCGACGACCCGGTCGTACCGCCGGGCGGCCGGGAACTCGGACGCCGCGAACGCGTCGGTCTCCCCCAGCCCGAGCGACTCGCGCAGCACCGCGTAGGCCTGCGCGATGTACAGCGAGGTGCCGCACCCGATGACCGCCACCCGCTCACCGGGCTCGGGCAGGTGCCCCGGAGCCAGATCAAGGGCGCGCTGCCAGCACTCGGGCTGGCTGGCGATCTCTTCGTCGACGTGAGTCATGACGTCCTCCTGCGTAGGACTGCAAGATGGTGCGTGAAGATGCTTGATTTATAGTGCAAATCTTCATCTCTGCGCAATAACGAGCAGGAGTGTTCATCTTTGAACAGCCGTCCCCCACCGCCACCACAGACCACCCCCGACCGCCCCCGGACAGCACGAAGCCATCGCACAACTCTCCTCAACGAGCTTGGGTGCTCAGGGAGTTGTGCGATGGCTGTCACGCCCGTCCGGGGGCCGACCTCGGGACCGAACGTCGCAACGTCGACGTCGGCGACCCCCGCGACCGGTCAGGCGGCGGTGGCGGGCTCGCGGAAGTAGTGGCCCCGGTCGAGGTCGTCGAGGAGGCCGGGGCGGGTCGGGCGCCAGTCCAGCAGTTCGCGGGTCAGGGCGCTCGACGTCGGCAGGTCCAGGGCGAGGACGGCGCCCAGCCAGGCGAAGTGCTCGGCCGCGGCCTCGGGGGCCACGGAGACCACCGGTACGTCGAGGTGGCGGCCGACCACCTCGGCGATGTCGCGGATCGGGACCCCCTCCCCCGCGACGCCGTGCAGGACCGATCCGGCCGGAGCCTTGTCGACCGCCAAGGCGAACAGCCGTGCGGCGTCGAGGCGGTGGACGGCCGGCCAGCGGTTGGCGCCGTCACCGATGTAGCCGGAGACGCCCTGGGCCCGGGCGATGGCGACCAGGGTCGCCAGGAACCCGTTGTCCCCCTCGCCGTAGCAGGTCGGCGACAGCCGGACGACGGACGAGCGCACACCGCGCGCAGCGAGCGCGAGCGTCGCCTCCGCGGTGGCCGCCCGGATCGAGAACGGCGAGCCGTCGACCGCGGGCATGTCCCGCTCGGTCACCAGCTGCCCCGGCTTGAAGCCGATCAGCCCGGAGGCGAGGACGAACGGGCGGTCGCTACCGGCCAGCACGTCGCCGAAGGTGTCGACGGCGAGGCGATCGGCCTCGGCGGCGCCCCGGAAGTCGCCGGTGAAGGCGATGTCGTGCTTGAACGCGAGATGGATCACCCCGTCCGACGCCGCGGCCGCGTCCCGCAGGACGTCGAGGTCGTCGACGGTGCCACGGACGACCTCGGCCCCGCCCGCGGCGAGGGCGGCGGCGGAGGCTTCGGAGCGGGCGAGCCCGGTCACCCGGTGCCCCGCGTCGATGAGCTCGGGAACGACGGCGGATCCGATCCAGCCGGACGCGCCGGTCACGAAGATGCGCATGGGAAGAGCCCCTCACTGGTGATGTCAGTTGCTGTCATCGACGGTAGCACCCGACGTCAGTCACTGTCATCACGTAGGATCTGTCCATGGGTAGATGGGAGCCGAACGCGCGCGGACGCCTGGCGGAAGCGGCATTGGAGCTCTACAGCGAGCGGGGCTACGAGCAGACCACCGTGGCGGAGATCGCCAAACGGGCCGGCCTCACCGAGCGAACCTTCTTCCGGCACTACGCCGACAAGCGCGAGGTGCTGTTCGACGGCGCCAACGCGCTGCAGGAGCGGTTCGTGGACGCGGTCGCCGAGGCTCAGGAGTCGGCGGCGCCGATCGACGCGATGGCGGCGGGCCTGCAGGCGGTCACCGACGTCTTCGCCGGCCGCCGCGAGTACTCCCGGAGGCGGCAGGCCGTCATCCAGGCGAATGCGGAACTCCGGGAGCGGGAGCTGATCAAGCTCGCCTCGATGTCGACGGCGCTGGCCGGCGCCCTGCGCGGGCGCGGGGTCGCGGAACCGGTCGCGAGCCTGACCGCCGAGGCGGGCGTCGCCGTGTTCAAGGTCGGCTTCGAGCTCTGGATCGCGCCGGCCGAGCAGCGCGAGCTGTCGCAGGTGATGCGGGAATCGCTGGACGCGCTCAAGTCCGCGACCGCGGGCGGTCAGACCGTCTGAAGTGCGCTCCTTGCGTCCCCAGGGCCTGTCCGGCCGATCCTGCCGGGCAGGATCGGCCGGACAGGCCCTGGTTCCGTTCCGGTGCGGTGGTCAGCCGATTTCGGCGACCAGGTCGGCGATCGCGGCCGGCGCCCGGTGGCGGGCGAGTTCGGCGCACAGGGCCTCGGCGCGGCGGCGGTAGGAGGGGCGGCTGAGGGCTTCGTCCACCGCTGCCGCCAGGTCCTCCGTGGTGGGTCGGCCGGTGCGGAGGTCGATGCCCGTACCGCTCCACGCCACCCGGGCGGCGACCTCCGGCTTGTCCTCGCTCTCGGCGGCGATCACCAGCGGTACGCCGTGCCCGAGCGCGGTGTGCACGCCACCGTAGCCGCCGTTGCTGACCAGCAGGTCCGCGTGCGGCAGCAGTGCGTCGAACGGGACGTACCCGGCCGCTCGGGCGTTGGCCGGCAGCTGTGGGAGTTCGGCGGCCAGCAGCAGCTCGCCGTCGTGGCGGGCGGTGGCCGCGATCACCAGCAGGTCCTCCCGCCCGGCCAGGGCGCGCAGGGTCGGGACCACCAGCGCGGTCAGGTCCCCGTTGGCGACGGTCCCCTGGGTCACCACGACGACCTTGCGGCCCTGCGCCCTGGCCTGCTCCAACTCCGGCCACCAGGACGGGATTCGGTCGCCCTTCGAGGCGGGTATCGGCAGCGCGCCGATGAAGCGGACGTTGGCGGGTAGGTCGCTGCGCGGGTACTCGAAGCCGGGGACGGTGAGTTGCAGGAAGTGGTCGGCGGCCTCGGTGAGGACCCTGGGCCGCTCTCCGGCGGGCAGCTCCACCCCGGCGGCGGCGAAGCACTGGCGCACGTACTCGGTCACCAGGCGGCCCCGCTCCGCGAACTGCCCGGCGAGTGCGGCGTACTGGGCGCGCTCGGTCTCGTCCACCGGGGGCGGCAGGCCCGGGCCGAACGGGGCGGTGTCCCGGCTCCCGACCATCACCGGGAAGGTGCCGATCGCCACCACCGCGGGCCGGTCGCCCGCCTTCCGGCCCAGTGCCAGGGCGGCCCCGCCCAGGAACAGACTGTCATGGATCGCCACGGTCGCCGGGAAGGACGCCAACAGCTCGTGGAGGGCGGCGAGTTGGGCCGGAACCGGGTCGCCGAAGATGTGCCTGGCGTCCCAGCTGAGCCGGGCCGGACCGGCCGGTACCAGCTCCCGCTCGGGGAAGCTCGCCGCGACGTCGCGGTCGTCGAAGTCGGCCGCTGCCGGCAGCGCCTGGAAGCGGCAGCCCTCCGCCGCGACCTGGGCGGCGAACCGTGCCCCGCCGAGGAACACCACCTCGTGTCCCAGGCCGGACAGGTGGCCGGCGATCCGCAGCAGCGGGCCGGTGTGACCGGCCACGGGCGTGGCGGCAACGATGATCTTGGACATGGGGAGAATTCCTCTTCCGGGGTGGTGGTCTTCGGTGGGGTTCCTCGCCGGCGGCGGAGGCCGGAGAGACTGCTACCGCTCGCGCAGCAGGTCGTGCAGGGCGCCCGCGAGCGCCAGGTACTCGTCGGCGTCGCGCGCGGCGACGTGGAGGTCGATCAGCGGCTCGGCACCCAGCGCGTCGACCGCCGTGGCCAGGTAGTCGGCGATCTGATGGACCGTCCCGCGGCGTGGGACGAGGTCCTCGGGGGCCGGCTCGGCGGTGATCGCGGGGTTCACCCGGAGCACCAGGCGCAGCGCGTCCGGGTCACGCCCGGCGTCGGTGGCGTGCTGCCGGACGGCGCGCCACATCTGCGCCAGGGCCGGTACGGGCAGGCCCACGGCCAGCCAGCCGTCGGCGCGCCGACCGACCCGGGCGAGGGTGGCCTGGTCGAAGCCACCCAGCAGCAGCGGAGGACGGGGGCGCTGCACGGGCCTGGACCGGATGACCGCGGGCGGGACGGTCCACCGGGCCCCGGTGTGGCGGATCACGTCGTCCGCCGCCCACACCCGCTCCAGGACGTCCAGGCTCTCCTCCAGCCGGTCGCCCAGGCCCTGCCAGGCGACGCCGACGGCCTGGTACTCGTCCTTGGACCAGCCCGGCCCCAGCCCGACGTCCAGGCGTCCGGCGCTGACCAGGTCGAGGGAGGTCAGGGTGCGGGCGAGCAGTACGGGCGGGTACCAGAGGGCGTTCAGGGTGCTGGTGCCCAGCCGCGCGCGGCGGGTCGCACCGGCCGCCACCGTCAGCACGATCAGCGGGTCCAGGAAGGCCTCGCACTCGGGCGGGGGGACCGTCCCGTCACCGCCCGGGTAGCGGCTCTGCGGGGCGGTCGCGACCAGGAGCCGGTCACCGACCCAGAGGCCGGCGTAGCCGATTTCCTCGGCGGCGGTCGCGACCCGGGCGGACAGCGCGGGGTCGGCGAAGCGGCCGTACTGAGGAAGGGAGAGTCCGATGCGCATGGTGGGTGTGGGCCTTGCCTGGTGGGCGACGAGAGGGACGACGACGGCGAGCAGAGGTAGGGGCGCGGGTCGGCCCGTCACACGCTGCCGCAGGCGGTGGCGCCGAGGCCGACGGTGCGGGCCGGCGCGCTGAAGGTGATGCGGTGCTTCATGGTCTCCGCTTGCAGAGGTCGGGGTCGGTGGCGTCACGGGGCGAGGCTTCCGCGCTGCCGCCGCACCCCCCGGCAGTACTGTCACCGATCGAGATTGACATTCGATCAACGCCCGATCGCAGCCGTTCGAACCGCGTCCGCCCAGCTCACGGCCGTACCGCCGACCGGCACCGGACCGCCCGGACTCACCACGCCGCGATCGCTCCCCGACTCATCACTCGGGACCGGGCCTCAGGCCCCGATGGCCCGGACGATCCGGGCGGCCCAGTCGGCGGGGCTCTCCCGGCCGAGGAGGGCGGAGAGGCGGCGCAGGCGGGCGCGGCGCTCGGCGGGGGTGAGGGCCAGGGCGCGGGCCAGGGTCGCGGTGAGGTCGTCGGCGGAGTGCGGGTCGGTGAGCAGGGCCGCGCTGCCGAGTTCGGTGGCGGCGCCGGCGTGGTGGGAGAGGACGAGCACACCGGCGCGGGGCACCGCCGCCCCGGGGACGGCTGACCCGGCGGCTGCCTGGGCGGCTGCCTGGGCTGCGATGAACTCCTTCGCCGTGAGGTTCATCCCGTCCTGGAGGGACGTCACCCAGAGCACGTCGGCGGCCAGGTACTGGTCGATCACCTCGGCGGGCGGCAGGCTGCGCGGCAGGTACTCGATCGGCCGCCGACTCCCCTCGCACCACACGTCATTGATCTCGTCGATGCGCTGTTCGAGGAGTCGGCGGGTGGTGTCGTGGGCGGTGATGCCGGGCTCGGGCGGCGGGCAGACCAGGCGGAAGCGCAACCGCCCGCGCAGGTCGGGGCGTTCGGCGAGCAGCCGGGCGATCGCCTCGACCTTCTGGACGGGCGCCTTGGCGTAGTCGAGGCGTTCGACCGAGAGCACCAACCGGCCCTCGTCCGAGGGGCGGTAGGGCGCGCGGCGGCGGGCGAGCGCCTCGATGGCGGGGCGGTCGATGCCGAGCGGGTGGATGCCCAGGCGCGGCAGCCGGGACCGGTCGGCCAGGGTTCGCCGGAAGTGCTCGGCGAAGGTGGCGGTGTGGAACCCGGCCCAGTCCAGGCAGGCCAGCGAGGAACGGAGTTCGCACGCGGTGGGCAGCGCGGCGAAGACCTCCGGCGGCGGGAACGGGGTGTGGTGGAACAGCCCGATGCGCAGGTCCGGGCGGCGGGCGCGGAGCAGGCCCGGCACCAGCCACAGGTTGTAGTCGTGCAGCCAGACGGTGGCCCCGGGCGCGGCCTGCGCGCCGATGTGCTCGGCGAAGCGCGCGTTCACCGTCCGGTAGTCGGCCCAGTCGGCGGGGTCGAAGCCCAGCCGCTCCGGTTCCGACATCAGCACTGGCCAGAGCGTCTGCTTGCAGGCCCGGTGGAAGTAGCCCGCCCACTCGGCGCCGTCGAGCGGCAGCAGCGAGAGGGGTGGCCCCGGGCGGGGCTCGGGGGCGGGGCCGCCGACGGCGGCGGCGACCCAGACGCCCGGCAGCCCGCTGCCGAAGAGGCTGTTCAGGGTGGGCAGGATGCCGTTGGGGCTGGACGGTGGCTGCCAGCCCTCGGGGGTCCAGGTCCCCGGTGGACGGTGGTAGCCGACCACCAGCGGGTGGCCGCGCTCCGCGCGGTCGAAGTCCGGTGCCACCCAGCCGAGTTCCTGGAGTGCCGCGAGGATCCCGGCCGCGCCGGGGCGTCCGGGCCGGCACACCGACGGGCTCTCGGGAACCGCCGCCAGCAGGGCGGGCTCGGCCTCCCCGACGATGACGCCGTGCGCGCCGAGCCGGTAGAGCGACAGGTCGTTGAGCGAGTCTCCGGCGACCAGGACCGAGTCCATCGACCAGCCCAGCTTCTCGGCCAGGGCCCGCAGCGCACCACCCTTGTCGGCCCTCGACGGCAGGACGTCGAAGTAGCGGTCGGCCGAGTAGAGCCAGTCGCAGCCGAGGGAGCGGACGGCCTCGGCGAGCTCCTCTGTGAGCCCGTCCGGCGCCAGGTGGTACGAGCAACGGCCGTCCTGGGCAACGCCGTTCTGGTAGACGAGTGCCGGGAAGCCGCCCAGCGCCGCGCGGACCCGCTCCGGACCGGGCCAGCCGGCGCGCAACTGCTCCTGCAGCGGGGCCACCGGCGCGAAGTCCTCGCCGTCCACGACGGTGGCGCCGACATCGGCGATGATCCAGCGGGGTCTGGGCACGAGCGGATCCCGCAGGACCTCGCGGACCGACGGCACGCCCCGACCGGTGGCGAAGACCACGGTCACCTCGGGATGGCGGACCAGCGCGGTGTACAGCCGGCGCCGGTCGGCCACCTCGCCGCCCAGGAGCGTCCCGTCCAGATCGGTGACCAGAATCCTCGACATCTGCCGGACGTTAACACGGCCCGACAACGGAGTGAAGTGCCCCTGTCGCGCCGGGCGATGCCATCACCGCGGATCCGACGGTCCGTCACCTGCCGTCACCAGCTGGCGTTTTGATCGAGCGCGACCGGTCGGCGCCCGCTCGACCCCGTCGTCAGCAGCGGCCGGGCGGCGCCTGGCTCGCTCTGGACGGTCCGACGTGCGACTCGGCAGCAGCGGAGGCCATCGCGGCGGCGGAGGCGGCGGAAGCCGACAGGGCGTGCAGGGCCGCACGGGCCGCCGACTCGCCCTCCCCGTACTGGTGGGCCCGGGCGGTCCGGACGGCGGCGCCGAGGTGGAGCGCGGCTTCCTCCGGGCGGCCGATCGCGGCGAGGGCGCGGCCGTAGAGGGTCTCCAGGACCACCTGGCGGGCGACGGGGAACGGGGGCTGCGCGAGGGCCAGACCGCAGGCCGCGTGGTGGGCGGCCTCCTCGGGGTCGCCGGCCGCCAGGCAGTCGTCGGCCAGGTGCTGGCGGGCGAGGGCGGCGAGTTCGGCGCGGTCCGCCTGCGTGGCCAGCGCGAGGGCCGTGGTCAGCAGGTCGCGCACCCGCGCGCTCCGGCCGTACCGGGCGAGCGCGACGGCCAGGTTGACCAGCGCGACGGCCTGCGCGGTGCCGTCCCCGGCCAGGGCGGCCAGGCCCGGGGCCTGCTCCAGGTGGGCGAGGGCCTCCTCGTGCCGCCCCTCCTCCAGCAGGACCCACCCCAGGAGCGCCCGTGCGCGGGACTGCGCGCCGGGGTCCAGGTCGGCCTCGGCGGCGGCCAGGCCGTGTTCGAGCAGCGGCACCCATCCGTCCCGGGCCTGCCACACGATCAGGGGCCACTGGAGGAGGACCAGGCGCCAGGCCCGGTCGTGGAGCCCGGCCGCGACCGCCGCCGCGACCGCGCCGCGCAGGGTGTCCCGTTCGACGGCGTACCAGGCGAGCGCGCTCGCGCGGTCCGGGAAGGGCCGCACCTCGGCGGGGCGCCGGGTGCCGGGCGGGAGGGCGCAGCACGGCTCGCTGCCCGGCTCGGCGGCGGCGCTCGCGGCGAGGAGGGTGTTCAGCAGGTGGTCGAGGAGCCGTGGCAGCACGTCGGCGTCGTCGTCGCCCGGCATGCTCCGGGCGTAGAGCCGGACCAGGTCGTGCAGGGTGTAGGCGTCCTGGCCGATCTCGACGAGCAGGTGGGCGGTGGCCAGTTGGTCCAGGGCCCCGGCGGCCTGGTCGAGCCGGCAATCGGCGAGTGCGGCGGCCGTACGGCTGTCGAGGGTGGCGCCGGTGTGCGCGCCGAGCCGGTGGAACATCCGGCGGGCCGGCTCGGACAGGTGCTGCACGGTGAGGGCGAGGGCGGCGGCGAGGCTGGTGTCCTCCACCTCCAGGAGGCCCAGCCTGCGCTGTTCGTCCGCCAGTTCGTCGGCGAGGGCGGCCAGGCTGCGGGCCGGGCAGGTGGCGATCCGGGCCGCCGCGAGGCGCAGCGCGAGCGGCAGGCCGTCGCACAGGCCCACCAGGCGGGCGGCGGCCTCGGGTTCGGCCGACACCAGGTCCGTGCCCAGGGTGGCGGCGAGCAGGGTGACGGACTGCGGGGGCGACAGCTCGCTGAGCGAGACGGGGCGGGCGGCGTCCGAGGCGACCAGGCCGCCGAGCCGGTCGCGGCTGGTCACCACCGTGACGCAGCCCTCCCCGTCGGGCAGGAGTGGGCGGACCTGCTCGGAGCGGCGCGCGTTGTCCAGGACGATCAGCATCCTGCGGTCCGTGGTCAGTTCCCGGTAGCGGGCCGCCATGGCCTCGGCGGAACCGGGCATCTGCTCGGCCGGCAGGCCGAGGGCGAGCAGCAGTTCGCGCAGCACGGCGGCGGTGGAGCGCTCGGGCAGGGGGCTGTGGCCGCAGAGGTCGACGAACAGTCGGCCGTCGGGGAAGTCCGTCTGCCGGTGGTGGGCCCAGTACACGGCGAGGGTGGTCTTCCCGACCCCGGCGCCGCCGGTGACGACGGCGATCGCGCCGGGGGTGCCGGTGGCCCGGTCGAGCGCGGCCAGTTCGTCCTGCCGGCCGGAGAAGCCCCGGGGGCGCCGGGGGAAGGTCCAGGCGGCGGAGCGGGGCGGCGTCGGCCCGGGTGCGGGGGCGGGTGCGGGTGCGGGGGCTGGCGGGGGCGGACCGTCGACGGGCAGGTCCGGTGCCGGCGGGGCCCCGGTGTACGGGCCGGGGGCCGGCCGGTCGGCCGGGGCGGTGGCGCGCAGGAGCGCGTCGTAGGCGTCGACGAGTTCGACTCCCGGGTCGATTCCCAGCTGGTCGGCCAGGGCCCGGCGGGTGCGGTGGAACCAGCCCAGCGCCTCCGACCGCCTTCCCGCCCGGCCGAGCGCCAGCATCAGCGCCGCGACCAGCGACTCCCGGAGCGGGTTCATCGCGACCTCGGTGCGCAGCACGCCCGCCGCCGCGCCGTGGTCGCCGAGCCGGCCGTGGGCGCGCGCCAGTTCCTCCACGGCGACGAGCCGCAGCTCCTCCAGGCCCTGCGCGGCGCACTGCAGCGGCAGGCTGGCGGTCGTGCCGGCGAGCGCTGGGCCCCGCCACAGGGCGAGCGCCTCCTGAAGCGCGGCCACCGAGTCGCCGGCGGCGCGCAGTGACCGGGCGGACTGGAGGAGGTGCTCGAACCGGCCGGTGTCCACCGCCAGTTCGGGCACCCGCAGGAGGTAGGCGCCGCCGTCGGTGACGAGTTCGACGCCGACGGCGGGCGCACCGTGCGCGGCGAGCAGCGCGCGCAGTCCCGACACGTGGTTCTGGATGACGGTCCGCGCGTGCCGGGGCGGCTCCTCGTCCCACACGGCCTCGGTGAGCCGGTCGACGGTGACGGGTGCGCCGGGGTTCAGCAGCAGCATGGCCAGCAGGCTCCGGCGCTTGACCGACCCGACGGGGAGCTCCCGGCCGTCCGCGGCCACTGCGGCCACCGAGCCCAGCAGTCGGAAGTCCACGCGCACCCCCCACCGTGCACCACATCAGAGTGACAAGCATTTGACTTCCTCCCCCGGCTGGAGCCGGGGGATTCCCCTCAGCCTCGCGGCTGAGCCGCTGCGCGTGAGCGCTGCGGTCGGGATGTTTCCTGCTTCACCGACGACTGCCCGCCCGGAGTGCTCCGTTGAGGTCTGACACCGTCTCCACAGGCTGCAACCGCCAGTCCGGCGGCCAGGATGTTGCGTGCCGCGTTCACGTCCCGGTCATGCCGCGCGCCGCAGGCGCATTCCCACGCACGGACGTTCAGGGGCATCTTCGCGGCGATCACGCCGCAGGCCGAGCACAGTTTCGAGCTGGGGAACCACCGGTCGATGGCCACCAGGTCCCGGCCGTACCACTGGGCCTTGTACTCCAGCATGGACCGCATCTCGGTCCAGCTCGCGTCACCGATGGCGCGGGCGAGCGTCCGGCTCCCCAGCATGTTCCGGACCGTCAGATCCTCGATCACGACCGTTTGGTTCTCACGGACGAGTCGAGTGGTGAGCTTGTGCAGGAAGTCCCGGCGGCGGTCGGCGATCCGCGCGTGCACGCGGGCGACCTTGAGCCGGGCCTTGTCCCGGTTGGCGCTGCCCTCGGTCTTGCGGGACAGCTCCCGCTGGGCCCTGGCCAGGCGTTCCCGGTCCTTGCGCCCGTACCGGGGGTTGGTGATCTTCTCCCCGGTGGACAGCGTCACCAGACTGGTGATCCCCGCGTCGATCCCGACCGCCGTGTTCACGGGTGCGGGCATCGACGGGCGGTCCTCGCACAGCAGCGAGACGAACCAGCGCCCCGCGCTGTCCTGCGACACGGTCACCGTGGACGGCGCCGCGCCCCGCGGCAGCGGCCTGGACCACACAATGTCCAGCGGCCGATCCATCTTCGCCAGCGTCAGCCGGCCGTCCCGGAACCGGAACGCGGAGGACGTGTACTCGGCGGACCTGCGGGACTTCTTCCGGGACTTGAACGTCGGGTACTTCGCCCGCTTCTGCCAGAAGTTGGCGAACGCCCCCTGCAAGTGCCGCAGCGCCTGCTGCAACGGAACCGACGACACCTCGGACAGGTAGGACAGTTCCCCGGTCCTCTTCCACCCCGTCAGCATCGCCGACGTGGCGTTGTAGTTGACCCGCTCCCGACGCAGCGTCCACGCCTCCGAACGGGCCTGCAACGCCATGTTGTAGACCTTCCGCACACACCCGAAGGTGCGCGACAACTCAGCCGCCTGCGCATCCGTCGGATAGAAGCGGTACTTGAACGCCCGCTTCACGTGAGTCATGGCCATGACTCACAACCTAACGGGGAATCCGTGAGGATCCAATCCCGCCTGTCACAGCACCGCGGCCCGCCCAGGGGGCGAAACGCAGCCACCCGACCCGCCACGCGGGCAGTCCATTTCCTCCCCCGACCAAAGCCGGGGGCATCCATGGAGGTCCATGATGACGGCGGGCGACCTCCCAGTATCAGAGCGTCGGCCCCGACGGGGCCGCCGGTCGGCCCGTCTCCGGACGGGCGGTCAGCGGGCCTGCCAGCCGTGTTCGAGGAGGTCGAAGGCGGCGTCGACGGCCCGCCCCGGATCGTCGGCGTGGTCGACGAGGGCCGAGACTTCGAGCGCGAAGCGTGCGAGCGCGGCGCACCGCAGGTCATCGGCGCCGCTGTCCTCGGCGATGGCGCGTGCGAGAGCGCCCTGGTGGCGGATCCACATGCGGCGGGAGTACTCGCTCAGTGCGGGCGTGTTCCGCACGAGTTCAACCAAGGGCGCGAACCGGGGATCGGGGTTCCGCTCACCGATGCGCGTCCGCTTGACGTGCGCGCACAGGGCCTGCGGGACGGACTGCCCGGGTGCGCGGTCGCGTACGGCGGCGACGAGGCGGGCCTCCTGGTCGGCCTCCTCGTCGAAGACCAGGGCCTCCTTGCCGGGGAAGTGCTTGAGCAGGGTCGTGGTCGACACGTCGGCCGCTTCGGCGACGTCCCGGAGCGTCACCCGGTCGTAGCCGTGCGCCAGGAACAGGTTCAGGGCCGCGTCCGCCAGGGACTGGCGGGTGGCGGCCTTCTTCCGCTCACGGCGGCCGATGGGTGCAGTCATGCTTGGATCATACCTTGAATTGCACGGTCAAATAAGTTGTGTCGTTGCACTTTTTTACCGAGTGTGCTTTCGTCATCGTGGCGGCCGGTCCGGCGATGCCCCCGGTCGGCACCCGCCCCTGCCGCCGCCCACCCCGCCCCACCTCCGATCACCGGACCACCGAGACCACCGGAGCACCTCGTGAGCACCGACACCCCCCGCATCGCGATCATCGGCGCCGGACCCGGCGGCCTGACCTGCGCCCGCATCCTCCAGCGCCGCGGCATCGAGGTCACCGTCTACGACCTGGACGCCTCCCGCACCGCCCGCGACCAGGGCGGCACCCTCGACATGCACCCCGAATCGGGCCAACACGCCCTGCGCGAGGCCGACTTGTGGGAGGAATTCGAGCGGCTGGCCCGGCCCGAGGGCCAGCAGCTGCGCCTGGTCGGCCGCGACGGCCGCGTCGTCTTCGACGCCGTCCCGCCACCGGCCGCCGGCGCGGACGGCAATCCCGAGATCGACCGCGGCCACCTGCGCGGCATCCTGCTGGACTCCCTCGCCCCCGACACCGTCCGGTGGGGCCACAAGCTGGAGAAGGCCGAGCCGCTCGGCGGCGGCACCCACCGCCTGCACTTCACGAACGGCACCACCGGCACCACCATCGAGACCGACCTGGTGGTCGGCGCCGACGGCGCCTGGTCCCGCGTACGGCCCCTGCTGTCCGACGCCGTGCCCCGCTACACCGGCGTCACGTTCGTCGAGACCGGCCTCGACGAGGCGGACACCCGCCACCCCCGACTCGCCGCCCTCACCGGCAACGGCACCATGATGGCCCTCGACGACAACCGGGGCTTCATCGCCCAGCGCAACAGCAACGGCCACATCCGCAGCTACCTGGGCCTGCGCACCGACGAGCACTGGCACCGGCAGGCCGGCCTCGACCTCACCGACACCGCCGCCGTACGGGAGGCCCTGCTCCACGCGTTCACCGGCTGGAGCGACAGCCTGACCGGCTTCATCACCGACACCGACACCGGCTACACCAACCGCCCGCTCTACGCCCTGCCCCTCTCCCACACCTGGCCGCACACCCCCGGCGTCACCCTCCTCGGCGACGCCGCCCACCTCATGTCCCCCTTCTCCGGCATGGGCGCCAACCTCGCCATGCTCGACGGCGCCGACCTCGCCCGCTCCCTCTCCGGCCGGCCCACCGTCGACGACGCCATCACCGCCTACGAGAACGTCCTGCTGCCCCGCTCCGCCGAGGCCGCCGAAGGGGCCGCCGAAGGACTCGCCAGCGCCTTCGCCCCCGACTCCGCCGCACAGGCCCTCGCCCACATGACCGGACACCACTGACACCGGTACTCGGAACCGGGCCCGCCGAACCGATGGCCGCCCCCCGGCTCGGGCGACGCCGAGCGCAGCACGCACTCCCGAGCCGCGGCGATCATCTCGCCCCCTCGCGGCACCGGCGATCGTAGGCGAAGGGATGTGCGCTGTTTCCCCGGTGTCCGTCACGGCGCGATGGCAAGATGAAGTGGCCATGACCAGGGCCGAGTTGGGGTCGCCGCCGGCGGGGGACGAGCGGCGCGTCAGGACGGCGGCGTCATCGGCGCGACGGCTTCAGGGCACCGACATGAAGGAGTACCTTTCTTGACCACTCACCTCAGGCATCGCACCGGCCCGCGGAAGGTGCTGGCGCTGCTGGCGGCACTGTGCGGGATCGTCGGCCTCACCGCGCTCGGTACGACCCCGGCGGCGGCAGCCGACCAGCGCCACGCGGTCTACGCCATCGCGCACCGGGTGGACACCCTGGACGGCGTGGACGCCGCGCTCGGCCACGGCGCCAACGGCATCGAGATCGACGTCTGTGCCTGGTGGAACCCGAACGAATGGCGCGCCTACCACGACTGTTCCTCGGCCGGTGAGAACCGGCTGGGCCCCAGCTTCGACAGCATCCTCTCCAACGCCAACGCCGGACGCCGGCTGTCGCTGGTCTGGCTGGACATCAAGGACCCGAACTACTGCGGGGAGCAGCCGAACCGCACGTGCAGTGTCGCCGGGCTGCGGGACAAGGCGCAGCGGCTCACGGCAGCCGGGATCCAGGTGCTCTACGGTTTCTTCGAGTACCACGGCGGGAGCACCCCGGACGTCGGCGGCCGGGGTTGGCAGAGCCTGGAGGGCAAGCTCGGCCCGCTGGAGGGCATCACGTCGACCGGGACCCGCGATCAGGTCCAGGGCGCTTTCAACCGGTCCGGTTCCGGGTTCCCGGCCGGTCACCGGGCGATGGACTACGGCGACTCCGACATCACCAAGGGGTTCGGCAACTGCACGGAGGCCACCTACAACACGTGCGCGGAGCTGAAGAAGGGGGCCGGGGACCGTGCCGCCGGACGGCTCGCGGCCACGCTGTCCTGGACGACCACCTACAACGACCCGTGGTACGTCGACAAGCTGCTGGGCGATGCGGGTGTGGACGGCATCATCGCGGGCTACGGCGCCTTCACCGGAGTGCGCGAGTACGACAACAGCTGGCAGTGCGCCAACGCGATCAACCTCGTCCGTGACTGGGTGAACCGCCACAGCGGCACCCACCGCATGGCCACCGGCGGCGACCGCCTGTTCCGGTAGCGGGCAGCCCCGGGCCGTCGGCCGGAATCCCGGCCGACGGCCCTTCCGCAGCAGGCGCCGGCCCGGACGGGCCCGCACGCACGAGGCGAGCGCGCGGTCAGAACCAGTGCAGGCAGTGTGGGGCGCGCTCGGCGCGGAAGAGGGCGTCGGCGAGGGCGGCCGCGCCCGGACGGTGGGCCCGGACATGTCCGGCGCGCACGAGCGTGCTCGGGGCGGTGCCGCCGAGGTAGACCGAGCCCAGGTCGCTCACGTCCAGGGACAGGTCCGGCTCCCGGTCCGTCAGGACGCAGTCGGCCTTGCCGTCCCGGACGGTCAGCAGGTAGCGGCCGTGCTCGCCGAGGAACGGGTCGTCGACGTCGAGGACGAGCTCGCCGTCCGTGAACCAGCCACGCGCGGTCAGCGCACGCGGGACGTCCAGCAGCCGCACCCAGAGCCAGTCGGTGTGGTTGCTCAGCTGGCCGGCGTTGAAGTCCGCGAGCTGCCAGCGCAGCGGGTGGTCGGGCGGGAAGTGCTCGGACACGACCTGGGAGACCAGGTCGTGTCCGAGCACGAACCGGGCCAGGGCCGTGGAGACGGCGTCGTCGGTGGCGATGGTCTCGTCGACCGTCAGGGTGTCGGACTCGCCGAGCGAGTAGCTGGCGTACCCGTCCGGGACGCCGTCGGCGTCGCGGTGGACGGCGACGTAGCGCGGCGCCCGGGAGACCGGGGGCCGGCCCGCGCCCAGGGCCCACCAGCGGTGCGGCCGGGAGAGCGCGCCGGGCTGGGCGCGGCGGTACCGGTCGTAGACCTCTTCCAGGATCCCGCCGCACTCGGCACGCCGCAGCAGCTCGACCGAGCCGGCCGCCGCGGCGTCGGCCGTTGCGCCCGCCCGGGGGCGGGCGAGGGCGGCGCGGTGGCGCGGCACCGTCAGCCGCTGCGTGTAGGTCGCCGGTCCGTAGCCGAACCTGCGATAGATCACGGCCTCGGAGGCCAGCAGCACGGAGAGGAACTCCCCGCGGGCCCGCACCTCGGTGAGCTGATGACGCATCATCGCCGTGAGCACACCCTGGCGTCGGTGCGTGGGCAGGACACCGACGTTGGTCACCCCGGGGGCCGGGACGAGGACCCCACCGGGCAGGGTGAGCTCGAAGGAGTACGCGGCGGCGGTGCCGACGGGCCGCCCGTCCGCCGTCACGGCGAGCAGGCCGCGGTCCAGTTCGAGCGCCGACCAGAAGACACCGGCGCCCTCGGCCGGGGTTTCCGGGAAGCGCCCGAAGGCGGCGTGGAGCGTGTCGACGAAGACGTCGAGGTCCTTGTCGGTTGTGGAACGGATCTCCATCGCTGCCGCTGCCCCCTTGGGAATACCGGCACCACGACTCGTGGTGTCCCGCCACAGTGCAGCGTCGCCCCGTGGCCAGGTCAAGCGAATTACGGCCGGGCCGGGCGCTCTGCCGGCGCGCCTGGCCGTGGGGCCGGCCGCCGGGCACGGCCTTCCCGGCCTCCCGGCCCACCGGCCCCGCAGCCCCGGCAGCACCGACCGTCAGCTGACCCGCGACTCCGCCTCACCCACGGTGCCGGGCAGCTCTGAACGTCAAAGGGGTGAGCGGGAGTCAGGTAATCACACTAATGGACCCACCCCCCATCAACTTGCCTCTACAGCAAGCACTTTGACGGGACGCTCAGCCAGCCTCAGGGGCGACACGCGGACCGGCGTACCCCGTTCGCCGACATTTCGATATGCCCGAAATGACAGCTATGGGGGCATTCAGTACGTTCAATCTCGGGTCGGCTGCCCAGCCGACATCGTCTGAGAGCGAAAGAAGCTTCCATGAAGACCAACCGCTTTGCCGCCACCACCGCCGCCCTCGGAGTCGCGGCCCTGGCCGTCACCGGTGTCACGTACGCGTCGGCCGCCTCCGAGCCGATGGCTCCGCAGGCTTCGGCGCGGCAGGTGGCTGCTCCGGCCGAGCTGCCCGCCGACGGCGGCGCCGCTGGCGGGAAGGGCAACGAGGGGCGCAACGAGGGGCACAACGAGGGGCACAACGAGAAGCGCCACGAGGAGGGCCGCATCCACATCAACGAGCGGACCTACTCCGCGCACTCGGGCGGCTGCATCACCGTGATCAGCGGCCTGGGCGCCCGGACCCTGAACATCCGCAACGACAGCCACAAGACCGTCGAGGTGTTCCGCGGGGCGGTCTGCGACAACGGCGCCCCCATCGCCACCGTCGGGCCGCGCAGCACCAGCGACGGCGTGAAGATCCACCGCACCGAGGGCATCCGGGTCGAGGACGGCGTCGTGGGCAGCTTCCGCGTGGTCGAGCACTACCGCTGAGTCGACCGGATAGCTGCGACCGCATGACACGGAGCCCCGAGGAGTCAGCTCGGGGCTCCGGTCCGGCCCCCGCCCCGGGGTGCACCGCACCCCGAGGCGGGACGCCCTCCCGACCAGTATCCGATAGACCCACACGATGCGCAGACCCCGCCAGGGCTCCGATCACGGGGCCCTGGCAGGTCGTTTCCCGGCAGGCCCGCAGCTCGCACCGCCAGAGCGACTGCGGGCCCGATGCGTACGATCCGCCGCAGGGCCGGTGTACCACCGGGCATCCGCCCGCCACAGGCCGCTCCCCCCTCGCCGCCGGACGCCCACCGGAACAGGCGTGCGACCGGCGTCCCGAGCCGGCGACGGAATTGGGCCAAGCAGGTGAAAGGGGCGCGGCTGCGGTGTGAGGCGGCGGCCACGCCGCCCACCCGGCACACCCTCGCGCTGCCGCCGACACCCCCCGCCCGGACCGAGCATTTGTTCTACCGCGCCGGAGATCCCGGCATGGGCTCTCCGGCAAGACTTCGGACGAGCCCCCCGCATCGACGGCCACCACACGCCCCGCCCGCACCAGACCGCCCCCGCTGCCCCCCCCTCGCGCGTCTCCCCGGCAGGGGCCAGCACAGGCCCCAACCGCCACCGGCATCGGAACGCCCGCGCACCCAGGCACCGACCCCGACCCCGACCCCGACAGCGGACGGACGGTCAGCACCTGGTGATACGTCAGAATTGCTTCGCGCCACGTGGCGTACCGGCCCGATCCGAAGGAACGGCTTGATGACCCGCTACAGCGTCGACCCCGTCCGGCACGAGCTGATCGCCGCCTGGGGCACCGGCGAAGGCGACCTCTCCACCAGCATCGCCACCCTCCCCGCCGGGACCGGCACCACCGCGCTCCTGCGCCTGGCCGCCACGCTGACCCAGCTGTCCGAAGCGGCCTGGCACACCTACACCCATCCGGCCGGCGCCGCCGGCTCCCTGGAACCCGACACCGAGGGATGGCGGCGCGAACGGGAACGCGGGGCCTTCGCCGAGGTCGCCGCCGCCATCGCCCGACCGAACCTCCCCCAGGGCGGGATGCTGGCCGTCTCCTACAGCCCCGTCGTCGAGTCCGCGAACCGGGTCGGCCGCGCCCTGGCCGCCCTGGACGACGAGGGGCTGACCGAGACCGTCCTCGCCGAGGCCGCCACCGAACTCGCCGCCGTCGAGAACGCCGAACTCGGCGACCTGACCGCCCGCGCCCAGCAGGCCGTCCTCCTCAGCCGCGAGGACGCCTCCCCTGCCCAGGTCGCCTCCGCCGACCTGCTGTTCGAGCAGGACCCGTTCGGCCCCGCCCAGCTGTTCTCCGATATCGACCCCACCGCCGCCGCCGTCGCCGCGGCCCACTGGCTCACCGCCGCGGCCGAGGTCGCCTCCCAGGCCTCCGGCCACGACCGGGCCACCGTCGTCCTCGAAGCCGACACCATCGAGGCCCTCGCCCACGAGACCCCCACCCTCGTCCTCGAACTCATCGACGCCGGCGCCTCCCCGTACGACGCCGTCACCGCCCTCGTCCGACACGCCCTGCACGTCGCCGACGGCCTGCTGCCCGACCCGACGGCCCTCCGCGACCAGATCGACGACTTCGAGGAAGCCCTCGCCGAATACCCGGACGAGGACGAGGACGGGGAGCTCGACGCGGAGGACACCGGCCTGCGGCTGACCCCCCTCGACCCGAAACGGCCCGCCCGCGACCTCCTCGAAGACCTCCTCGCCGGCATCCACGGCTGCTGGCTCCTCCACGACGAGTACGCCGACACCGACCACGACGGGGACGAGACACCGCAGACCCCCACCGACGCGGGCGACGAGGAAGCCGCCGAGGAACTGCACCAACAACGCAGCCGCGGACGGTTCGCCACCCGCGTCCGCGCCATCGCCACGCGTGACCGCGACCGGCTGATCTGACCGGCTGATCCGACCGGCTCCCGAACCGGGCGGGCACGGCGGAGGCGGTCGGCATCCGCAGGGGTGGCGGCGTGGCCGCCGGGGTCGGGGAGGATCACCTCGGTGACGTCGTCCCGTTCGCCGGCGGGGAAGACCCGGTAGCCGTCGGCGTGCGGACGGCGGAGGGTGGGCGTGCGCCGGACTTCGGCGCTCCTCGCGGTCCCGGGTTCAGCCCGGCAGCCGCAGGCGGAACAGCGCGCCGCCGCCGGGGGCGGCCTCGGCGGTGAGCGTGGCGCCGTGCGCCTGGGCGATCTGGCGCGCCATCGCGAGCCCGAGGCCTGAGCCGGGCAGCGCCCGTGCGGCCGAGGCCCGGTAGAAGCGGTCGAAGACGTACGGCAGGTCCTCGGGCGCGATGCCGGGGCCGTGGTCGCGGACGGTCAGTTCCAGCCCGGCGGTGAGCCGGACCTCGACGGTGGCGCCCGGCGGGCTGAACTTGGCCGCGTTGTCCAGCAGGTTGGTGACCAGCCGGGACAGGCGGGCCGGCACGCCGGGGACGGTGCGCTCCGCGGCGTCGTTCTCCAGGGTGAAGGCGACCGTCGGCCAGTGGTCGCGCGCGGTGTCGACGCAGTGCCCGACGAGCCGGCCGACCCCGACCTGTTCGAGCAGCGGCTGCGGCTCCTCGTCGCGGGCCAGCTCGATGAGGTCGTTCACCAGGCCGGTGACCTCGCGCAGCTGGCGGCGCAGCGCGGCCGCCGCCCGCTCGCGCTGACTGTCCGTCAATCGATCGGCACGCGAAAGCAGTTCGGCGTTGGTGCGGAGCGCGGTCAACGGGGTGCGCAGTTCGTGCGAGGCGTCGGCGACGAGCCTGCGCCGGGCGGTCACGGACTGTTCCAGCTCACCCAGCATGGTGTTGAAGCTGCCCGCCAGCCTGGTCAGCTCGTCCTCCCGGCGCCCGGGCGGCAGCTCGATCCGCAGGCTCGCGTCCCGGGTGTCGGCGATCCGCTCGGCGGTGCGGGTCAGCCGGGTGACCGGGGCGAGGCCGGTACGGGCCACCGTGCGCCCGAGCGCGGCGGCCAGCAGCACGCCCGCCGCCGCGACGGCCGCCATCAGCGCGCCGGCCTGCCGCACCCCCTCCCGGACGCTGTCGGCGCGCAGCGCGACCTGGACGGCCTGCCGGGCACCGGGCGGCGCCGCGATCATCGGGGTGGTGAGCATCCGGGCCGGGTGGCCGCCGATGGTGAGGTCGGTGAAGTAGCCGGCCCGCTGCCGGTCCGCGACCTGGCGGGTGGCCGGGGTGACGGGCAGCAGGTACGGCTCGTTCGGCGCCTTGCCGGGGTCGGCGGAGACGATCTGCGCGCAGGCCGGGGCGGCCAGGTAGTTGCACTCGCCGTAGACGACCTGCGGCCCCTCGGCGCGGTGCTGCTGCTGGACCAGGGTGGCCTGCTGGGTGAGGTGCTGGTCCAGCTGGTGGTTGAGCTCGTAGCGGACGATGCTGAACGCGGCCGCGCTGATCCCGAGCGCGACCACGGCGACCGCGGCCGTGCAGGCGAGCGCCAGTCTGGTGCGCAGCGGGCGCCGGCGCCGCCAGCGGGCGTGCGCCCTCACCCCCGGTCCAGGCGGTAGCCGACCCCGTGCACGGTGTGCACCAGCCGCGGTTCGCCATCGGCCTCCAGCTTGCGGCGCAGGTAACCGACGTACACCGCGAGCGAGTTGGAGTCGGGGCCGAAGTCGGCGCCCCACACCCGCTCCATGATCACCTCGCGCGGGAGCACCTGGCCCGGGTGGCGCAGCAGCACCTCCAGCAGCGCGAACTCGGTGCGCGAGAACTCCACCGGCCGCCCGGCCCGGGTGCCGGTCCGGGTGGCCGGGTCGACCTCCAGGTCGGCGAAGCGGTAGCCGGTCTCCTCGGCCGCCGGGGCGCTGCGCCGCAGCAGGGCACGCAGCCGGGCGGTCAGCTCGTCCAGTGCGAACGGCTTCACCAGGTAGTCGTCGGCGCCCGCGTCGAGGCCGTCGACGCGGTCGGTCACCGAGTCGCGGGCGGTCAGCACCAGGATCGGGACCCGGTCGCCCAGGGCCCGCAGCCGGCGGCAGACCGCCAGTCCGTCCAGGACGGGCATGAGCAGGTCGAGCACCATCGCGTCGGGCTGCCAGCCGGCCACCTCGCTCAGTGCCGCCAGCCCGTCGGCCGCGCCGCGCACCTGGTACCCCTCGACGGCCAGACCGTCCTCGACGGCGGCACGCACCTCCGGATCGTCGTCGACGACCAGCACCCTCTGCCCGTTGCTCATACCGACAACCCTCTCAAAACGACTCTGAGAAGTCTCTTAGACGGCCTCGGCAGGCTCGACGGCATGCGGACAGAACACGGCAACCACGGCAACCACGATCCCGACCGTCCCCTGTCGGTGGTGATCGGCGCCGGCGGCACCGGCGGACACATCTACCCGGGCCTCGCGCTGGCCGAGGCACTGCGCCGAGCCGACCCCCGGGCCGTGATCTCCTTCGTGGGCACCGAACGCGGCCTGGAGACCACCCTGATCCCGGAGGCCGGCTACCGGCTGCACACCGTCGACATGATCCCCTTCGACGCCTCCCTCGGCCCGCGCCGCTACCTGCTGCCCGCGGCGCTGCTGCGCTCCGGCGGGCAGTGCCGGGAGATCCTGCGGGCCCAGGGCGCGCAGGTGGCGGTCGGTATGGGCGGCTATCCGAGCGCACCGGCGATCGTCGGCGCCCGGCTGGCCGGGCTGCCGAGCGTGGTGCACGAGTCGAACGCGGTGCCCGGGCGGGCCAACCGCTTCGCCGCCCGGCTCACCCCGCACATCGCGCTCGCCTTCGACCGCACCCGCGAGCACCTGCCCGCCGGCCGGTCGGCGCAGACCGTCGGGATGCCGCTGGTCGGCGCCGTCGCCCGGCTCGACCGGGCCGCGCTGCGCGCCGAGGCCCGCCGGCAGCTCGAAGTCCCGGACGGCGCCCGGCTACTGGTCTTCAACGGCGGCAGCCTCGGCGCCGCCCGGCTCACCGCAGCCGCCGTCGCACTGGCCGCACGCTGGCGGCACCGCACCGACCGGCAGCTGCTGATCAAGACCGGCCCGGCCGCACTGGAGGAGGTCCGCGCCGCACTGGCCGGCAACCCGATGGCGCGCGCCGTCTCCTACCTGGACCGGATGGACCTGGTCTACGCGGCGGCCGACCTGATGGTGTGCCGGGCCGGCGCGGCCACCGTCGCCGAACTCTCCAGCGTACGGATGCCCGCCGTGCTGGTGCCCTACCCGCACGCGCCGCACGACCACCAGACCCACAACGCGCGCGTCCTCTCCGACACCGGCGCCGGTCTGCTGCTGCCGGACGGCGAGTGCACCGGCGAGCGGCTGGCCGCACTGGTGGAACCCCTGCTCGCCGACCCGGCCCGGCTGGCCGCGATGGCCCGGGCGGCCGAGCCGGGCGACCACGCACGCGCCGCCGACCTGCTGGCCGCCAAGGTGCTCCGCGTCATCGGCCGGACCCCGGCGCCCGAGCCGCCCGCCGTCACCTCCCCCGCCCTCGCCCCCGCCCCCTTCGACCGCTGACCACCGACTCCCCCACGGAGGACCTCATGACCGACCCGAACACCCTCTCCGCCCCGACCACCCCCGCCCCGAACCGGGACTGGACCGGCCGAACCGTCCTGGTCACCGGCGCCGAGGGCTTCATCGGCAGCACCCTGGTCGACCTGCTGGTGGCCCGCGGCGCCCGCGTCCGGGCCCTGGTGCACTACAAGCCGTACGCCGAGCGCGGCTACCTGGCCCACTACCTCACCGACCCCGACGGCCCGGTGGAGATGCTCGCCGGCGACGTCCGGGACGCCGGCCGGGTCCTGGACGCCGTCGCCGGCTGCGACACCGTCTTCCACCTCGCCGCGCTGATCGGCATCCCCTACAGCTACCAGGCCCCCGAGGCCTACGTGCAGACCAACGTCGCGGGCACCCAGAACGTCGCCGCCGCCTGCCTGCGCCACGGCGCCCGCCTGGTGCACACCTCCACCAGCGAGGTGTACGGGACGGCGATCACCGCGCCGATCGACGAACGGCACCCGCTCCAGCCGCAGTCCCCGTACTCCGCCTCGAAGATCGGCGCGGACATGCTGGCGCTCTCCTACTGGCACGCCTTCGAGCTGCCGGTCTCGGTGGTCCGCCCGTTCAACACCTACGGCCCGCGCCAGTCGGCCCGCGCCGTGATCCCCACCGTGCTCGCCCAACTCCACTCCGGGGCCTCGGAGATCAGGCTCGGATCGACGACCCCCACCCGGGACTTCACCTACGCGACCGACACCGCGGAAGGCTTCCTGGCCATCGCCCGCGCCGACCGCACGCTCGGCGAGGTCGTCAACCTCGGCACCGGCACCGAGGTGTCGATCGGCGACCTGGCCAAGGCCCTGATCGTCGCCTCCGGCCGGGAGGCCGAGATCGTGGTCGACCCGACCCGGCTGCGCCCCGGCGGCAGCGAGGTCGAGCGCCTCCTCTCCGACAACCGCAAGGCCCGCGACCTGGCCGGCTGGCAGCCGCAGGTGGGCCTGGACGAGGGCCTGCGCCGCACCTCCGACTGGATCGCCGCCCACCTGCACCTCTTCGCCCCGGACCGCTACCAGGTCTGACGCCCCCGCTGCGGCACGCCGGGCCGCACCGCGGGTGCGGGGCTTCACGTCCAGAGCTGTTCGCCGAGCGTCCCGCCCGGTGCGGCGCCGGGGAGCACGTAGGCCACGGCTGACGCCTGGTGCTCGATGAACGGGGCCAGCGCGTCGCGTTCGGTCAGGCGGTTCTGGACGCGGGTGAACAGGGCGGGGTCGCGCATGAAGGCGCAGAACAGCAGGCCGCGGTCGTTCAGGCCGTCGTCGTAGCTGTAGCTGCGGCGGAGCATGCGGGCGCCGCCGTCGAGGCGGGGGCTGCTGAGCCGGACGTGGGAGGTCGCGGGGATGATGTAGGAGCCGTCCGGGTGTTTGGCGTAGATGTCCGGGTCGTCGTGCTCGGCGGTGCCGGTGAGCGGGACGCCGTCGCCGGCCCGGCGGCCGATCACCAGGTTCTGCCGGTCCTCGGGGAGCGCCGCGAAGCCGCCGGTGTCCATGCGGATTCTGCGGTAGACCAGGATGGTCCCGTTCTCGTGCGGCCCCGGCGGGCCCCAGACCCACTGCTGGGCGGCCGCGTCGTCGGGGTTGGCGGTGCCGTCCTTGAACCCGAACAGGTTTCGCGGCGTGACGCCCGGGAGTGCGTGGGGCAGGAAGCCGGACTGGGTCCAGCGGGGGACGATGCCGGCGGTCTTCGCGGCGGTGGTGGCCAGTTCGGCGACGACGGTCAGCGTCCAGCGGTCGGCGGCGCACAGGTGGACCAGCAGATCGCCGTGGCTGCGGGTCGGGTCGAGGCGATCGCCGGGGTACGGCGGCAGGTCGGCCAGTTCGGCGGGCACGTTCAGGCCGAGCCGGGAGGCGAGTTGGGGGCCCACACCGACCAGGGAGGCGAGCCGGGTCGGGGCGCCGGTCCGCAGGCGCGAGTCGGGCAGCGTGCCGGCGGCCGCGGTGGAGAGCGTTCGGGTCAGCGCGTCGAGGACGGCGCGCAGGGCCTCCCGGTCCGCGGCGGCGGTGGTCGGCGGGAGGTCGAAGGACAGCAGCTGCGCGGAGGGCAGTTGAGGTTCCGTCACACCGGCCTGCCGGGGCCCGTGGAAGGGGATCGCCGACGCGGGCGGCGGCGGTGCACCGGCAGGCGAACCGCCGTCCGGTGAGAGGATGTTGCTCGTCACCGCCTCCGCCGCCGCGCCGATCCCGGCGGCCAGGACCGCTCCGGCCGCGAGCACGGCCCTGCGTCCCAAACCGGTCGCGGCAGGTCGGGCCGGCTCCTGCGGTTTTCCCGGTTCGGTGTGCATGGCCGATATTGGAGACGATAGAACACCTGTCATGCAAATCCCCTCTCCTCATGGCCTGTCACCTCATCGGGCCGCCCGGTCCGGAGCGTTCCGGGCGACGGTGCCGCGATACCTGTCGGTGCTGGTCGCCCTGGTCGCGGTGGCGGCCACGGGTTGCTCGTCGACGGATTCGAAGCCGTCCGGCACACGGCATCCGGCCGGGAGCGTCCTTCGTGTACCGGAGGACTTCCACACGGTGCAGGAGGCGGTGGACATCGCCCGCGAGGGTGACACGGTGCTGATCCAACCCGGTGTGTACCGCGAGAGCGTGCGGGTCACCGTGCCACGGGTGGTGGTGCGCGGCACGGACCGGAACGCGGTGGTCCTCGACGGCGGTGTGCGGCTCGTCAACGGCATCACCGTCACCGGCGCCGGCTCGGTGGTGGAGAACCTCACCGTCCGCGGCTACCTCGCCAACGGCGTCCTGTTCACCGGCGTCACCGACGAGCAGCTGCAGCGGCGCGGCGCCGGCGGCTCGGCCTACGACCCGCTGGACACCGTCCGCTTCCCACCGGTGCAGGGCTTCCGGGCCTCCCGGGTGACGGCGTACAACAACGGGCTCTACGGCATCTACGCCTTCGACGCGCGCGGCGGCGTCATCGAGGAGTCCTACGCTTCCGGCGGGGCCGATTCCGGCATCTACGTCGGCCAGTGCAAGCCCTGCGACACGCTGGTGCACGGCAACACGGTGGAGCGCAACGCGGTCGGCATCGAGATCACCAACGCCTCGGACAACTTGACGGTGCTCGGCAACCGCGTCGTCGGCAATCGCGTCGGCGTGACGGTGAACTCCAACGACCTGGAGGCCCTCGCCCCGCAGCACGGCGCGGTGATCGCCGGCAACGTGATCGCCGGCAACAACGCCGCGGACTCGCCCGAGCAGGCCGACGGCGGCTTCGGCATCGGCGTCGGGATCGGCGGCGGCACCGCGAACCAGGTGCTGCGCAACCTCGTCCGGGACAACCGCGCGGCCGGGGTCATCGTCACGGACCCGCCCGGGCACCCGGCGAGCGGCAACCACGTCGAGGGCAACCAGGTCACCGCCAACGGCGCCGACCTCGTGCTGGCCTCGGCCGACCCCACCAACTGCTTCACCGGCAACTCGCCCACGACGCAGAGCCCGAACGGCCTGGAGGAGCTCGCCGGGTGCGGCGCCGCCTCGCGCCAGGCCGTCCCGGCCGGCCGGCCGGCCCCCGTCCAGCCGCCACCCGGCACACCGTTCAGCTCCGTCCCCGTGCCGCCCGCCCAACCGTCGATGCCCGACCCGGCGGCACCCGGCCGCCCGGCGACGGACCTGCCCGGACCGGTCGATCCGAACCGCTACCCCCTGCCGACCGACATCGCCGCCATGCCGCAGCCGAGCTGAGCCCGGTCGGCGCGGAGCACGCGGGTCGCCGCCGACGAGGCCTCCCGGCGGTCGGGTTGAAGCATCGGAAGAACTGCTCGACCGGGCGCCGGGGAGCCTCGCCGACGCCGCTTTCGGCACCCGCCACCGGCCGCAGTCGGGTCAGCCGGCGACCCAGGGAGCTTCGGGCAGTTTCGCGCCGTCGTCCCGCCCGGTGATCTCGACGGTCGTCGGCGTGCCCAGGCCGGGCATCCGCATCGTCACCCGCCGCAGACCGCCGTCGCCGTCGATCCAGTAGGTCAGCGGCGACAACTCGCCGTCGGCCCCCGCCCCGTGCGCCGCGTCGCCGGAGCGCGGACCGGAGAACCTGTCGTAGCTCCGACCGTCGATCCGGTCGCGGCCCAGCCATCGCGGCCCGGACTGGGCGAGCAGCAGCGGGTTGTCGGGCCGGTCCGCGCCGAGTTGGATCAGCAGCCGGAGTCCGGAGTCCAGCGGGTCCGCGGTGTAGGCGCGCGGTGACCAGCCCGAGCGGGGAACGTGCTCGGCCTGCTGCCACGGCGGGCCGCCGGCGCCGTCCGCCTTCGGCGCCAGTCCCAGGCCGTCGCCGTCCCAGACGATCAGGCCGTGGTCGAGGTCACCGGCGGCCCCGGTGACCCGGTAGCTGCCCACCGCGCGGTGAGTGCGGTAGTCCACGATCCCCTCCACCCGCACCACCACGCCACCGCCCTCGGCGGCGGTGAGGGTCACCCTCGCCGGGCTCGCCTGATACAGGTTCAGGCGCGAGATCGCGATGCGGGACGCTTCGTCAACCGTCACCGCCCGGCTCGTGGTGCCGTCGGAGACGGTCTGGTAGACGGCCAGGCCACCCGCCGCGGTCCCGCACACCGCGACCGCCAGCAGTGTCCTGAACCAGAAGGTCCGATGCGGCGTACGGCCGCCGGTCTTCTTCCGGGCCATGAAGATGCCTTCTCTCACGTCGGTCAAACACTCGGGCGGGTTCGCGGACCCGATGGTCCGCGAACCCGCCCGATCCGCCCTACCGGCAGTCGGCGCGTCGAGCGCCGGCCGCCGTGGCCCGGATGCTACCGGTGTCGGGCCCTACGCCTGCGCACCAGGACGAGCGCCCCACCGAGCGCCGTGAGCGCCACGGCGGCAAGGGCCATCGGTGCGAGCGGGCCCGTACCGGTGTTCGGCAGGTGCGAGCCGGGCGGGGCCTGCGGCGGAGCCGGTACGGTCGGCGCCGCAGGCGTGTCCGGCGGGCTCTGCGGCGTCGGCGTCACGGCCGGCGTCGTCGGTGTGGGGGTGGGGGTGGGAGTGGGTGTCGGGGTCGGGGTCGGCGACGGGGTGGGCAGGAGTCGGTTGACCGCCGTCACCGAGACGCCGTCCGTGAGGTTGTCCGGGGTCAGAACCAGCGGGCCGAACACCGTGGTGTCCGGGGCCGCGTAACCCGTGGGCGGGCTGACTTCCTGCCAGTAGTACGTCCCCGGCAGACCCGCACCCTGACACAGGCCGTCGGCCCCGGTCGTGCACGGACTCCCCACCGCCGTATCGGGCTTGTCACCGGTGGGCTGCAGCCCGTCGGTGCCGTTCGTCTCGTGCCACAGCTGGAACGTCGCCCCCGCCAGCGGCTTGCCGTCCTGGTCGTGTTTGACCAGGCGCAGTGCGCCTTCCTGTTGGCGGAATCCGAAGTCGTAGGTGTGGTCGTTCTCGCCCGGTCCGCCGGTGGTCAGTGCCCGTTCGGGGTACTGCCCGCCGGTGGGGACGGTGCCCTTGGAGTCGATGAAGTGGTTGTCGCCGATGTCGTGTTCGGTGGGCACCCACTGGTACAGCGGCCCGCCCTTGGCGTAGTCGGCCGGGTTGTCGAGCCTGATCGTGTACTTGGTGTGGGGTTTGAGGCCGCCGGTGACGTCGGAGTCGTCGAAGTAGTACTCGCCGCGCGCCGTCGTCTTCGTGGTGCCCACCAGTTTGCCCGACTCGTCGTACAGGTTCACGGTCGCGCCGGGGACGGGTTTCTGGCCCGGATTCTGGATGCCCTTGCGTTCGGGGTCGTACCAGACCCGGTTGCCGATCTGCAGCGGCGCCTGGTCACACAGCACCTCCAGATCACCCATCGAGGCACCCTTGCCGAACGGGGCGATCGTCCCCGCCGGGTTGAGTCGCAGACCGAACTTCGGGTCCTGCGTGCCGTCACGCCGCTGGAGGAAGGACGTGCCGTAGCCGAGAGCGGTGTGGTTGGGGTCGAAAGCGGACGTCGCGACGGTGTTCTCCACCTTGGACAACGCCATCCCCGCGAACGCCGTGTTGCGGTGACCGCCCCAGGTGGTGTCGAAGAACCGCGTCCCCCGCGGGGACAGCCCGCAACCGTTGTTGGTGTCCAGCACGAAGACGCCGTTCACCGGGCACGCCTTGTTCAGATCACCACCGGACATCACGACCGCCACCGAGTTCGGCGCGGGCGAGGCCGGCGCGCGGTCGCCGAAGCGGTCGCGGAAGGACACCAGCATCGAGCCGTCGGTCTCGAAGCCGATCTCGCCGAGCTCCGGTTCGGGCTGGGCGATGGTCGCGTTGCCGCACGGGCGGCCGTTCTGCGCGTCCGGATACGTGCTCGTCCACGGGAACCAGCCCGCCCCGTCGCACGGGCCCGAGCCGACGGTGGACTGACGCGGGTAGTCCAGCGGCTGGTCCAGCACCGCCTTGCCGAACACGCCCGTGGCCAGGTCGAACGGCAGGACCACGGCGCGCAGGTCCGTGAGCTTGCCGGTGGACTGGCCGGAGCACACCCCGCCGAGGTAGCCGGTGGCGTCCTGCAGGCCCAGGCCGAACGGGCGCCAGTCCCCCGCCGTCGGACACCCCGGATCCGGGATCGGGTAGGAGGCCTTCGGCGCCGCCGCGGTGGGCACGGTGGCGTCGTAGCGGTAGAGCTTGCGGTCGTTGAGGTTGACGACGAACAGGTCCCTGCCGTCATCGGTGACCTTGATGCCGCCCAGACTCTCCCGCCCCGGCACATCGAGGAACGCGTCGTCCGTGCCGCCGCCGTGGACCGTCGCCCCCGCGTCCGGCACCGTGGCGAACAACGTCGTCTTCTTCTGCGCGGGATCCGTCACATAGATCCCGCCCGCACCACCCGGACCGTAATCGGTGGTCCGCTTCGCCATCGCCGAGGAGAACACCCGCCGATCCGCCTTGTTCCACGCGATACCGAACAACGTGCCCGTCTCGGCATCCGAGGCGATACTCGTCGCGTTCACGTCCACGCCGTCCTGCCCGCGCGCACTGTACGGGAACGACACCAGCGTGCGCTGACCCCCGCCCTCACGCGTGGCCGGCTGGCAGGTCGTCACCAGCGTCGCGTTCTTCTGACAGTAGTCACCCGGGCTCCACAACCCCGTGGTGTACGCCACGTTCTTGCCACCGGACAGGTCGACGAACTCCTCGTTACTGCTCAGCTGGTTCGGCGCACCGTCCAGCCCCTGCCGCGAGGCGAACGCCGGGAACAACACACCCGGCTTCGGATTCACCACCTGCACCCGGTACCTACCACCGGAGGGCTTCGCCACGGCCGGCGCCAACGTCACCGTCCCATCCGCAGCCGTCACCCCCTCGATCCCGACACCGGCGTCATCCGAGAGCGTCACCCGCACACCCGCGATACCCGGCTCCAGCGCAGGCGTCCACACCCCACTCGCATCCACCGCCCGCACCACCCGGACCGTCACCGACCCGTCACCCGCCTGCGGAAACGCCGCCGGAGCCGCCGCGAGCGAGCAACTGCCGATCCCCAGCGCGAGCACCGTGACGCGCCCCACGACACGGCGGCCGGGCAAACCCGACCGCCGCCGACCCGGCCCGCGCGCGGAGCCGCCCATTTGATCACTTGTAGGTGTCATTACCCACTCTCATCGTCGAGAAGGCCTGTGCCCGGACTCGCGAGAAGTCCCCGGAGTGACGGAGAACCGCCTTTTAACCGAAGCTTAAAGGCGCCTTGCGCAAGTCGCAGGCATAATGGAGATTTTGGCGTCACGTCAGATACAGGCGGGCGGCTACGAACACGGATTCGCATGGTTTCCTCGACATAGCCGACTGCCCTTCCGTCGGAAAGTCGACGAATAGCCATGGCGAGGCGCCCGGAAGCGGCGGCGTCACTCGCACCCGGGGCGCCCGGGAGATCGGCGCACCCACCGGACAGCGGCCGACTATGTCACTACGGTGTCCCTGGCGGCCATGGGGGTCTCGACGATCGCCGCTCCGGGGAGGTGCAGTCATGGGAGACGGAGCCACCGGTCCCACCACGTCCGGCGGTTCGGACGACGGGGACGGCGCCCTGATCGGCCGCGAGGCCGACCGGGAGCGGGTCGGTGCCTTCCTCGCCGGCATCCCGCGTGCCGGTGGATCGCTGGTGCTGCTGGGGGAGCCGGGAGTCGGGAAGACGGCACTGCTCGCCGCGGTCGCCCGGGAGACCGAGGCCGCAGGGGTGCGGGTCCTGCAGACCGTGGGTGTGCAGTACCGGGCGCAGGCCGGCTACGGCGCTCTCCGGCAGTTGCTGGCCTCGGCACCCGAGAGCCGATCGGAAGCGGCGGGCGTACCCGTCCTCGCCGCGGCCCTGGGCTTCGAGCGGGGCACGGCACCCGGGCACGACGCGGTCACCGAGGCCGTGGTGTCGCTGCTCGCGGACCTCTCCCGCGACCTGCCCACCCTGCTGGTGCTGGACGACGTGCAGTGGCTGGACCGGGCCAGTGCCGTCGTGCTGGGGCAGGTGGCCCGTCAGCTGCCGGGCACCGGCGCGGGGATGCTCTGTGCGGCCAGACCCGGGGACGAGAGCTTCTTCGACTACAGCGGACTTCCGCTGCACGAGCTGGGTCCGCTGAGCGAGGACGCCTCCGAGGCGTTGCTCCGCCGTCGCTTCCCGGCGCTCGCCCCCCGGGTCCGACGGCGCCTGATGGCGGATGCCGAAGGCAATCCGCTGGCGCTGCTGGAGCTCCCGGCCGCCCTGACCGATCCCCAGCGGGCCGCGTCCCAGGCCCTGCCCGCTCGCATACCGCTGACCCGACGGCTCCAGTCGACTTTCGCCTCCCGCATCACGACTCTGCCGGCGGCCACCCGGCACCTCCTGCTCGTGGCGGCGTTGGAGGGCAGCGGCAACCTGCGGATCGTCCGCCGGGCGGTGGCCGGGCGGTGCAGCCTGAAGCACCTGGCTCCCGCGGAGCGCGTTCAGCTCGTCCACGTCGACGACACGACCGGCCGGCTGGGATTCCGGCACTCGCTCATGCGCTCGGCGGTGGTGGACCTCTCGACCAGCGACCAGCGACGCAACGTCCACCGCGCACTCGCGCAGGCGTGGACCGGGGTCCCCGAGCAGCGGGCCTGGCACCTGGCGCAGGCCACCGTCGAACCCGACGAACAGATCGCGGCCCTCCTCGAGGAGGCCGCCGACGTCAGCGCCCGCCGCGGCGACGGGCCGAACGCGGTGGCGGCGCTGGTGCGGGCCGCCGAGCTGAGCCCGGCCAGGTCCGAGCAGGCCAGACGGCTGGCCAAGGCGGCGTACGTCGGCGCGAACCTCACCGGCGACCTGCGTGACGTGCCGCGCCTGCTGGACGACGCGCGACAGGCCGCCCCGCATGCCGACTCCCTGGCCGCCGCGGTGGCTGCCGCGTTGTACCTGCTCAACAGCTACGGAGACATCGACACCGCGCACCGCCTGCTCAGCGGTGCGATCGCCCTCCAGCCCGCACCCTACGACCCGACCGACGCCACCGTGCTCGAAGCGCTGTCCACCCTGCTGATGGTGTGCGTCTACGGCGGCAGGCCCGAGTTGTGGCCGGACTTCGACGAGGCGATCGCGAAGTGCACCTCGGTCCCGGACACCGTGCAGTTGTTGCGGGCCACCTTCGCCGACCCCGCCCGGGCCCGCCCGTCCGACTGGGCCCGGCTCGACGCCGCCATCGCGGCACTGCCCGGCACGTCGGATCCGATCCGGATCGTGCGGATCGGTACGGCCGGCGCCTACGCGGACCGCCTCGGTGCGTTGGAGGAGCCGCTGCGGCGTACGGCCCGGGGCGGACGCACCGGCGAGAACATCTTCCCCGCCATCCAGGCCTCCTTCCTGTGGAGCAGCCATGCCTGGTTCACCGGCGAGTGGTCGGAGCTTCGACGGGTGGCCCACCACGGGCTGAGCCTGTGTGCGGAGTTCGACTATCCGCTGCGTTCCTGGACCGGCACGTTCGTGCTGGCCTGCGTGTCCGCGGCCTGCGGCGACTTCGCGACCGCCCGCGCGTTCGCCGACCGGATGGACCAGTGGGCCGGGTCCCGCCGCGCCAACGCCGTCCGCTGCTACGCCGCCCATGCCAGGACGCTGATCGCCCTGTCGCAGGGCGATGTCGAAGCGGCCTACCGGCACGCCGACACCATCACGCCGGTCGGATCACTGTCGCCGTTCACCGGGCACGCGCTGTGGGTGGTCCTCGACACGGTCGAGGCCGCGGTGCGAACCGGCCGGCGCGAGAAGGCCGTCGACCACATCAGAGCGGCCCGGGAGGCCGGACTGGACGCCGTGTCACCGCGGTTGCGCATGGTCCTGCTCGCCTCCGCCGCCCTGGCCACCGAGGACGACGAGGAGGCCGTCCGCAGGTTCGGCGAGGCCCTGGCCGTCGAGGGGGCCGAGCGCTGGCCGTTCGACCACGCCCGCATCCAGCTGTACTTCGGCGAGCGGCTCCGCCGCGGCAGGGCCTCGGCCCGGGCCCGCCCCCACCTGGGCGCTGCCGCGGACGTGTTCCGGCGGCTCGGTGCCGATCCGTGGACCGACCGGGCCGACAAGGAGCTACGCGCCTGCGGCAGCCCGGTGCGCGCCCGGACCAGGACTACGGGCGTCTCGCTGACGCCGCAGCAGCGGGAGATCGCGGAGCTGGCGGCCGCAGGCCTGTCCAACAAGCAGATCGGCGAGCGGCTCTTCCTGTCTCCGCGGACCGTCTCCACCCATCTCTACCAGCTGTTCCCGAAGCTGGGTGTCACCTCCCGGGCCGCCCTGCGGGACGCACTCGACCAGGTCCAGGAGGGATAGGTCCGTCGATGGTTCCGGTCCTCCCCCTCCCGCTGCCCCTCCTCCCCCTTCCCCGAAGTACGTCACATGACGGAATCGACCGCCCCGCCCTCACTCCTACCGTTCTCCACGTGACCTCGTCCGTCCGATGCGTACAGATCAGTACAGGAGAAGTGATGAGCGAGAACGCACGACCCACGAACGTCGTCCTGGTCCACGGGGGCTTCGTCGACGGCTCCGGGTGGCAGGGGGTGTACGAGCAGCTGACCGGGGAGGGCTACCGCGTCAGCATCGTGCAGAACCCGACGCTGTCGCTGGAGGGCGACGTCGCCGCCACCCACCAGGTCCTCGACGCCCTCGACGGACCGGCCGTCCTGGTCGGCCACTCCTACGGCGGCGTCGTGATCACCGAGGCCGGCAACCACGAGAAGGTGGCCGCACTCGTCTACATCGCCGCGTTCGCCCCCGACAAGGGCGAGTCGGTGGGCAGCCTCATCGCCGACCCGCCGCCCGGCGCCCCGGTGCCGCCGATCCTGCCGCCCCGGGACGGCTTCCTGTTCCTGGACCGGAGCCGGTTCGCCGCCTCCTTCGCCGCGGACGTCCCCGCGGACCTGGCCGCGTTCATGGCCGACTCCCAGGTCCCCTGGGGCGTCGAGGCCCTCAACGGGGCCGCGTTCCAGCCCGCTTGGCGCATGAAGCCCGCCTGGTACCTGGTCGCGACCGACGACCGCATGATCCCGCCGCCGGCCCAGCGCGCCATGGCCGAGCGGGCCGGTGCCACAACGGTCGAGGTCCCCGGCAGCCACGCCGTCTACGTCTCCCAGCCCGCCGCGGTGGCCGACCTCATCCGGCAGGCCGCCGCCGGCCGCTGACCGGCCGGCCCCGCAGCACCCTTGTCGTACATCCGCCACAGCCGTCCGCCGTCGGGCCGGTAGACCTGGCCCTGGCGCCAGTCCGGGGCCTGGCAGGAGCTGCCCGTGGCGGGGGCCGGCGGCGTCACCGTCCGGACGTCGCGACGCTGGTCCCCGGTCGAGCCGTACTCCCGTCCGCCGATCCTGAACGTCACGTTGGACGGCCCGGTGATCGGGAGGTAGTACTTCAGGTCGATGTCCCGGGAGGCGCCCGGCGCCAGGTCCTCGCAGTAGCCGAGGGTGAGGGTGAGCCGGTGGAAGTCCCCTTTCAGGCCGCCCGTGTTGGGGCCGGTGTGGCCGGGTGCGAGGCCCTTCATCTCCTTGTAGTCGTTGTCCTTGACGATCGGCGGCATCGAGGTGGGTAGGTCGAGGGCGATCTCGGTGCCCTGGGCCAGCGTGACGCCGGAGTTGTTGGTGATCCGCAGCTTCGGCTGGACCGGGTAGAAGTCGTTCTCCCCGGTGGGGAATTCCACCAGTTCGGCCTTCACGTCGATCACCTCGGCCGGCTGCGGCCGGCCGCCGGCCTTCGTGCTGCCGGCGGCTCCGGCACCCTTGAAGGCGTTGTCCAGACGGGTGGTCAGGTCGTAGCCCATGCCCCATTCCCCGCCCGGCCGTTGGGCGTAGTCACCGGCGAGCTCCCAGATCGTCGCGCCGCCGATGCCCTTGTCGACGATGTAGCGGGCCTTGGCGTCGATCGACTTCTCGTTCTCGGTGGACAGGAACACCTTCTTGGTGTCGTTCCACAGCCAGGGCGCCTGGAGCGCGTCCGAGTACTTCGGCGCGTAGCTCCCGGTCAGCTGCCCGCTCGGCAGGCCGGTGTCGACGCCGTAGGACCTCAGGTAGCCGGGAGTGCGGCCGTCCTGGAGGTTCTTGGTGTGCCACAGCGGGTTCGACCCGGCGCCGACCGGCCGGCCGGTGCCGTGGAACCCCGCTCGGGGGGTGGTTGAAGCGTGGTGACGTGTGGTGCATTTCTTTCCCGCCGTTGACGACATGAAGCGGGCGCGACTTTACGAAGCGCGGATGGACATTTGATCAACGCTTGGCGTCGATGACCGGCGCACGCCGTCGAAGCACCGGTCCCGCCCTCCGCGAGGTACGCCTGCCCGGCACCCCTGACGACCGTCGATGCCCGTGTCCGGGCCGGGTCGTCCCGTCGCGTCCCGCCCCGCGCCGGGGTCAAAGGCACGTTGATGCGCTGTCTACCGGCTCCTGCGAACGTTCGGACGCCTTGTTACAGATGAGTAGGGAGTGTCTTCCGTGTTTCGAACGATCCTCGTCCGCACGGCTGTTGCCGGTGCGGCGGTTCTGGTGTCGGCCCTGGGTGCCATGGCCGTGAACGCGGGAGATCCCGTGCGGCAGAGCTCGCCGACCGCGCCGTCGGCGCAGGTCTGCGGCGGGTCTGCCAACGTGCACTGCCTGTCGGGGCACATCGTGTGGAACGGGACCGGCCTCGTCCTTCCTCCGGGGGTGTGAGGGGTTCAGTCGGCGGTGGCCAGGGCGGTCAGCATCGACGTCGTGCCGGTGGTCTCCGGAGTGCTCGGCCGACCGAGCAGTAGGCGCGCCTTCGTCTCCTGATCCTGCGCGGCGCGGTGGTCGCTGCGGGCGGTCATCGCGTGGGCCAGCACCAGGTGGGCGAGGGCGCGTTCGCGCTGTCGCCCACCTTTCTCCGCGAGCTCCACTGCCCGCTCCGCCTGGTGCACGGCCTCGTCGAGCCGTCCGAGCAGGCGCAGGACGTCGGCCAGACGGCTTCGGGCGGCCGACTCGCGGTCGTGATCGCCGATGGCGCTCGCGCAGCCGATGCAGGACCGCAGCTGCGCCGCGGCGTCGTCGAGTCGGCCCAGCTCCTGGTAGGCGAGGCCGAGGACGTAGTGCACGTATGCGGTCATCGCGGCGTCGACGGCTCCCCCAGGTCCGACGGCTTCCCCGGGTCCGGCGCCTTCCCCGGGTCCGGTGAGCATCCGCCGGCAGGTCTGCACCGCCCTGGCCGCGTGACCGGTGCGGATGCGGGACAGGGCCGCGTTCGCGGCGCTCGCCACCTCACCGGAACGGTGGCCGAGTCGCCGGGCGAGGGCCACCGCCTCGTCGAAGGCGGTGATCGCTTCCTCGTGCCGGCCCTCGGCCTGGGCGATGAGGCCGAGGTCGTTGAGGGCTTGCCTGAGAACGGCCGGATCGGCCGCCTCCCGGCAGGCCTGCGCGGCCTGCCGGGCTTGCGCTTCGGCCTCGCCGAGCCGGGCCCGGGCCAGCAGGACCGTGCCGAGCAGGAACCGCGATCGGCCCTCCGCAAAACGGTCGCCGCCCTCGACCGCGGCGGCCATCAGCATGCGGGTCGCGTCCTCCGCCCGGCCGCCGACGCCGCCGAGGCCGAGCGGGCTGAGGGCGATCAGCAGGTCGACGGCCGACCGTAGTTCTGGCGTCGCCGCCGACTTGTCGTCGGCGACGCCGTGCAGGGTGTCCGTCGCGATGGCGGCCGCGAGCGCCACGGCGCCGGGTGTCTCGGTCCGCGCCCACCGCCGGGCCTCCGCCAGATCCGCGAAGACCGCGAAGACCGTGGAATCCGCGAAGACCGTGGAATCCGGGGAGCCCGTGGCATCCGCGGAGACCGGGAAGCCCGGACGGCCGTCCTGCTGCTGAAGCGGCTCGCCGAAGACGTCGGCGAGCGGATCGCCGGGCACGGCGAGTGCGAAGGCCGCGCGGGCGCACGTGAGCAGCTGGGCCAGCAGCCGCTGCCGGGCGGTGGCCCGTTCGTGTTCGTCGGTCCGCAGCGACGTCCGGCGGGCGAAGGCGCGCACCAGGTCGTGGTAGCGGTAGCGCCCGGCGCCCGTCGACTCCAGCAGCGCCTGGTCCACCAGCGACTCCGCGAGCCGCTCCGTCTCGTCCTCCGCCAGGCCCAGGACTGCGGCCGCCTGCGCCAGACCGACGTCGGGTTCCGCCCAGGAGAGCATCCTGAACGCGGTGGCCGGTGACGCCGGGAGCAGCCGGTAGCTGAGCTCGAAGACCTGCTCGATCGCCAGGTCGCTGGTGCGGAGCGCGGCGATGCCCTCGCGGTCGTCGGCCAGGCACCGTACGAGATCGGCGATCGGCTGGTCCGGGGCGGCGGCGAGCCGGGCCCCGGCGATCCGTACGGCCAGGGGGAGTCGGCCGCAGGCGTCGACCAGCATCCTGGCCTGGGGGGTCTGTTCGGCCCGGCGTGCCGCGCCGATGACGGAGTCGAGCAGGCTGATCGCCTCGTGCTCGCTGAACACCTCCAACGCGACGTGCAGGACCGACGGCACACCGGTGAGCGCCGTGCGGCGAGTGACGATCACCGCGCAGTCGGACGAGCCGGGCAGCAATGGCTGGATCTGGGCGTCGTCGCCGGCGTTGTCCAGGAGGATGAGCAGCCGTCGTCCCGCGCAGACCGTCCGGAACAGCGCGGACCTGCCGTCGAGGTCCTTGGGCACGACGTCCGCCCGGATGCCGAGCGCCGTCAGGAAGTCCGCCAGGATGTCGGACGCGTTCGCGGGCACCAGGTCGGCGCCGCGCAGATCCGCGTACAGCCGGCCGTCCGGGAAGTCCGGGCGCAGGGTGTGGGCGGCTCGCACCGCGAGGGTCGTCTTCCCCACCCCGGCCATCCCGGTCACGGTCACCAGCCGCAGTCCGGAGCCGGTCCGCCCGGTCGGCGCCGGTCCGGTCAGCGCTTGTCCGATCCGGTCGACGTGCTCCTGCCGTCCGGTGAACTGCGGCAGGTCCGGCGGGAGTTGGTCCGGGACGTCGCACCCGTCGCCGCGGTCGGCCGGCGCGGGCGATGCCGGTGCGCCTGGTCGTGCGCTTGGCCGTGCGTCCGGCCGTAAGTCCGGGCCGGGCAGAGCGGCCCTCGATCGCTCGGTGGTTTCCACGTCGAGATCGTGACACAACTCCGTGAGCGCAGGCCCCGGTTCGATCCCCAGCTGCTCCACCAGCCGCGATCGAAGCGCGTCGTGGACCGCACGCGCCTCGGGCGTACGGCCCTGCCGGTGCAGCGCGCGGATGAGCAGTTCCTGCAGACGCTCGTTGAACGGGTGGTCACCGGCCAGCTCCTCCAGTTCCGGCAGGTAGTCGGCGGGGGCGCCGAGTGCCACGTCGAGGGCGAGGCGCTCCTCCAGGAGCGTGCGGCGCAGCTGCGACAACCGTTCCCGCTCGCGGCGCATGAGTGGCCCCGGCAGGCCGACGAGCGGCTCCCCGCGCCACTGGGCGAGTGCTCCCCCCAGCGCGTACCGGGCGGCCTCCGGCCGCTCGGCGGCGTGCTGTCCGGCCAGCTCCTGCAGGTGCTTGACCCGCCACAGGTCCACGCAGTCCGGTGCGATCGCCAGCCGGTAGCCGCCCGCCTGGGAGATCAGCACCGTGGGCTTCGCGCGCACGGGCTCCAGCAGGTTCCGCAGCCGCCACATGTAGGTGCGCAAGGTGGTGTCGGGCGCACCGGGCGGCTCGTCTCCCCACAGGTCGTCGATCAGCTCGTCGCCCGTCACGACCGCGTTCGGGCGCAGCAGCAGGGCGACCAGCACCGACCGCTGCTGCGGGCTGCCGAGGTCTACGTCCGTGTCGGCGCGCCGCACACGCGGTTCGCCGAGCAACGCGAAACTCAGCGGGTCCTGATCACGACTCGTCCGCACGTGTTCCCCTTCTCCGGCCAGGCTCCGAACTCTCCGTCCAACGCTACGAGTTGTTCCGGATTCCGGCGTCACCTCGGCGCCGCCGTCCGGCCTCAGGCGGCGCTGTTCGCCCGCGGGGCATCCTCGTACCCGGAGCCGACTCCGCTCCTGCGGGGGCGGGTGGCCGTGACGGCGCGCCGGATCCACCACACGACGACGTACAGGGTCAGGCTGCCGATCAGGCCGGCGCCCGCGCCTTTCGCGGCGTCGGACAGCACCCCTTCGATCACGGTGCCCAGCGGCAGCCCGGTGGCCACCGCCTCCGGGCCGGCCAGCCACCACCAGGCGTGGGCGACGGCTCCGACGACCGCGACCAGGGCCATGGCGAGGAGGACAGGGCGCCGTGTTGCGCTGTCGGGCCTCGCGCGACCTTGCCCCTCACGGCGGGCCCGCCTGCGCCACGCGTACACCGCGATGGCGGCCAGGCCGCCGATCGTGCTCGCGTGCTGCAGCGCCCGAGCCCAGGTGAGGCCACCCACCAGGCTGGAGTTGAGCCAGGGCGCCCGGGTGACCACGAAGCCGTCGTGGTGGGTGAAGGCATCCCAGACCAGGTGCGTGGCGATGCCGATCAGGGCGGACAGCACGATCCACCCGGCCCGCCGTACCAGCGTGCCGGCGGTCCGGGGCCGCGACGGGGCGACGGGCACCGGCAGCAGGGACGCCAGCGGGCGACGGCCGGCCCGGACCAGTCCGCACAGGCTGAGGGCGTACGGCAGGGTGACGGTGACGGCCCCCGACGCTCCGTGCGTGGTCGTGGCGTTGACGAAGGGTTCGTACCAGGACTGCGCACTGACGGGCAGGCCCGTGGCGACGACGACGTAGGGCAGGTCCGGTGCGACGGCTCCGGCCACCAGTGCGGTCCGGCTGAAGGGCGGCCGCAGCAACGGCAGTACGGCCGCGGGGTGGGACAGGGTGAACGGCATGAGTCTCCTCTCGCACAGGACCCAATAGTCCGTCGAGCGGAATGCTACGTCAAACGGACTAATGGGCCGGCGATGGACGCCACTCGTCGCACCCGTGTGGGTGCTCGACCTCGACAGGCCGGTCAGAGGTCAGAGGTCAGAGGAGGGGGCGTCCGGCCCGCTTCAGGCGGCCGGCAAGACGGGCGATCGCCGCAGTGACCGGCCATGCGGCCACCACACCCGCGACAACAGCCGCCTCGCCCCACGCCACGGTGTACGCGTGGGCGAGCAGGGGCGGGGACGCCAGGGCCATGGCCGCCAGCTCGCGACCGCCTCGTGATCCGCTGAGCCAGGTCAGCGCGACGCCGGTCGCGGCGAGGACGAGCAGCGGCCAGCACCCGTAGTCGGTACTGACCCACGGCACGCCGTGCGCGTCGACGGCCGCCCGTGGCACGACCACAAGCGCGATCACGGCACCGGCCAGGCCCGCCCGCCCCGCCGCGACGCTCTCCACCCGCCGGTCCGGCGGGCAGGCGAGCACCACGGCCGCCGCCAGGACCATCGCGGCCGGAGTGACGACCGGGTCACCGAACGCCGGCCCGCTGACCACCGCGGCCACCGCGAAGGAGAGCAGCCCGGCCACCGTGCAGGGCACCCCCACCCTCCAGCGGCCGGCCAACGCCGCCGCCGCTCCCGCGAACACGACCAGCGACGAGACGAGCAGCGCACCCCACGCCCCCTCCAGATCGACCCCGAGCTGCGTCCTCCACGGGGTGGGCGAGGAGACGAAGGCGGCGTACCAGCGCAGCAGGTGCAGGCCGCAGGCGGCGGCCGAGGCGGCCAGGGCGAAGGGGTACGCCAGACCGAGAACCTTCGCGACGGAAGCCGCCGACCCCAGCCCCATCCGCATCCTCACCGCGTGCGCCGCCAGACCGGCACCCTCCCGCAGCCGCGAACCCAGCGGCTCGCCCGCGGTCATCTCGCGAAAGGTCGCGACGATCTCCCCACCATGGGCCCGTCGGTAGGCAGCGGGATAGAGCCGCAGCACGTGCTCGATCATGTGGCCGCCGGCGGCTGCGCGACGGACAGGCGGCGAGTGGCCTCCTTCGCCGCCGCCGCCAGCCGCTCGGCCTCCACCGCCAGCCGCTCCCGCCCCGACGAGGACAGGGTGAAGATCCGCCGGGCCCGGCCGTCGACGATCTCCTCGCGCTCGATGTCGATCAGGCCGTCGGCCAGCAGGCGGTCCAGGGCCCCGTACAGGGCGCCCGTACGCAACGAGACACGGCCGCCCGTCATCGCTTTGACCTCCTGCGCAATGGCGTACCCATGCCGGGGTGCATCCGCGAGGGCGGTCAACACCATCAAGGTGGGCTCTTGCATCACACGCTCACTCACCCCACGACGATAGTCACCCCGCCGGACCGTCTCAACGCGACCGGCCCCACCACGAACGCCCGCACCTGCGCCCGCGCCGCCCGACGCCCATGCCCGCGCCCGCGCCCGCCGCCAGGAGCCCTTCCACGCCGTCCGGCTCCCCGGCATCAGCCCGCCGACCTGCGTCAACGGCATCCAGGTGCCGAGGGCAACCCCCTGACCAGGGGTGATGCGGTCGGTATCATTCGCCGGGGGGTTCGTTTGCGGGTGGATGGGGACAGCTGGTGGGTGAGTTGCGGTTCGCGGTGCTGGGACCGGTGCGGGGGTGGCGGGACGGCGGCGAGCTCGCGCTCGGGTCACCGCAACAGCGGAGCCTGCTCCTCTCGCTGCTGCTGAGGGCCAACCACACCGTGTCGCTCGGTCAACTCGTCGACGACCTGTGGGGCGAGGATCCGCCAGCCAAGCCCACGGCCGTGATCCGGACGTACGTCCACCGCCTGCGCCGCATCCTCGGGCCCACCGCGCTGACCTCGCTCGGCGGGGGCTACCTGCTCACCGTGGACCCCGGGGGACTGGACATCGACCGCTGCGAGGAGCTCGTCGGCGAGGCGAAGGAACTCCGCGGCGCCGGGGAGCACGCCCACGCCGCCGCCACGCTCCGCTCGGTGCTGGCCCTCTGGCAGGGCGAGCCGATGTCCGGGCTCCCCGGCCCCTATGCCGAGCGGCAGCGCGGCGAGTGGGCCGAACGCCGGGTGACCGTCCTGGAGTCGTGCCTGGAGGCCGAGGTCGAGGCCGGACCGTCCGGCGAGGCCGTCGCCGAACTGACCGCGGTCGCGGCCGAACACCCGCTCAGGGAACGGTTCTCCGAGCTGCTGATGCTCGCCCTCTACCGGGCCGGCCGGCAGGCCGAGGCGCTGAGCGTGTACCGCGCGACGGACCGGCGGCTGCAGGCACAGCTCGGCGTCGCCGCCGGGCCCGGTCTGCGCGAGTTGCAGCGCCGGATCCTGGTGGCCGACGCCACTCTCGTGACGCCCGCTCTCCTGGCCCCCGCAGCACCCCGTACCGGCACCGCCGCGGCCCGCCCGCCGTACCAGCCGCCGGGACCGCCGACCCAGGTCCCGGCCGACCTCGCCGACTTCACCGGCCGCGAGGCGCAGACCGAGGCGCTGCGGACCGTCCTGCTCGCCCCCCGCACCGTGCCCGTGGCGACCGTGTCGGGCTTGGGCGGCGTGGGCAAGACGGCCCTGGCCGTCCATGTCGCGCACGGGCTGGCCGCCGACTTCCCCGACGGCCAGCTCTACGTCGACCTGCACGGGGCCGACGGCCACCCGACCCCGCCCGAGGAGGTGTTGGGCGCCTTCCTCCGCGCCCTCGGCGTGCCGGCGGACACGCTGCCCGTCGAGCCGGCCGAACGATCCGCCCAGTTCCGCTCACTGCTCTCCGGCCGACGTGTGCTGGTGGTTCTCGACAACGCCCGGGACGCCGAACAGATCAGGCCGCTGCTGCCCGGCCGGCCCGGCTGCGCTGTGCTCGTCACCAGCCGGGCCAGGCTCGGTTCACTTCCCAACGCGCACGTCGTCGAGCTGCCGGCCTTCGCCCCGGAGGAGGCCCTCGGCCTGCTCGGCCAGGTGGTCGGCGAGCAGAGGCTGCGGGCCGAGCCGGACACGGCCGGGGAACTCGTCCGGCTCTGCGGCCATCTCCCGTTGGCCGTGCGCATCCTCGCCGCCCGCCTCGCCTGCCGGCCGGACTGGAGCATGGCCCGGCTGCTCGACAAGCTGTCCGAGAATCGTCTCCGACTGGATGTGCTGCGCACCGGGGACCTCGCCGTCGAGTCGGCGTTCCGCTTCGGCTACGACCAGCTGACATCCGATCAGGCGCGCGCCTTCCGGCTGTTGGCGGTGCCGGACGTGCCCGATCTGTCGCCGGGCGCGGTGGCGGCGGTGCTCGGCCTGCCCGAGCACGCGGCCGAGGAGCTGGCCGAGTCACTGGTCGACTGCTCGATGCTGGAGACCGTGCCACCGGACCGTTACCGGTTCCACGACCTGCTGCGCGCCTTCGCCCAGCGGCTCACCCCGGATACGACGGCGAGCTCGGACGCGCAGGCGGAGGCGGACCGCCCGGCCGCCGTCCTCACCCGCCTGGCGATCCGCCACCACGCCGAGACCATCGCGGCCCTCGGCCCGTCCGCCACCCGCGCGGCCCTGCCCGGCGCCGGTGCGCTGCACGCTCCCGACTCCCGTGCGGTGGCCCGCGGTCGCGGCGAGTACCACGGCATCGGCGCCCTGGTCGGCCAGTACGCCGGGCTCCACGAGCCGACCCGGCTCGATCTGGTGGCCGAACTGCTGCTCGGGTGCAGCCTGTTGTGCGAGACCGGCCAGGCCACCCGGCCGCTGGGACACGCGGCCAAGGTCCTGCTTCAGGCCGCCGTCCGGCAGGGCGACCGAACGGCCGAGGTCAGGGCCCGGCTGGTGCTCGGACGGCTGCTGACCGAGGTCGGCTCCGAACCCGCGGCCCTCGGCGAGTTGCTCAGGTCCCGCGACCTGTGCACCGCCCACGACCTGCCGGGTCCGCTGCTCGCCCTGGCCCACGCCTCCCTGGCCGCCCTGTTCGTCCAGGTCGGTCGGCCGGGCGACGCGGTCGACGGCTTCACGGCGGCGATCTCGGTCTGGGAGCGGCTCGGCGACCGGCGCTCGGTGGCGGGCGAACTGCTCAACCTGGCCGGCGCGTTCACCGAACTCGGCCGGTTCGAGGCGGCGGTCCGCGTCGTCGACCAGTCCCTGCTGATCTGCCACCACCTCGCCGACCACGAGCTCCAGGCGCTCGCCCTCGACTCGCTGGGGACGATCGCCCACGACCGCGGCGAGTTCGAGCAGGCCCTGCGCCACCACCGCGGCGCCCTCGCCCTGCTGCGGCCGGACGACCGGCGCCGGACGGGCCGTACGCTCCTGCGGCTCACCGAGTCGCTGCGCGCCGTCGGCCGCAGCGACGAGGCGGTGGAGGCGGCCGACCGGGCGGTCGAGGTGCTGACGCTCGACGGCGACCGCCGAGGGCGGGGGCTGGCCCTGGCGGCGCTCGGTGACGCGCTCGCCGACCGCGATGCCACCGAGGACGCGGCCCGGGCGTGCCGGTCGGAGGCCTACGACATCCTGGCCGCCATCGGCTCCCCCGAAGCCGACCGGCTGCACGCCCTGATCGGCCTCGGCCGGCCTGCCGACCGGCCCCGCCGGCAGTGGCCGTCCTGGCTGCCGGCGTGACCCCCGGTCCGGAGGTTGCGTTCGGCTCCCGGTGTGCTCCCCCGGAGGGCGCGCTTCGTCCAGTTGCCGGTCCGTCGGCTCAGGAGAGCGTCCACACCTGGTTCGCCGCGTTCGAGCAGGCCGCCACTCTGGCCATGTGGGCGATCCCGTCGGACGTCAGGCAGCCCTTGTTCCAGAAGTTGACGATCTGGTAGCCGCCCTGAACCGGCACGAAGGACCAGGCCTGGTTGTCGGCGCCCGGCGGATTCGTCCAGATCTGCACCCGCCCGGTCTTCCAGTCCAGATCCAGCACCTTGGCGAAGTTGCTGGAGCCGTTGCGCAGGAGGTACGTCCCCTCGGCCACCTTCTCCAACCGCCACGTCTGCGCCAGCGTGCCGTTGACGACGTAGGTGTCGACCTCGTTGCCGTCCTGGTCCCTGGATTGGGAATTGTCCAGCGCGCCGTCGGTGCCGCTGATCTGCACCATGGTGGGCAGCTGCGGCTTCGGCTGCTGGGTGGGCTGCGTCGCCGTCGCCGACGCCGTGGGCGTGGCCGGTTCGCGGGAGGCGGGCTGGGACGGGACGGCGGAGGTCGGCGCGGGCGTGGCGGGGTTCTGGCCGCCGGCGGGCGCAGTGGAGGCGGAGTCGGGCGCACCGGGCCGGACGGGCGGCGCGGCGGAGGTCGGCGCGGGCGCGGTGGGGTTCTGGCCGCCGGCGGGCACAGTGGACGCGGGGTCGGGCACACCGGGCCGGACGGGCGGCGCGACGGGGGTCCGCCCGGCGACCGGTTCGGGCTCGGCGCCGGGCGTGGGACTCTCACCCGCTCCCGGTCCGGCCGACGGCACCGGAACCGCCGTCTGGGCGGGCTGCTGTTCGGCGAGCGGGCGGGCGACCTCCACCGGCGCGGGATCGCCCGACCCCGCGAGGCCGGCCTTCGGCCCGGCGACGACGGTGCTGTCCGGCGCGCCGTCCTGGTCGGGCGGGATCACCGTCGCTCCGGCGGCCCCGGCCATGCAGAGCAGCGACAGCGCCGTCACCCCGATCAGCCTGCGCAGGCGGAGCCCGACCCGCGGTGCGCGTCCGGCGACCTGCCGGGGCCGGTCCGGGGTCGGCGGCGCCTTCTCCCCGACCGGTGTAAGGGCGTCCCGTACCGCTGCGGCCATCGTCGCCGCGTCGGGCCAACGCTCGCCGGGTTCCTTGGCCATCGCCCGCTCGACCAGCGCCCGAACCGGCGCGGGCACGTCCTCGGGAAGCGGTGGCGGAGGCTCCGTCAGGTGCTTGAGGATCACCTCAAGGGCGGTCTCCCCGTCGAAGGGCAGCCTCCCGGCGAGGCATTCGTAAAGGACGACGCCGAGTGCGTAGAGGTCCGCCGAGGCGGTGACCGTCCCGATGGAGGCCTGTTCCGGCGCCTGGTAGGCGGCGGTGCCGAGCACCATCCCCGGTACGGTCAGCCGGGCGTCGCAGCCGGGCCGGGCGATGCCGAAGTCCGCGATCACCGTCCGGTCGGCACGGACCATCAGGTTGGCCGGCTTGATGTCCCGGTGGACCACTCCCGACTCGTGCGCGGCCTCCAACGCCTCCAGGACCTGGAGCGCCGTCCGGAGGGTCTCCGCCACCGGCAGGGCGCCGCGGCGCTCCAGCACGGCGCTGAGCGGCTCCCCCTCGATCAGTTCCATGACCAGGTAGCCGATCGAGCGCTGCCCGTCCGCGACGCTGTGCCCGTAGTCGTACACGCCGACGATGCCCGGGTGCCGCAGCTGCGCCATGACGCGGGCCTCGTCGTGGAAGCGCTCGGCGAAGCCGGACTCGTCCAGCAGGGCCGGCTTCACCACCTTGACCGCCACCCGGCGGCCCAGGACCTCGTCCTCGGCGAGCCACACGTCGCCCATCGACCCACCGCCCAGCCAGTCCACCAGCCGGTAGCGGTCGGCGAGCACGGTGCCATGCATGGTTCTCCCTGAATCAAGCCCGAGGACCGGAGTGAATCCAGGGACCGGCCCGGATCCACGGGCGCGCCCTGGTCCTGGGCGCCCTCCGCAGATCATGACACCGACAAATAACTACTGACTTGCCATCTTATGAATCACGCTCGACTCAAGCCATTCCCACCCCACAGCCCCCACGCGTCGACGAGCCGTCAACACCCTGTGCACGCCCGCGCGGTGCGACCTCCCCGGACCGGCTCCGCTCCAGCCGCGCCTGGACCAGCCTCTCCCCCGGAGTCATCGCCGCACCCCGGCTCCGATTCCGGCCCGGAAATGCAGAGAACCCCCATCCGGTTTCCCGGATGGGGGTTCTTCTGAATGATTGTTCGGCGGCGTCCTACTCTCCCACAGGGTCCCCCCTGCAGTACCATCGGCG
>NZ_JBIUUS010000045.1:0-49530 GCF_044742585.1 Kitasatospora sp. NPDC087861
TACTGCACCGGCAACGGCTCCCCCACCGACACCCCACCACCACACCGCACCGAATAGGCCACCGACAGATCCCGCAACAACGGACCCATCGACCAGCCGTCACCGGCGATGTGGTGCAGCACCAGGAGCAGCACGTGGCTCTCCTCGGCCGTCCTCAGCAGGGTCGCGCGGAAGGGCGGTTCAGCCGCCAGGTCGAAGGGACGGCGGGACTCCTCGTCCACCGCGCCGGCCAGCGCGTCAGCCGGGCAGTCCCGGCATTCGACGGCGATCCGGGCCTCGTCCGGCGGCAGGATCCGCTGGTACGGCTCACCGTCCGCCTCGGCCACGAGCGTGCGCAGGCTCTCGTGCCGCGCCACCACGTCCCCCAGCGCCGCCTCCAACGCCGCCACGTCCAGCTCACCGTCCAGCCGCAGCGCGACCGGCACGTTGTAGAGCGCGCTCGGGCCCTCCATCCGGTCGATCAGCCACAACCGCTGCTGCGCGAACGACAACGGCACCCGCTCCGGACGCCCGACACCCCCCGCCAACACCGGCCGACCGGCCCCGGCACCCGAACGCGCCGCCAGCCCGGCCACCGTCGGCGCCTCGAACACATCCCGCACCCCCAGCTCCACCCCCAACACCGACCGCACCCGGCTCAACAACCGCGTCGCCAGCAGGGAATGACCACCGAGCACGAAGAAGTCGTCGTCGACACCCACCCCATCGACACCGAGAACCTCCGCGAACAACCCGCAGAGGATCTCCTCCTGCGCCGTCCGCGCCGCCCGACCGCCCACCACGGACTCCGCGAAGTCCGGCGCCGGCAGCGCGGAGCGGTCCAGCTTGCCGTTGGCGTTGAGCGGCAGCGCCTCCAGCCCCACGAAGGCGGCCGGCACCATGTGGGCGGGCAGTTCGGCCGCGAGGGCGGCGCGCAGCCCGGCCGGGTCCGACGCGGCCGGGCCGACCAGGTAGGCGACCAGCCGCGCCCCGCCCGGGCCCTGCTCGTACGGCAGCACCGCGGCCTGGAGCACGCCCGGCTGCGCGGTCAGCGCGGTCTCGATCTCGCCGAGTTCGATCCGGAAGCCGCGGACCTTGACCTGCTGGTCGGTACGGCCGAGGTACTCCAGGTCCCCGTCCGGGCGGCGGCGCACCAGGTCGCCCGTGCGGTACATCCGCCCTCCTCGCCCGCCACCGGGCAGGAGGGGCCCGTCGGGCTCGAACGGGCAGGCCACGAACCGCTCCGCGGTCAGCCCCGGCCGGTTCAGGTACCCCCGGGCCAGACCCGCCCCCGCCAGGTACAGCTCACCGGGCACCCCGACCGGCACCGGGTTCAGCTGCCCGTCCAGCACGTAGCCGCGGTGGTTGCCGAGCGGGTGGCCGACCAGCGGGCGCTCGCTGTCGGAGAGGCGGTGGTACAGGGCGTCGACGGTGCACTCGGTCGGGCCGTAGACGTTGTACGCGATCAGGTCCGGAGCGTCCCGCAGGGTGGTCCACAGGGCCTGGCCGGTGGCCTCGCCGCCGAGCATCAGCAGGGCGGGCGGGCAGCGGGTGAGCAGTCCCTCCTCGATCAGCTGGTCCGCGTAGGTGGGCGTGAGGTCGAGGACGTCGATCCCGGTGCGCTCGGCGTGGCGCACCAGCGCGGCCGCGTCGCGGCGCACGTCGTCGCCGACCAGGTGCAGCTCGTGCCCGGCCGCGAGCCAGAGGAAGCCCTCCAGGGAGGTGTCGAAGGACAGCGAGGCGGTGAGCGCGACCGTCAGCCGGCGGCCCGGCCGGGCACGCTCGGCGGCGGCCACGGTCTCGGCACGGTGGAAGGCCAGCAGATTGGCGACGTTGCCGCAGGAGACCACGACGCCCTTGGGCCTGCCGGTGGAGCCGGAGGTGTAGATGACGTAGGCGGCGTGCCCCGGATGGGCGGTGCCGGGCAGGTCGTGGGCGTCGTGGAAGGCCCACAGCTCCTCGTCGACGGGCAGCACGGTGCGTCCGTCCAGCGCCTCGGCGAGCGGCCAGCGGGCGTCGGTGAGCACGACCGCCGGGGCGGAGTCGGCCAGCATGTAGGCGATCCGCTCCGCCGGGTACTCCGGGTCCAGCGGCAGGAAGGCCGCGCCGGCCTTCAGCGTCGCCAGCGCGGCGACCACCGACTCCACCGAGCGCGGCAGGGCGAGGGCGACCACGGTGTCCGGTCCGGCGCCCTCGTCGAGGAGGGCGCGGGCCAGCCGGTTGGCCCGGGCGTTCAGCTCCGCGAAGGTCAGCGAATCCGGCCCGCAGACCAGGGTGACGGCCCCGGGGGTGCGCGCGGCCTGCTCCTCGAACACCGTCAGGTAGGGCGTGTCGGCGTCCGGCAGCGCCGTGTCGTTCCATCCGGCGAGGGTGTCCCGCTCGGCCTCGCCCCGCACCTCCAGGGCGGTGACCGGGCGCTCGGGGTCCTCGACCGCCTGGCGCAGGATCAGCTCCAGGGCGGCGGCGAGCCGCCGGACCGTCTCCGGGTCGAACAGGTCGGTCGCGTACTCCAGGCCGCCGCTCAGCCCGGCCGGGGAGCCGCCGGCGGCGAACCGCTCGACCAGGCTGAGGGTGAGGTCGAAGGTCGCGGTGCCGAAGTCGACCGGCGCCTCGGTCACGGTGATGCCGGGCAGGTCCGGCCCGTCCTCGGGGGTGCCGGCGAAGGCCAGCATCACCTGGAACAGGGGGTGGCGGGCCAGCGACCGGGCCGGGTTCAGCTCCTCGACCAGCGACTCGAACGGCAGGTCCTGGTGCTCGTAGGCCGCGAGGTCGGTGTCCCGGACGCGGCGCAGCAGTTCGGCGAAGCTCGGCCGGCCGGAGAGGTCGGTGCGCAGCACGAGGGTGTTGGCGAAGTAGCCGACCAGGTCGGTGACGGCCTCGTCGAGGCGGCCGGCCACCGGGGTGCCGATCGGCAGGTCGGTGCCGGCGCCGAAGCGGTGCAGCAGGGTGGCGTAGGCGGCCTGGAGGACCATGAACAGGGTCGTGCCGTGCTCGGTGGCGAGCGCGCCGAGGCGGGCGTGCAGCTCGGCGTCGAGCTCCACCGGGACGACGGCGCCGCGGTGGGTGGCGACCGGCGGCCGGGGCCGGTCCAGCGGCAGTGGCAGCTCGTCGGGCAGGTCGGCCAGCGCGTCGCGCCAGTAGGCGAGTTGGCGGGCGGCCAGGCTCTCGGGGTCGTCCTCGTCGCCGAGCAGGGCGTGCTGCCAGAGCGCGTGGTCGGCGTACTGGACGGGCAGCGGCTCCCAGGCGGGGGCGCGGCCGGCGAGGCGGGCCCGGTAGGCGTCGGCGAGGTCGCGGTAGAGCGGGCCCAGCGAGGCGCCGTCCCCGGCGATGTGGTGCAGGACGAGGACCAGGACGTGCTCGTCCGGGCCCTCGGGCCGCAGGTAGGCGTGCACCGGCAGGTCGGCGGCCAGGTCGAAGGTGCGGCGGGCGAGTTCGTCCACCGGGCGGTCGGTGGTGGTGAGCAGCGGGGCCGTCGGCGCGTCGAGGACGCGCTGGTGGGGGGTGCCGTCGTGGTCGGCGAAGACGGTGCGCAGGGCCTCGTGCCGCCGGACGGTGTCGCCGAGGGCGTCCGCCAGGGCGGCGGGGTCGAGCGGGCCGCGCAGCCGCAGGGCGAGGGTCACGTTGTAGGTGGCGGCGGGGCCCTCCGCCTGGGCGAGGAACCAGAGGCGGCGCTGGGCGAAGGAGAGCGGCACCCGCTCGGGCCGGGTCGCGGGCCGCAGGGCCGGACGGGCCGGGGCGGGGGTGTCGGCGGCGCGGTCGGCGAGCCGGTCGACGAGCCCGGCGACGGTGGGGGCCTGGAAGAGGTCGCCGATGGTGAGCTCGATGCCGAGGTCGGTGCGGGCCCGGCCGGTGAGGCGGGTAGCGAGCAGCGAGTGGCCGCCGAGGGCGAAGAAGTCGTCGTCGATGGTGATGTCGTCGATGCCGAGCAGTTCGCCGAAGAGCTCGCACAGCGCCCGTTCGCGCTCGTCGCGCGGCGCGCGGCCGGTGTCGGCCGCGGCGAGGTCGGGGGCGGGCAGGGCCCGGCGGTCGACCTTGCCGTTGGCGTTGAGCGGCAGGGCGTCGAGGACGACGACGGCCGCGGGGACCATGTAGCCGGGCAGCGTGGTGCCGGCGAAGGTGCGCAACTCGGCCGGGGTGAGCGAGGGTTCGGCGGTGCAGTAGGCGACCAGCCGGGTGTCGCCGGGGCGGTCCTCGCGGGCGATCACGATGACCTGGCGGACGGCGGGGTGGCGGGAGAGCGCCGCCTCGATCTCGCCGAGTTCGATCCGGAAGCCGCGCAGCTTGACCTGCCCGTCGATCCGGCCGAGGAACTCCACCGCGCCGTCGGCGCGCAGCCGGACGAGGTCGCCGGTGCGGTACATCCGCTCCCCGGGCGCGTACGGGCAGGCGACGAACCGTTCGGCCGTCAGGCCGGGCCGGTTGAGGTAGCCGCGGGCCAGGCCGGCGCCGGCGATGTACAGCTCGCCCGGGACGCCGGGCGGGACGGGGCGCAGCCGGGCGTCGAGGACGTGGCTGCGCATGTTGTCCAGCGGACCGCCGATCGGCACCCGGGGGCCCGTGAGGTCGGCGTGGGTGAGCGGGTGGTGGGTGGCGAAGGTGGTGGTCTCGGTGGGCCCGTAGACGTGGGCGAGCAGCAGGTCGGGGCAGGCGTCCAGGACGCGCCGCAGCAGGGTGGCGGAGGCGGCCTCGCCGCCGGTGCAGAGGACGCGCAGGGCGGCGAAGGTCTCCGGGGCCTGCTCGGCGACGAGGTCGAACAGGGCCTTGGTGAGGAAGACGGCGGTGACGTCGTGGCGGGTGGTGACGTCGTGCAGGGCGGTGGCGTCGAGGGCGCCGGGCGGGGCGACCACGACGGTGCCGCCGGCCAGCAGGGGCGTCCAGATCTCGTAGGTGGCGGCGTCGAAGGCGTGCGGGGAGTGCAGCAGGACCCTGCGGTGCCGGCCGTCCTGCCAGCGCCGGTCGGCGGCGAGGTCGAGGACGTCGCGGTGGCGCACGGCGACGCCCTTGGGGCGGCCGGTGGAGCCGGAGGTGTACATCGCGTAGGCGAGCTGGTCCGGGTGGACGGGCACGCCGGGGCGGTGGGTGGGAGCGCCGGCCTCGTCGCCGGGGCGGACGACCACGGCGCGGTGCGGGAAGCCCGCGTCGGTGCGGTCGGTGAGCAGCACGGGGGCGCCGGTGTCGGCGAGCACGCCGGTCATCCGCTCGGGCGGCAGACCGGGGTGCATGGGGACGTAGCAGCCACCGGCCTTGAGGACCGCCAACGTGGCGACGACGACCTCGACGGAGCGCTCCATCAGCATCGCGACGGGGGTCTCGGGGCCTACGCCGAGGGCGATCAGGTGGTGGGCGAGGCGGTTGGCGCGGAGGTCGAGTTCGGCGTAGCAGATGGTGCCGCCGTCGTGGGCGAGGGCGGTGGCGTGCGGGGTGAGGTCGGCCTGGCGCTCGAAGGCCCCGGCCAGGGTGCCGGTCCGGCGCGGGGCGTCGGTGGCGTTCCACTCGGTGAGGATGCGGGTGCGCTCCTCGGGGGCGAGGACGTCGAGGGTGCCGATGGGGGCGTGCGGGTCGGCGGCGGCGCCGGCCAGGAGCCGGCCGAGCCGCTCGGCCAGGGCGGCGACGGTGGTGCGGTCGTAGAGGTCGGCGGCGTACTCGATCGAGCCGGTGAGCCCGGCGGGGGCACCGTCGGGGCCGTGCTGTTCGGCGATGCCGATGTTGAGGTCGAACTTGGCGACCCGCAGGCCGATCGGTTCGGGGGCGGACTCCAGCCCGGGCAGGTCGAGTTCGGCGTCCTGCCCGTGGTTCTGCAGCACCAGCAGGGTCTGGAACAGCGGGTGGCGGCCGAGCGTGCGGGGCGGGTTGAGTTCCTCGACGAGCCGCTCGAAGGGGATGTCCTGGTGGGCGAAGGCGTCGAGCTGGGCCTCCCGGACCCGGCCGAGCAGTTCGGTGAAGCTCGGGTCGCCGGAGGTGTCGGCGCGCAGTACCAGCGAGTTGACGAAGAAGCCGACCAGCTCGTCCAGGGCCTCGTCGGCGCGCCCGGCGACTCCGGTGCCGAGCGGGATGTCGGTGCCGGCGCCGAGCCGGGTGAACAGGGCGGCCAGGCCGGCCTGCAGGACGGTGAACAGGGTGGTGCGGTGCGTGCGGGCGAGGTCGAGCAGGGCGGTGTGCAGGTCGGCGCCCCAGGCGAGGTCCACGGAGTCGGCGGCGCCGGTGGGGGCGGGCGGCCGGGGGCGGTCCGTCGGCAGCTCCAGTTCCTCCGGGAGTCCGGCCAGGGCGGCGCGCCAGTGGGCGAGTTGACGGGCGAGCAGGCTCTCGGGATCGTGCTCGTCGCCGAGCAGTTCGCGCTGCCAGAGCGCGTAGTCGGCGTACTGGACGGGCAGCGGCTCCCAGGCGGGGGCGCGGCCGGTGAGCCGGGCCCGGTAGGCGGTGGCGAGGTCGCGCAGCAGCGGGCCGAGCGACCAGCCGTCGCCGGCGATGTGGTGCAGGACGACGAGCAGCACGTGCTCGGTCGGGGAGATGGTGAACACCGTGACCCGGATGGGCAGTTCGCGGCTCAGGTCGAAGGTCTCGGCGGCGGCCGCGTCCTGGTGGCCGGGGTGGTCGGCCGGTGCGCAGTCCACGACCAGGAAGCGCGGCCGCGCCTCCTCGGCCGGCAGGATCCGCTGCACCGGGACTCCCCCGGCCACCGGGAACACCGTGCGCAGGGCCTCGTGACGGGCGACCACGTCCGCCGTCGCGGCGCGCAGCGCGGCGGTGTCGAGCTCGCCGCGCAGGCGGAGGGCGAACGGCAGATTGTACAGCGCGGTCGGCCCCTCGATCTGGTCGATCAGCCAGAGACGCTGTTGTGCGAACGAAACCGGGATCACGGTGCTTCCTCTACTCACGTCACGGCACGGTGGTGTTCGGGGCTGCGCGGTCAGGCGTCGGCCAGGGCGGGCCGGACACTGGGCCGGCAGTCCAGGACGTCGAGGGGCTGCCCCATCGAGACGGCGATCCTGCGGTCGCCGCGGTACGGGTCCCGGCCGTGTGCGCAGAGCACGTTGTCGACCAGCATCACGTCGCCGGCCTGCCAGCGCTCGCGCACGGTCGCCGCGTGGTAGGCCTCGTTGAGGGCGTCGACGTCGGCGCGCTCCAGCGGTTCGCCGTCACCGAATCCGGTGTTGAACGGGAAGCCGTCCGGGCCGAACTCGTCGGTCATCGCCTCGCGGATGTCCGGGTCGAGCGACCACTCGTTCCAGAAGGCGAGGTGGTTGAACCAGACCTCCTCGTCGGTCACCGGGTGGCGGATGGTGCCGGGGCGCAACTGGCCGGTGCGCAGGTTGCCGTCCGGCAGCCACTCCCAGGTGATGCCGTTCTCCCGGCAGTAGGCCTCGACCTCGGCCCGGTCCTCGGTGGCGAAGGCGGTGCGCCAGCCGAGGGAGACGTAGTCCGAGTAGCTGCGGGTGAGCGTCCAGCCGGAGGTCCGCATCCGCTCGACCAGGTGCGCGGGCAGGTGGCCGAGCACCTGGCGGCAGTCGGCGGTCGGGGTCGCCCCGCCCTCCTCGGGGGCGATCAGGCAGGCGAAGAGCAGCCGGCCCGGGAAGGTGAGGGTGTAGCTGTTCTCGTTGTGCATCCGGATCGGCTGGGCCGGCGGCAGGTCGGTGGAGGAGAAGACGCCGTTGCCGTAGTCGCTGCGCGGGGTGGCCTTCTCCCGGTAGGGGGTGCGCTCGGGGAGGAGGACGTCGCGCACGGCCGCGACGTCCTCGGTGCTCGCGACCGGCAGTCCGCGCAGGAAGATCGTGCCGTGCCGGTGCAGGGCTTCGGTGAGCCCGGTCTCGTTCTCGCGCAGCCACTCGCAGGCCTCGCCGAGGTCGGCGGTACGCGGCGCGTGGGCGAGGGGCGGGCGGCCGGGGTTCAGTTCCCAGGTCGGCATGGTGGCGCTCACTGCCGGGCGAGGGAGGCGGTCAGGCTGGCGGGCCTGATGTCGGTCCAGTTGGCCTCGATGTAGTCGAGGCAGCCCTGGCGGGTGTCCTCGCCGTGGACGGTGGTCCAGCCGGCCGGCACGTCGATCCAGACCGGCCACAGCGAGTGCTGGTTCTCGTCGTTGACCAGCACCAGGTAGCCGGCGTTGTCGTCCTCGAACGGGTTGCTCATGGTGTCCTCCTTGGGTTGCTTCGAAGGTAGGGGCGGGCCGGGGGGCCGAAGGGCAGGAGTCGAGGCAGGAACGCGGCACTTCGGCTCGTGCGCCTCCTGCCGCCGGGCCCGGTCAGCGCGGGGTGAGGCGGACCGGGAAGTGGTCCAGGCCGAAGTTGATGATCGAGCGGTTGTGGGTGACCGGGCCGGTCGGTTCGATCACGGCGACGCGCTCCAGCACCGCCGTGAGCAGGGCCCCGAGTTCGGCCTTGGCCAGCGGCGCGCCGATGCAGTAGTGGGCGCCGAGGCCGAGGGCGAGGTGCTTGTTGGGCGCGCGGTCGAGCCGGATCTCCTCGGGCCGGTCGAAGGCCTCCGGATCCCGGTTGGCGGACCACACCCAGACCGCGACCCGGTCGCCGCGCCGGATGCTGCGGCCGTCGAGTTCGGTGTCCCGGCTCGCGGTGCGCAGGGTGTGCAGTCCGACCGAGGTCCAGCGCAGGAGTTCGTCCAGTGCCGCGTCCATGCCGACCTCGCCCTGCTGCAACTGCCGCCACAGTTCGGGGTGTTGGACGAGGGTGTACAGACCCATGGCGGCGGTGTGGCGGACGGTCTGGACGCCGCCGACCACGATGTTGTCCAGGTTGAGGACGACGTCCTCGACCGGCAGCAGCTTGCCGCCGACCCGGTAGGTGGCCATCCTGCTGATGAGGTCGTCGCGCGGGTCGGTGCGGCGCAGCATCACCTGGTGCAGCAGGTAGGGGATGAGCTGCTGGTGGCCGGCCCGGCGCTCCTCGGGGGTGCGGCCGAGGAAGGCGACGTCGCAGACCCGCTCGACCATCTCGCGGTCCTTCTCGGGGACGTCCAGGAGGTCGCACATGACGGACAGCGGGAGGGCGGAGACGGCGTCGACGAGGTCCACCTCGCCCCGCTCGACGGCCTGGTCGACGATCGAGGAGGCGAGCTCGGCGATGCCGCGGGAGGCTCCGCGGACCGGGCCGGGACCGAAGAACGGGTTGGCGGGGGCGCGGAGTTCGCGGTGCCGGGGCGGGTCGGTGAGGGCCATCATCCGGCCGGAGCCGACCGGGACCTTGCCCTCGCCGGCTCCGAGCAGCGAGCCCTGCTCGGAGCTGTAGAGGGCGGGGTCGCGCAGCACCTCCGCGCAGTGCCGGTAGGAGAGCACCGACCAGACCGGCCCGTCGTCGACGGTGTCGGTGCGGTGGACGGCGGCCTCCCGGCGCAGCTGCGCGATCAGGCCGGGGGTGTCGGGGCGGGCCCACAGGTCCGGGTCGGTGAGGTCGACCGCGGTGGTGGTCAGCATGAGTACTCCGTCGTGGGCTGGTGGGCGGCGCCGGGCCGCGCGATGAGGGAGGTCAGCAGGTCGACCGGGCCGGGCCCGTCGACGGTGGCGAGCAGGTGGCCGCCGGGGACGACGTGGTGGCCGGAGCCGCCGCGGGTGTGGGCCGCCCAGCTGTCGAGCCGGGCGGAGCCGAGCATCGGGTCGTCGACGCCGACGACGGTGTGCAGGTCGGAGCCGATCGGCGGGTGCGGACGGGGCCGGTAGGTGGCGACCACGGCCAGGTCGGTCCGGATGCCGTGCAGCGCGTGTTCCTTCAGCTCGGCTTCGCCCTCGACGAGTTCGCCCATGCCGGCGAGGCGGAGCAGGTCGTCGGCGGTGTGCTGGGGGCGGTCCGGTCCGGCCCAGGCGGCGGGCGGCGAGGCGGAGGCGGCGACGATCAGCTCGGGCCGCCGCTCGGCGGGCAGCGCCCGGGCGACCTCGTAGCCGAGCAGGGCGCCGAAGCTCTGCCCGTAGAAGCCGAACCGCCCGGTCAGGTGCGGGGCGAGGGCGTCCACGACGGCGTCGACCAGCAGATCGAAGCTCGCGGGCATCGGGTGGCCGAGCCGGCCGCCGCGGGCGGGCGGGCGCAGGGCCCAGACCTCGGCGGTCGGGGCGAGGGCGCGGGCGAGCGGGGTGTAGGCGGTGGCGTCGCCCCCGGCGTGCGGGAAGCAGAACAGCCGGAACGGGTGGTGCGGTTGGGGCGCGGGGACGAACAGCCAGTCCCCCTCGACGCGGGGTCGCACCCGCGTGGCGGCGGTCATGCGCCGCTCACCCGGGCGCGGGCCGTCAGGGCGGGCCGGGGGGCGGCGGTGCCGGCCTCGGCGGCCCGCTCGACGGTGGCGGTGAAGGCGGCCAGGTCGGCCGAGTCGAGCAGGTGGCGCAGCTGGAGCTCGATGCCGAGCCGGCGGCGCAGCAGGTGGACGACCCGCAGCGCGGCGAGCGAGTGGCCGCCGAGCGAGAAGAAGTCGTCGGTGGGCCGGACGCCGGTCACGCCGAGCACGGTGCCCCAGACCTCGGCGACCTGTTCCGCCAGTCCGCCGGCGCCCTCGGCGGCCGCCGCCCCGGAGGACGCCGCCCCGGAGGACGCCACCCCGGAGGACGCCGCCCCGGCCCCGGGGACGGGCAGCGCCGCCAGATCGACCTTGCCGTTCGGGGTGAGCGGCAGGGCGTCCAGCACGGTGATCACCGAGGGCACCAGGTGCGCGGGCACGGTGGCCCGCAGCCGCTCGGTCAGCTCGACGGCCGTGACGCCGCCGGTGACGTAACCGGCCAGCCTGCGGTCGCCGGGGGCGGGCTCGTACACGGTGACGGCGGCGGCCTGGACGCCCTCCAGCCCGGCCAGGGCGTGCTCGACCTCGCCGAGCTCGATCCGGTAGCCGCGCAGCTTGACCTGACGATCCACCCGGCCGACGTACTCCAGCCGACCGCCCTCGCCCCGCCGGGCCTGGTCGCCGGTGCGGTACATCCTCCCTCCTTGCCCGCCATCGGGTAGGAGGGGCCCATCGGCCGCGAACGGGTCGGCGACGAAGCGCCCGGCGGTCAGCCCGGGCCGGCCGAGGTAGCCGTGGGCGAGCCCGGGCCCGGCCAGGTACAGCTCGCCGACGACGCCGCCGGCGACCGGGGCGAGCTTCTCGTCCAGCAGGTGCAGGCGCACGCCGGGCAGCGGCTCGCCCAGGTGCGGTCCGGGGCCGCTGATCGGCGCGGTGACGGCGTCGACGGTGCACTCGGTGGGCCCGTACAGGTTGAGGGCGTCGACGCCGGTGTCGGCCAGTTCCCGCCAGGTGCGTTCGGGGACGGGCTCGCCGCCCATGAACAGCCGCGGCACCGGGGCTCCGGCGAGCGGCTCGCGCAGCAGCTCCCAGTGCGACGGGGTCAGGTCGAGGTCGGTGACGGCGTGCTCGGCCAGCAGGGCGGCCAGCCGGGCCGGGTCGGCGCGGTGCTTCTCGCCGATCACCAGAACGGTGTCGCCGCGGCAGATCCGGGCCCACTGCTGGACGGAGGCGTCGAAGGAGACGCTGGCGTTCCAGCCAACCACTGCGGGCTCGGCGCGGTAGGCACCGGTGGCTTCCAGCGCCGCCACCAGGGCGGCGACGGCGCCGCGCGGCACCTCGACGCCCTTGGGGCGGCCGGAGGAGCCGGAGGTGTAGATGACGTAGGCCGGGTCGAGCGGGTCGGCCTCCGGCGGCAGATCGGGCCCGTCCTCGGCGGCGGCGTCCGGGCGCAGCACCGGCACGCCCTGGGCCGCCGGGAGGCCGTCGGCGCTGATCAGGGCCGCGAGCCGCGCGTCGGTGGCCATGAAGGCCAGCCGCTCGGCGGGGTAGGCCGGGTCGAGCGGGACGTAGGCGGCGCCGGCCCGCCAGACGGCGAGCAGGGCGACCGGCAGGTCGGCGGTGCGTGCCAGGTGGACGCCGACCCGGTCGCCACGGCCGACGCCACGGGCGCGCAGGGCGCGGGCCAGGGCGGCGGTGCGGCGGTCGAGTTCGGCGAAGTCCAGGCGGTCCGCGCCGGCGAGGACGGCGGTGCGCTCGGGGTGGGCGGCGACGGCGTCGCGCAGGCGGTCCAGCAGATCGGTCATGACGGTTCCTCAGGACTCTCGGACGGCGGCGGCCATGGCGTGCAGGGCGGCCGTGTAGGTGTCGATGAACTGCTCGGCGGTGCTGTCGGTGACCAGCGAGCGCTGGTGGTCCACGGCGAGCAGCACCCGCTGCGAGACCGGGTCCTGGATCACCGAGGCGCCGAAGGCGAAGCTGTTGGGTTCGTGGCGCAGGGTCGGCTCGCTGCCGATCCGCCCGTCCACGATGCGGGCCGAGCTGAGCCGGCCCAGGGCGTGGAAGCGCAGGTAGCCGAACTGGCTGTCCAGCGCGGTGTCGGTCATCAGCCGGGCCAGGCGGGCGAAGGGCACCCGGCGGTGCGGCATCATGTCGAGCTCCTCCCGGTGGACCTCGCGGGCCAGGGCGAGCAGGTCGTCGGTGGGCTCGCAGCTCAGCGGGACGGTGTTGAGGAACAGCCCGTAGACCTCGGTGCCGCCGAGCCGTTCCAGCCGGCCGTTGACGGCCAGGCCGGTGGTGACGCGCCGTCGCCCGGTGATGGCGGCGAGGGCGTGCAGGTGGGCGGCGAGCGCGACCGACTTGACGGGCACGGCCAGCGCGTCGGCGACCAGCCGCAGCTGTTCGGGCGCCTCGGGCAGCACCCGCTCGACGGTGCGCGGCGCCTCGTGCACGTCCTCGCTGCCGGGGAACAGCTGGCCGCTGACGCCGGACAGCCTGCCGCCCCAGTACGCGAGCGACTGCTCGTCCCGGGCGGCCTGCCGTTCGACGGCCACGAAGTCACGGAAGGCGGTGCGCGGCGGCGGGGCGGGGGCGCCGAGCGGGTCGGCGACGAGGGCGGTGTGACGCTCCAGGATCTCGGTGAACAGCGAGGTGAAGCTCCAGCCGTCGAGGATCGCGTGGTGCTCGGAGATGGTGAGCTGGAAGGCGTCCTCGGCGAGGCGCTGCACGGTGATCCGGAACAGCGGCGGCGCGGTGAGGTCGAAGGGCGTCCACCGGTGGGTGTCGAACACCTCGCGGATCGCCGCGTCCTGGTCCGGTTCACCGCGCAGGTCGGCGAACTCGACGGGTGCGGGCAGCCGGCCGTGGACGAGTTGCAGCGGTTCGCCGTAGCCGGACAGGTCGAGGCCGGTGCGCAGCACCGCGTGGCGCTCCATGGCCTCGGCGACGGAGCGGCGGAAGGCCGGTTCGTCGAGGTCGCCGGAGATCCGGTAGGAGTTGACGTTGTGGTAGCTGTCGGTGCCGCCGGCGATCTCCATGTGGAAGACCATGGAGAGCTGCATGGACACCATCGGGTAGGCGTCGACGAGCCCGGGCGGCAGGTCGGCGCGGTCCTCCGGGGTGATCAGGGCGAAGGGCTCGTGGGCGTCCGGGCCCTGCTCGACGGGCTTCGCCAGCGGCAGCAGGGCGGCGACGGTGGGGGCGTTGAAGACGTCCCGCAGGCTCACCCCCCAGCCGCGCTCGTGCAGCGCGCCGGCGAGCTGGACGGCCCGGATGGAGTCGCCGCCGAGGTGGAAGAAGTCGTCGTGGACGCCGATGCCGTCCACTCCGAGGACCTCCGTCCAGACGGCGGCGAAGGCCTCCTCCTCCGGGGTGCGCGGCTCGACGTGGCGGCCTGCGGTGGCCGCGCTGCGCTGGCCGGGGGCGGGCAGCGCGGCGCGGTCCACCTTGCCGTTGACGGTGAGCGGCAGCGACTCCAGCACGGTGAAGCTCGCCGGGACCATGTACGGGGGCAGCGAGCGGCCGAGGAAGGCGCGGACGTCGGCGGGCTCGCGCCCGGTGACGTACGCGGCGAGGCGGTCCTCGTGCACGGTGACCACGCAGGCGTCGACCTCCGGGTGGGCGGCGAGCGCGTTCTCGATCTCGCCGAGCTCGATCCGGAAGCCACGCAGCTTGACCTGGAAGTCGGCGCGCCCGATGTACTCCAGCCCGCCGCCGGGCAGTCGCCGGGCGACGTCGCCGGTGCGGTAGAGCCGGGCCCCGGGCGGGCCGTACGGGTCGGCGACGAAGCGGCCGGCGGTGAGGCCGGGGCGGCCCCAGTAGCCGTGGGCGAGGCTGCCGCCGCCGATGTACAGCTCGCCGGCCACGCCGGGCGGGCAGGGCCGCAACCAGTCGTCCAGGACGTGCGCGCTCAGGTGCGGCATCGGCGCGCCGATCAGGCTGCGCTCGAAGCCGGCGCCGCCGGCCAGGTCGTGCGTGGTGACGTGGACGGTGGTCTCGGTGATGCCGTACAGGTTGCACAGGCGGGCCGGGGGCGGCGGGTCGAGCTCGAACCAGCGCTGGACGACGGCCGGGTCCAGCGCCTCCCCGCCGAGCATGATCCACTTCAGCGCGGGCAGGGCGCGCGGGCTGCAGCGCAGGACGGGCTCCAGCTGGCGCAGCGCCGAGGGGGTGAGGCAGAGGAAGGAGACCCGCTCCTCCTCCAGCAGCTGGGCGAACTCCTCCGGCGAGCGGCTGGTCACGTACGGGACGACGACCAGGCGGGCGCCGTGCAGCAGGGCGCCCCACATCTCCCAGACCGTCCAGTCGAAGGCGTAGCTGTGGAAGAGCGTCCAGGTCTCCTGCGGGCCGAAGCCGAAGTGCTCCTCGCCGTCCGCCATGAGCCGGCTGACGTGCTCGTGGGCGACGGCGACGCCCTTGGGGCGGCCGGTGGAGCCGGAGGTGAAGATGAGGTAGGCGACGTCGCCGGGGCGGCCGGCGGCCGGCGGCCGGGTGTCCGGCCGGACGGCCAGGTCGGCGGCCTCGGCGGTCAGGTCGTAGGCCTGCCAGGGGCCTTCGGGCACCCGGTCCGGGCGGTCGGTGACGACGAGGGTGACGTCCGTGTCGCCGAAGACGAGCGCGGCCCGGTCGGCGGGGGCGGCCAGGTCGACGGGCACGTACGCGGCGCCGGTCTTGAGCACGCCGAGGACGGTGACCAGGACGTCGGCCGTGCGGTCCAGCAGCATGCCGATGCGGTGGCCGGGGCCGGCCCCACGGGCGCGCAGCGCGTGCGCGAGGCGGTTGGCCCGGCGGTCGAGCTCGGCGTAGCTCAGGGTGCGGTCGGGGTCGCTGACGGCGGGCCGCTCGGGGTGGGCGTCGACGGCCCGCTCGAACAGGTGGTGCAGGCAGTGGCCGGGGGTGTCGGTGGCCGGGACGGCCTCGGCGGTGCGGGTGGTCAGCCGCAGCACGGTGGCGTCGGGGTCGTCCAGGGCCGCGGTGAGCAGGGTGTCGAACTCGGCGGCCAGCCGGCGGACCGTCCCGGCGTCGAACAGCTCGCTGCGGTACTCGGCCTCGCCGCGCAGCTCGCCGCCGTCGAAGACGGACCAGGTGAGGTCGAACTTGCTGGTGCCGTTGGAGCGCACCCGGCTCTCGGCGGTGGCCGGACCGAGCGCGAGCGGGGTGCGGTCCTCTCCGTGGGCACCGAACACCACCTGGACCAGCGGCGGGTGCTGCGCGCTGCGGGCGGCGCCGAGGTGGTCGACCAGCTGGTCGAAGGGCACGTCGAGGTAGCCGTAGGCCTCGAAGGCGACGTCCTGGACGTGCTCCAGCAGGTCCCGGAAGCTCAGTGCGGGCGCGAGCCGCAGGCGCAGCGGCAGCAGGTTGACGAAGTAGCCGAGCAGGTGCTCCAGTTCGGGGCGGTCGCGGGTGGTGACCGGGGTGCCGATCACCAGGTCGTCGGCCCCGGTCCAGCGGTTCAGCAGCAGGGCGAAGGCGGCCAGTTGGACGGTGAACGGGGTGACTCCCTCCGTCTCGGCCAGGGCGCGGACCCGCGCCGCCGTACCGGGGGCGAGGCCGAACTCCTCGGTCCGTCCGACCGCGCCGCGCTCGGCGGGCCGGGGCCGGTCGGTGGGCAGCTCCAGCAGGGCGGGTGCGCCGTCCAACTGCTCCTTCCAGTAGGTCAGGTGCTCCTCGAACGAGGTGTCGAGGCCCTCCTGCGCGTAGTCGGCGTACTGCACCGTCAGCTCCGGCAGCGCGGCCTCGCGGCCCTGCACCGCCGCGCCGTACAGCTCGGCGAGTTCGCGCGCGAAGACCTCGGCGGACCAGCCGTCCCAGACGATGTGGTGGACGGTGAACAGCACCGTGGTGCGCTCGTCCGCGAGCCGGAAGGCCTCGGCGCGCAGCAGCGGGCCGGCGGCCAGGTCGAAGGGCTCGGCGCAGCGGGCGGCGAGCAGCTCCTCAAGGCGTTCGGCCCGGCCGGGGTCGTCGAGCGGGCGCAGGTCGGTCACGGCGAGCGGCACGGCGCGGGTGTGGTGCACCTGCTGGCGGGGGCCGTCGGGGTGCAGCGCGAAGGTGGTGCGCAGCGCCTCGTGCCGGGCCGCCAGGGCGTCCAGCGCGCGCTGGAGCAGCGGGAGGTCGAGCGGGCCGGTGACGTCGACGGTCCAGGGGGTGCAGTAGGTGACGGCCTGCGGATCGAGGCGGTCGAGGAACCAGAGGCCGCGCTGCAGCCCCGAGACGGGCACGGTGCGCGCCGGGTGGTCGGACGGACTCACGGCCTCGTTCCCTTCGGATGCGGTACGGCCCGTCATCGGGCGGCCAGTCGTTCGGCGATGGCGCTCACGGTCCTGGCCCGGAACACCAGTTGCGGGGGGACGCGGGTGCCGGTCTCCCGGGACAGCCGCATCGCGACCCGGACGGCGGCCAGCGAGTTACCGCCGATCCGGAAGAAGTTGTCCTCGCGGCCGACCTCGGCGAGTTCGAGCACCTCGCACATCGCGTCGGCGACCAGCCGTTCGGCCCCGGTCAGCGGCTCGGAGGCGGCGGCCCGGCGCCCGGCGGGGGCGGGCAGCGCCTTCCGGTCCACCTTGCCGTTGTGGTTGAGCGGCAACGCGTCCAGGACGTCGATGGTCGCGGGCACCATGTGCTCGGGCAGCAGGCCGGCCAGGTGGTCGAGCAGCGCGTCCGGATCCGGTGCGTCGGCGCCGACGGTGACGTAGGCGGCGAGGCGGTGATCACCCGGGGCCGGCTCGTGGACGGTGACGGCGGCCTCCTGGACGGCCGGGTGGCGGGTGAGCGCGTCCTCGATCTCCCCGGGCTCGACCCGGAAGCCGCGGATCTTGACCTGGTCGTCGATCCGGCCGGTGACCTCCAGCAGGCCCTCGGCGTTGACGTAGCCGAGGTCGCCGGTGCGGTAGAGGCGTTCGCCGGGGGCGCCGAACGGGGAGGCGACGAAGCGCCCGGCGGTCAGCCCGGGCCGGCCGAGGTAGCCGTAGGCGAGGCCGGCGCCGGAGGCGTACAGCTCGCCGGTCGCACCGGGCTCGACGGGGCGCAGCCGCTCGTCTAGGACGAGGATGCCCTTGCCGTTCAGCGCGACGCCGATCGGCACGGAGCTGCCGGTGACGTCCGCGGGGCCGACCTCGTGGCAGGTGGTCAGGCCGAGGCTCTCGACCGGGCCGTAGCCGTTGGCGACCACCAGGCCCGGGTGGTTCTCCAGGGCCTTGGCCACGTGGGTGACGGAGGCCCGCTCGCCGGCGGTGATGGCCAGCTTGAGGCCGTCGAAGGTCTCCGGGAGCTCCTCCAGCAGGAAGTTGAACAGGCTCGCGGAGAGCTGGAGTTCGGTGACGCCGTGGCGGCGGGTCAGCTCGGCGATGGTCTGCGGGTCCGGCCGCTGGCCGGGCTGCAGGACGCACGCGCCGCCGAAGCAGAGCGCGCCGTAGAGCTCCAGGGCGAAGGCGTCCCAGGAGACCGGCGAGCACTGCAGCCAGACCTCGTCCGGGCCGAAGCGGGCGTAGTCCTGGCCGAGGTAGGTGGTGGTGAGCGCGCGGTGCGGGACGGCCGCGCCCTTGGGGCGGCCGGTGGAGCCGGAGGTGAACATCACACAGGCGAGGTCGGCGCCGTCGACCGGCAGGCCGAGGTCGTGCGCCGCGTACCGGGCCAGTTCGGCGGCCGAGGCGTCCAGGTCCACCTGGCTCCGGACGGCGAACGGCACGGTGGCGTGCCGGTGGGTGATCACCGTGGTGGCGCCGGTGTCGGCGACCGCGCCGGCCAGCCGCTCGGCCGGGAAGTCCGGGTCGAGCAGGGTGTAGGCGGCGCCGGTCTTGAGTGCCGCCAGCAGTGCGGTGACCAGGTCGGGACCGCGGTCGGCCAGCACGGCGACGGTGTCGCCGCGGCCGATGCCGAGGCCCACCAGGTGGCGCGCGAGCCGGTTCGCGGCGGCGTTCAACTCGCCGTACCCGACGGTCCGTTCGCCGGAGGCCAGGGCGGTGGCCTGCGGGGCCCGGGCGGCCTGCGCCTCGAACAGGGCGTGCACCGGCACGTCGAGGGCGGCGGCCAGGGTGCCCAGCCACTCCTCGCACAGGCCGGCCATGGTGGCGGGCCCGAAGAGGTCGCTGTCGTACTCGAAGCGGCCGGTGAAGCCGGTGCCGCGGTCGTCCACCGAGACGGACAGGTCGAAGCGGGAGACCGGGTTGGAGTGCAGTGCGCGGGTGACCTCGTGTCCGCCGACCGTGAACGGCCGGGTGTCCAGCGGGTGCAGCTCCAGCAGCACCTGGCAGAGCGGGTTGCGGTCCTCGGGGCGCTCGTCGAGCACGGCGTTCGCGATGTCGTCGAAGGGGACCTCCTGGTGCCGGTAGCCGCCGATCGCCACCTCGCGCACGTGCCGGACCAGCTCGCGGAAGGAGGCGCCCTCCTCCAGGTGCAGCCGCAGCGGCAGCAGATTGACGAAGTAGCCGATCAGACCGTCGAGTTCGGCCCGGCCGCGAACGTTCACCGGCGAGCCGAGCATCAGGTCGCGCTGCCCGGAGCGGCGGTGCAGGGTGAGCACCAACCCGGCGAGCAGCACCATGAACGGGGTGGCGTCCTCGCTGCGGGCGAGCGCCCGGACGGCCTCGGCCACCGGGTCCGGCATCGTGAACCGGTGGAAGGCGCCACGGAAGGCCTGCTCCTCGGGCCGGGGCCGGTCCGGCGCCAGCGCCGGGGCGGTCGGCGCGTCGCGCAACTGCTCGCGCCAGTAGTCCAGTTGGCTGTCGACCGTGTCGTCCTGGTACTGCCAGGTGGCGTAGTCGCCGTACTGGACGGCGAGTTCCGGCAGCTCTGCGGGGCGCCCCTCGGCCAGCGCGGCGTACAGCTCCTGGAGTTCGGCCTCCAGCACGGGCAGCGAGCCCTCGTCCCAGACGATGTGGTGGAGGAGCAGCAGCAGCGTGGTCGCCCCGCCGGCCCGGAAGACCCGCGCCCGCACCAGGGGCCCGGACGCCAGGTCGAAGGGCTCCAGCGCGGCCTCGGCGACCAGGTCGTCCACCCGGTCGGCGGTGGTCTCGGTGAGCGTGAACGGCAGCTCCACGGCCGGGTGGACGACCTGGCGCGGACCGTCCTCGGCGAGCTCGAAGGTCGTCCGCAGGCTCTCGTGCCGCTCGACCACCCCCGCCAGCGCCCGCCGCAGCAGCTCGGGGTCGACCGGCCCGGCGAAGCGGAACACCCAGGGCACCACGTAGGTCGGCGCGTCCGGGTTCCACTGGTCGAGGAACCACAGGCCGCGCTGGAACGTGGACAGCGGGGCCTCGGCGGCGCCCGAGCGGACCGGTGCCGGGCGCCGGCCACCGGCCGCGGAGGTCACCGCGGCGGCGAACTCGGCCAGCGTCGGCGCGTCGAAGATGGTGTACGGCGACACCATGCCGAAGACGTCGAAGACCCGGCCCACCACCCGCACGGCGGTCAGCGAATCGCCGCCCAGGTGGAAGAAGTTGTCGTCGGCTCCGACCTCGGGCACCCCGAGCACATCCGCCCAGACCGCCGCGATCAGCTGCTCGGCGGGGGTGCGCGGCGGCCGGCCCGCCGGCCTGTCCCCGGGCGCCGCCTGCGGCTCGGGCAGCGCCCCGCGGTCCACCTTGCCGCCGGCGGTCAGCGGGAAGGCCTCCAGCACGGTGAGCGTCGCCGGGACCATGTGCTCGGGCAGCCGCTCGGCCAGCCAGGCCCGGGCCTCGGCGTACGGCGGCGCGGCGCCGGTCACGTACGCGGCCAGCCGGCCCTCGTGCGCCACCGCGACGCAGCCGGTGACGCCGGGGTACCCGGCCAGCACCTGCTCGATCTCGCCGGGCTCGACCCGGAAGCCGCGGATCTTCAGCTGGTGGTCGCCGCGCCCGAGGAACTCCAGCGGTCCGTCCTCGGCCGTCCGGCGCACCACGTCGCCGGTGCGGTACATCCGCGCGCCGGGGGCCTGCGGCCGGTCGGCGCGGGGGTCCGTGGTCGGGTCCGTGGTCGGGTCCGTCTTCGGCTCCGACTCCGGCTCCGTCCTCGGCTCCGGGAGCAGCGCCGCGAACGGGTCCGCGACGAAACGGCCGGCGGTGAGACCGGGACGGCCGAGGTAGCCGGAGGCCAGCAGCGGCCCGCCGACGTACAGTTCGCCGGCCGTGCCGGGCGCCACCGGCCGCAAGCACTCGTCGAGCACGTAGAGCCGCCGCCCGCCGAACGCGGTGCCGATCGGCACGCCGGCCTCCGGCTGAACGTCGGCGAGCCGGTGGGTGGTGGCGGTGACCACGGTCTCGGTCGGCCCGTACGCGTTCAGCAGCGGCACCCCGGTCCCCGCCCGCCAGGCGGCCGCGGTGGCGGGCTCCAGCTTGTCGCTGCCCGAGATCATCAGCCGCAGGGTTCGCGGCACCCGGCCGCCCAGGGCCGCCACCACGTCCTGGAAGTAGCCTGCGGCCAGGTTGGCGACGGTGACGCCCTCGGCGTCCAGCAGGTCCAGCAGCGCGGCCGGCGCGAGGATCCGCTGCTCCGGGAGGACCAGGCAGGCCCCGACGGACAGCGTGCCGAGCACCTGCTCCACGGCCACGTCCACCGTCGGACGGGCGAACTGCAGCACCACGTCCCGCTCGGTCAGGCCGAAGGTCTCGACGACGCCGGCCAGGTGCCCGGTCAGGGCGGTGAGCGGAACGTGCACGCCCTTCGGACGGCCGGTGGTGCCGGAGGTGTAGATGACGTAGCCGGCGCCCGCGCCCGCACCGCCGCCGAGTCGGGTGAGCTCGGTGAGCTCCTCACCGTCGAGGGCGAGGGAGGCCCCGGCGTCCTCGGCGATCCAGCGGTTGCGCTCCTCCGGGGCCGCACGGTCCAGCGGCAGGTAGGTGGCACCCGCCCGCAGGACCGCCAGCAGCGCGACCACGTGGTCCAGCCGGTCGCGGCCGGTGACGGCGACCGTCCGCCCGGGGTCGAGCCGGGCGGCGAGGGCGGCGGTCAGACCGTCCAGCTCCCGGTAGCCGATGGTCCGGCCGCCGGTCCGGACGGCCGGCCGCTCCGGGAAGCGGCGGACGGCGGCGGCGAACGGCGCGAATGCGGGCACCGTGCATTCAGTGGGGAAACCGCGTGAGGACATCATCCAACCCCAGATCGTGAGAGAAATCGGCGACGAAAGCGACGATAGGCAGAATTCGACAGGCCTATCGGCAGAATGAGCGGAAGGAAATCGGCAGTTTCCTGCTGCGGCCTTCCGGGCAGGCCACGACTACCGGCCCGCGGTGATTCCGAACCCCTCGGGGGACCAGACGTCCTCCCGATCCAGGGCCTGGGGAGCGTATTTCCCGAGCGCACTGATCAGCAGCCGGAGTTCCAGCTCCAGGCATTCCGTGAAACGGCGGAGACCGGATTCCCGGTCCTCCGCGACGGCGAGCAGCGCCGCCCGCCCGAGGCCCACCGCACGGGCCCCCAGCGCCAGGCTCTTGACCGCCCGGGCGCCTTCCCAGATCCGCCCGGAGACCAGCAGGGACGGCGGCGGCGCGGCCGCCAGTCGGCGCAGACACTCCGCGAGCGGCAGGCCGACGTGCGGCAGGAACACTCCGGGCGCCCAGCCGGTGCCGCCCTCCGCGCCGTCCACCACGACGGCGTCCGCTCCGGCCTCGTGCGCCACCCGGGCGGCCTCGGCCACGTCCCGGCCGGGGTAGAGCTTCACCCAGATCCGCACCCGCGGGTAGTTGTTGCGCATCAGCCGGATCTGCTGGCGCAGGATCTCCGCGGTGAAGGTGCCCGGGGTCGCGGCGCGCAGCACCCGCCCGTCACCGAACAACGGGTCCAGCCCGAAGCGGTCGCCGAGCGCCGCGGCGGCCTCGGCCTCCAGCACGGTCATCCCGCCCAGGCCCGGCTTGGCCCCCTGGCCGACCTTCAACTCGAAGGCCAGGCGCCCTGATTCGAGCAGTGGCAGGGCGGCCGGATCGCTGTGGACAAGGTTCCAGACCTCGGCATCGGCGTCCTCGGTGCTCTGCTGCACGGCCACGCCGCCGAGCCCGTCCGGGAGTTCCTCGGTGTAGGCACGCAGCCGGCCCAGCAGCGTGCGGTCGGCCGCTTCGCCGAGCCGGCCGTAGCCGTTGACCGGCACCACGTTCTCGCCGATCACCATCGGGATCCCGAGCGCACCGGCCTGCCGGCTCAGGGCCAGCCCGAGGTCGCCGCCGGCGGCCCGGGTGGATCCGGTCGCGGAGACGTACACCGGCAGCGCGGAGGCGAACCCGCCGATGGCGGTGGCGAGTTCGACGTCCTGGTAGGTGGGCTCGCGGCCGAGGTCGATCAGCTTGGCGAGGCGCTGCGGCAGGAACAGCGGCGGGACGATCCGCAGCGCGTCCAGTGCGTCCGGCGCCGTCGCCCGGTCCGCCGCCTCCGGTCGACCGGCGCCGAACAGCACGTGTCCGTACTCCTCGGCGGGCGGGAACGCGGCGGCCGCCCCGGCGCGGGCCCGCTGCCGGACCTCCTCCTCCGGGAATCCCGGTGCGCTGAGGTCACTCATGGGGACACCACCCCGGCGAGCTTGGGGAAGGCGCTGGCCTGCCAGACGGCGTCCAGCCCGGCGACGTACCGGGTGAACCGCTCGACCCCGATGCCGAAGCCCGCGCTGGCCGGCACGCCCTCGCGCACCAGGTCCAGGTACCAGCGGTACTTCTGCGGGTTCTCGCCGGTCTCCCGCATCCGGGTGATGATCTCCGCGTAGTCGTTGGTGCGCTGGCTGCCGCTGCACAACTCGCCGTAGCCCTCGGGCGCGAGCAGGTCGAAGTTCCGCAGCAGGCCCGGGTCGTCCGGGTGCTCGCGGTCGTAGAAGCCGCGCGAGCCCTTCGGGTAGTCGGTGACGAAGAACGGCCGGTCGCGCCTGGCCGACAGCAATGCCTCGCCCTCCCAGTCGAGTTCGGCCTCGGCGCTCTGCGGGTGCCCGATGCCCCGCAGTTCGGCGACCGCCTCCGCGTGCCGGATGCGGCCGAAGGATCCCTTCAGGAGTTCGGCGAACGCCTGTGGGTCCCGGCCGAGTTCGGCGAACTCCTTGGGCAGCTCGCGTACCGCGCTGTCGACCATGTGCACCACCAGGTCCTCGGCCAGCTGGACGACGTCGTCCCGGCTCGCGCCGGCGGCCTCCACGTCCAGCTGGTGGAACTCGGCCAGGTGCCGGCTCGTCCCGGCGGTCTCCAGCGGCTCCAGGCGGACGTTCGGGGCGATGCAGAAGATCTTGTCGAAGGCGAGCAGCGAGGCCTGCTTGTACAGGATCGCGCTGGTCATCAGTTTGTAGCGGTGGCCGTAGAAGTCGATGTCCACCTGCTTGGAGCCGCGCGCGCCGGGGTCGGTGACCGGTCCGATGATCGGCGGCAGCAGCTCGGTGAAGCCCAGGCCGCGCAGGAACTCACGGGCTGCGGTGAGCAGGTGCTGCTGGAGCCGGAGCGCGCTGCGGGTGGCCGGCGCGGTCAGGTGCCGGCCGGGATCGGTCGGGGGAAGGGGCGTGGGGTCTGGCATGGCGGGTCCTCTTCTCTCGCGGGGCGTCTGTTCTCGTGGAGCGTCCGTGGATCTCGGTCGTGGAGCGCTGGTCGGGGTGCGTCATCAGGCGGCGCGCCACCGGGCGGATCACCGCACGGCGGGAAGGCCTCGGGCTGCGGGCGCGGACGACCGCACGTCCCGGCCGTCGTAGCGCCGCTGGACGTGGGAGAGGGCGGCCAGCAGCCCGGCCGAACCGAGGATCGGCGGGCGGCCGCCCTCGACGAGCCCGGCGATCGGCATCGAGCCGACAGCGGACCACCGCAGCCGCCCGTCCGGGCCCAGCGAGCTGCGCGTCCGCCCCGCGTTGTCGGGGTGCAGGCAGTACGGCACGTCCAGGTAGCCGGCCGCGAACGCCCGCACCAGGGCCCGCCCGAGGTCGGCGTCCAGGTCCAGCACCGCGCCGATCAGCGCCCTGGCCTCGGCCTCGATCCCGGTGTCCGGCGGCGCGGCGGGCCGCGGGCGGGCACGCTCCGCCGCGGCGGCCGCGGCGGCGGTCTCCAGCGCCCGGACGTTCTCGGCGACGGTCGGGATGCGGTGCGCCTCGGCCGTGGTCTTGACGATCAGCCTGGCCGCGCCACCGCGCACGGCCAGCCGCGCCGCGTCCTCCAGCAGCAGCCGCGCGCCGCCGGGCGAACGCGGGTACACGCCCATGTACGCGTACACCACGAGGTGCCGGTCGACGTCCGCGAGCAGCTCGCCCGCGATCCGGCCGAGCGCGGCCAACGCCTCCTCGTCCTGGCCGGCGTTGGCCTGCTGGGCGTAGCTGAGCGAGATGCTGCGCAGCCCGTGCTGGCGGAAGAACAGCGCCTCCAGCACGCTGATGGCGATCAGCAGCGAGGGCGGGCAGAGCTGGCCCATCATGCAGCCGCCGAAGGTCTCCAGGTGCGGCTCGGCTCCGAACTCCCTGATGGAGGCGAGAAGTTCGCAGCTGCGCCGCCAGCAGTCCACCGCTTCGTGGAGCGGGGTGCGGCCGTACGGCAGGCAGTAGGAGACCGGTCCGCCCTCGGTGGCGTCCAGGCCTGCCGCCAGCAGCGCCTCGAAGATCCGCTCCGGCGCGGCCGACCCGTGCCGGACCTGCACCGGGAAGCCCGCGTCCGCCACCCCGCGCAGCACCGCCCGGGTGACCTCGACCGGGTGGGTGGCGATCGGGTAGCCGTTGAGACCCGCCCCGACGGCCAGTGCGTCCCGCGCGGCCCTGAGGTCGCCGGTGCGGGTGTAGCTGTCCAGGGTGATGGTGCCGACGGTCACCGCGGCCGCCCCCCGGGTGGCGAGCAGGCCCTCCCGCATCCGGTCCGCCCCCGCCATCCCCATCCGGGGCTGGACCACCAGTGCGCCGGCCGCCGCGGCCTGCGCCACGAACGCGCCGAAACCCGTCACAGCAGGACCCGGGGACGCAGCCCGGCGACGAACTCACGGAACCCGGCCACCGAGGCGCCGTCCTCGAAGACGGCGTCGAACCCGGCCGCCAGCAGCGTCCGCTCGCGGTCGGGGTCGTCGGCTCCGGCGATGCCGAGCTTGCCGCCGATGACGGTCGGCGTGCGCCGCAGTTCCGGGCAGGCACGCAGGACCGGGATCACCCGCAGGCCCTCCTGGTGGCCGTGCCCGTTGACACTGCTGATCACGATCAGGTCCGGCGCGATCCGGCGGCATTCGGAGAGCAGCAGCGCGTCCGGGACGCATGCGCCCAGATTCGTCACCCGGTGCCCCAGTTCCTCCAGCAGGAACTGCAGGAACACCAGGTTCCAGGTGTGCGAATCCGAGGCCATCGTCGTCACGACGATGTCCAGCCCGCGATGTTCGGCCTGTCTGTGATCCACAACTCAACCCTCATCGGTAGAGATCGTCGATGGAATTCCGCCGACGCCCCGGCCGGCGGCCTGGGAATTCCGGCGCGTGTTCCGCGAAGGCCCGGCCCCGCGGAGAACGTTAGGAACGATCGGGTCCGGCAAGCGGCAGCTCATGCGGCAAGAAGCGGCAGAATCGGCAGGATCGGCGCCCGGCCGGCGAACTGCCGCCCGGCCGGCGCACGATGGTCAGCCCGCGACGGCCAGCAGCGGGACGTCCCCACCCGGCGCGAGCCGGAGTCCCCGCTCCTCCCGGACGAGGCGCCGGCACAGGTTGAGCACCGTGAAGCGCACGCCGTCGCGGGCGGGCACGCTGCGGATCAGCCCGCGCGACAGCAGTTCGTGCACCGTCGCCAGGCAGGTCTGCAGCGCCCAGCCGCTGCGGACCGCCGCGTCCTCCCCCGACCAGTCCCCGGGCTCGTCGACGAGCACGTCGAGCAAAGCACGCTGATGCTCCGTCAGTCGCCGGATCGCCGGCTCCACCTCGTCCCGCACGTCACCGCGCGCGCCGAACACCACCGGCGGTGCCGCCAGCGTGAACGGGACGGCCGTCAGCCGGGCCACCAGCTGGGCGGTGGACTGCACCAGCGCCCACCCCGCCGCGCGCTCCAACGCGCCTGGCAGGCCGTCCAGATGGCGGCAGAGCTCCGCGACGGCGGGAGCCTCGGAGCGCTCCAGGGTGTAGCCGGGGCGCAGCCTGCACAGGTGGGAGAGCAGCAGCCGGACGGCGCCGACCTGCGCCAACGCCTCCGGTTCGGCGTCGAGTTCGGGGGCCGGGACGGGCAGCGGCGCGAGCGGGATGACCTGGCCCCCGGGCAGCGGCCGGGCCTCCCGGGCGGTGATCAGCACCCGCAGCCCGGGGCAGTGGCGGAACAGCCCGTCCAGCTGCCCGGCGTCCACCCCGCCGTCGGCGCCGTCCAGCACCAGCAGGGCGGTCCGGTCGCCGATCTCCCGGACGATGTCGTCCGGCAGGCCGCGCCAGGGGTGCGGACCGCCGCCGCAGTCCACCCACTGCACCGACCAACGGGCGCTCAGGTGCAGTCGGCGGGCCACCTCCAGGGCGAGCCGGGTCTTGCCCACCCCGCCGAGCCCCACCAGCGAGACCAGCCGGTCCCCGTGCACGGCGAAGGCGTCGGCCAGCACCTCGGCCTCCATCTCCCGGCCGACGATCGCCCCGCGCGCCACCGGCGGGGCGGCCGGCTCGGCCACCGGCTCGTCCGCGAGCGGGTGCCGGCGGGCGGCCTCCTCGAAGTCCGTCCGGCTGCGACCCTCCAGCCGCAGCGCGTCCGCCAGCAGCCGGACGGTCTCGTTGCGGGGCCGGCGCACCCGGCCGCTCTCCATGTCCCGGATCGCCCGCACGCTCAGGGTCGCGTGATCGGCCAGGCACTGCTGGGTCAGCCCGATCCGCTCACGCCGTAGCCGCAGCAGCTCGCCGAAGCCCGCCGCCGTCCTCACCGCCTGCATCGACTGCCCGCCGTCCATACCTCGTCTGCCCTTCGTGGTCCGGACTCCAACTGGGGTCGGGCCCGGCGGCGGCATCAGCATCGGGCACCCGCGCGGCCCGTGGTCCGGCCGTACGAGCCCCGGTGGTCAGGCTGTGGCCTCCGAACCGGTTCCCTCCGGTTCCCGATGCTCCAGGCTCGCCGTATATGCCCGATCAACGGACGATCACCGGCCCCACCCACGACCTTCACTCCGGCCTCACAGGCCGTCCGGCCCCGGTCGGAGCCTGGTTCCGACCTCGCCCGCCGAGTTCTGAAACAGGATCGGGATAGTTCCCGCACCAGCCGGTGAACGACCCGCACTTACGTTGTTCACACACCGGTGAACCGCACCGGCCGACGACAGCAGGAGAGCCTCATGCGCACGCGCCGCCTCGCCCTCACCGCCGCCGCCGTCGCGGCGCTCGCCGCCACCGCGACGGCCTGCGGGCCGGACAACAGCGACGCGGGCTCCACCGCCGCCAGCCCCGCGGCCACCGCCGCGGCGCCCACCGGGGCCGCACCCACCGGGGCCGCGCCGACGAAGGCCGCCACCATGCCCAAGTCCCCCGCCGCACCCTCCTCCCCCGCCGCCGACAAGAGCGGGTACGGCCAGACCTGCGGCGCCAACGACCTGGTCCTCGGCGCGAAGGCCGAATCCCAGGCCGGCGGCTACATCCTGATCACGGCCAAGGCCAAGCCGGGCATCACCTGCACACTCCCTGGAGCCCACCCCACCATCGCGTTCGGCTCGGGCGGCATCGAGGCCGCCGGCGCCGAACACGCCACCGGCGATCCGATCACCCTGAGCGGCACCAAGACCGCGTACGCGGGCGTCATGTCCAAGACCACCAAGGACAACCAGGCGGTCGAGTTCACGGACGCCATCGTCGGCATCGGCAACGCCGACCCGAACCCGGCCAGCGTCCCGGTCGGCAGGACCCCGGTCGACAAGCCGATCGTCACCAACTGGCACACGCTCCCGAAGGACGCGGTCCCGGGCATCTGACGAACGCTCACCACCCGTCGGGCACCTGCGGGAGCGGTCCCGGATCGCCGCACAGGCGGACGAACCACGCCAGGGCGAATCCCGAGGCCCCGGGCCCCACCGTCCATGACCGCGCGTCCGCCGTCGGGCGGCGCGGCGCCCGACGGCGGGGTTGTGGGCCGTGGGTCAGTGCACGGTCACGGTGAACACGGGAGAGGCGGTGTTTCCGCTGACGATGCGCAGCTCGTTCAGGCCCTTGAGGCCGAGCTTCACGCCGAGCGAGTAGGAGCCGTTGCGGGCGGTGGTCACGGAGGCCGGCAGGGTGACCCACGTGCCGTGCTGCTTCTGCTGCAGGGTCACCTTGCTGCCCGCCTTGAGGCCGGTGGTCGTGCCGGTGACCCGGAACAGCTGCCAGGCCTGGACGGACGTGGCCGACGGCTTGGCGGTGATGCCGGCCTGCGCGGCGGCCTGCTGCGAGGTGGCGGAGGTGGGGACGGCGGCGGGGGTGGCGGCCATGGCGGTGCCCGCCAGCCCGAGGGAGAGCACGCTGAGGGTGGTCACGGCGGCCAGGCGCAGGGAGTTCCGCTTGGAGACGATCACGGGTGCACCCCTTTCAAGGGGAGGTGGTTGCTCGGCCCGAAGGCACGGTCGGTGCGATCCGGGCCCGGTCATCCGTAGGGACGCCCCGCTCCACGCATCAGGTTGTGCGCGCATCGTCACCGCCTTGTAACAGTCGGCGACGCCCCGGGGTCGGACCGGACCAGCCGCCCACCGGTCGACCGCGCCACGGCCCGGAAACGGCCCCACGTGCGCCGGTACCGCAACCGGGCCTGCGGGGTGCACCGGAGGTCACGTTCCACCCGGTTCGGTCAATATTTACTTTTCCGGAATCCGTCTGCATAGTGGCGCCTCGAAATACCGGCGGGTTGAACCGAGAGGGCCTTTTCTTGTCCCAGATCAACGATGGTGCCGCGCGCGAGGTGGAGCTTGAGCGGGTTCAGGTTTCCGTCATAGGCGAGCTGTTCGACGAGCGGCTGGCCGAGGCTCGGGAGCAGCTGGCGCACGTGCTCGCGTCGCCGTCCGACGGCGGGGGCGAGGTGTACGAGCGGGAGGTGGCGGCCGGTCGGCTGGCGGGAGAGGTCCGTCGGCTGGAGGGGGCCGAGAACGGGTTCGTCTTCGGCCGGATCGACCTGGCCGACGGGACCGTCCTGCGGGTCGGGCGGCTGGGGCTGCACAGGGATGCGGACGAGCTGCCGGTGCTGGTGGATTGGCGCGCCGGGGCCGCACGGCCCTTCTACGAGGCGACGCCGGTCCATCCCATGGGGCTGCGCCGGCGCCGCCATCTGCGCCTGGCCGGCCGCACGGTGGTGGGGGTGAGCGATGAGCTGCTCGACGGCTCCGCACCCACCGGTCAGGACGTGGTCGGCGACGGTCCGTTGACGGCGGCGCTCCAGGAGAGGCGTACGGGGCGGATGGGAACGGCGGTTGCCACGCTGCAGGCCGAGCAGGACGCGATCGTCCGGTCCTCGCACCGCGGGGTGACGGTGGTGCAGGGTGGTCCGGGCACCGGAAAGACGGTGGTGGCGCTGCACCGCGCCGCGTACGTGCTGTACGCGTTCCCGAAGGCGGCCGAGCGCGGCGTGCTCGTCCTGGGGCCGAACGCGCGGTTCCTCGACTACATCGGCCAGGTCCTGCCCTCGCTCGGGGAGAACGACGTCGTCCTGGCGACGTGCGAGGAACTGGCCGGTGTCGTCCCGGGCGCGGCGGAGCCCTTCGACGTGGCGCGTCTGAAGGGGAGTTCCGCACTGGCCGACGCGCTGGCCGCCGTGGTCCGCTCGCGGCAGGCCCCGGGCGGCGAGTTCGACATCCGGGTCGGGCAGGAGTGGATCCGTCTGCAGGACGGGGAGGTCGCACAGGCGCGGGAGTCGGCACGGACCAGTGGCCTCGCGCACAACCGGGCGCGTCGGCTGTTCAAGGAGCTGTTGGTCGACGCCCTCGTCCGGGAGCTCGCCCGCAGTGGCGCCGAGGCGCTCGAACGCATCGACGCCGAGGTGGCGCACCTGACCGGCCTCGACCTCGACCGGGTGGCGGCGGCGGACCTGCGCCGCCTCGGTGTCGACGACGCGCCCGCCACCGGTGCCGACGAGTTCGACGCCGACGCCGTGCGCGCCGACCTCCTGGACGACGCCTTGCTCGATCGGGCCGTCGAAGGCCTGTGGCCGCGGCTCACGCCCGGCGACGTGGTCAGTGCCCTGCTGACGGACGGCGACGCGCCGGACGCGTCCCTGCGGCAGTTCACCGACGACCAGCGGGCCCTGCTGCGGCGAACGCCCGGTGCGCCCTGGACGGACGCCGATGTGGCGCTTCTCGACGAGGCGGCGAGCCTGGTCGACGGCCCGCCCCCGCACGTCTTCGGGCACGTCGTCGTCGACGAGGCACAGGAGCTCACCGCCATGCAGTGGCGGATGATCGCGCGCCGTTGCCCGGGCAGGTCGATGACGCTCGTCGGAGATTTCGCCCAGGCGGGCCCGGCGACGGTGGCCCGGGACTGGCAGGAGTCCCTCGGCCCGCACCTCGGGCGGCGCTTCGACCTGCGCACCCTGACCGTCAGCTACCGGACCACCCAGGAGATCCTCGCCGTCACCGGGGACCTGCTCGCCCGGATCTCCCCGGACCGGCCGCCGGTCCGGTCGATCCGGCGCGGCGAGGTGCCTCGCACCCTTGCCGCCACCCCGGAATCGCTCGTCGCCGCCCTCGTGCGGGAGCTGCGGGAGCAGGGCGCCGCGTACCCGGGCGAGTTGGTCGGGGTGATCTGCGCCGATGACCGGACGGAGCAGCTCGCGGCCGCGGGGATCGAGCGGCACGCCCGGCTGGTGCCGGCCTCCCAGGCACGCGGCCTGGAGTTCGACGCCGCCGTGGTGGTCGACCCGGACGGGATCACCGCCGCCCGCCCCGGGGGCGAGCGCGACCTGTACGTCGCCCTCACCCGGGCCACCAAGCGACTGTGCACGATCACCGTCCCGCCCGCTGTGACGATCACGGGTCGAGGCTGACGCGGATGCCGTGAAGCTGCTTCCGGGGCGCGGATAATCCGGTGGTCCCGCCCCGGGGAGTGAGCAGAATGAGCACATGCAGATCGTGTCGTTCCCCGAGGAAGCCACTCCGTTCGAGCTGCGGGCGCAGGTGCGGGAGCTCCAGGAGCAGGCGTGGCCGTCTCCACCCGGGTCGGTCGCCCCTCCCGACGCTCCGACCCACGACCCCGCCCTGCGGCCGCTGTCGATGCTGCTCGTGGCCGACGGGGCGGTGCTGGCCGCACTGGACATCCTGTCCAAGGAGCTCGTGCACGCGGGCGCTCGCTTCGCCGCCGGCGGGCTCAGCGCGGTGGTCACCCGGCGGGAGGCTCGTGGCCGCGGGCACGGCCGGCACCTGGTGGCGGCGGCCCGGGAGGAGATGATCGCGCGGCAGCTGGACGTGGGGCTGTTCACCTGTGACAGCCCGCTGCAGGCGTTCTACGGCAGTACGGGCTGGCGGGTCCTTTCCGGCACCGTGCTGATCGGCGGAACGCCGCAGGATCCGTTCCCCAGTGACCAGCCCGGCTTCGACAAGGTCACCATGGCCGACTTCTTCTCACCCGAGGGGCGGCGGGCCGAGGCATCGTTCCGGGACAGCCGCATCGAGCTCTATCCCGGAGAGATCGACAGGCTCTGGTGACGTTCGCGACGCAGGGTCAGTTCGGCCGGCGGTAGGCGTCGATGGGGATGCGGGCCTCGTCGAAGAGGGCCGGGCCGTCCTGCGCCACCGTCGGCCAGTCGCCCGACTGCGGGTTGAGTTCGACGAGCTGCTCGGTGGAGAGCGCGTGGACGACCCGGCCGAGCCCGGAGCGGACGACGGCGCCGGCGCACATGGTGCACGGCTGGCAGCTGGTGTACATGGTGGTGCGGGCCGCCGTGTCCGGGTCGAGTTCGCGGGCCGCCCAGCGGGCCAGCTTCAGTTCGGGGTGGGCCGTGATGTCGTCGTCGCGCCGCACGGTGTTGTGCGCCTCGGCGAGGATCGTGCCGTCCGGGCCGGCCAGCAGGGAGCCGTACGGTGCGTCGCCCAGGGCGACGGCGGCGGCCGCGATGCCGATCGCGCGGCGCAGGAGCGTCTCGTCGGCGGAGGTGATCACGATGCGGTCCTCCAGTGGGTGGCCACCTCGGTGAGCGCCCGCCAGGCCGCGTGGGGCCGCCGGGCTTCCTCCGGATCGCCGTGGTAGGCGTCGAGTACGACGGTGTCGGCGCCGAGCAGGCGCAGCTGGTCGAGATCGTCGAGGATCTGCTCGACGGTGCCGACGCCGGCGATCCGGTCGGGGTCGTCGACCGGGGTTTCGGTCAGCCGCAGGGCGATGCGGGGCGCGAACGCCGGCAGCGAGTGGTCCGCCAGGATCGTGCGCATCCGGGCCAGGGAGAGCCGTAGCGGGTGCCAGGCGTCCCCGTACCTGGCGGCACGGCGAAGCGCCGCCGCACTGTGGCCGCCGACCCAGACGGGGATCGGGGCGGCTCCGTCCTCGGTCTCCGCGCGCCAGGCGTCCCGCAGGGCGGCCAGACATGCGTCGGTCAGCCGACCGCGCGCGGCGAACGGCACGCCGAGCGCGGCGAATTCCTGCCGCGCCCAGCCGACGCCGACCCCGAGCACGAGTCGGCCGCCGCTGAGCCGGTGGAGGTTGGTGGCCATCCGTGCCACCAGCAGGGGATGCCGGTACGGGAGGATCAGCACGGTCGTGCCCAGCCGCACCCCGGTGGTGACGCCGGCCAGCCAGGACAGCGTGGTGAACGGCTCGTAGAACGGTTCCGGGTACCGTTCGGCCACGTCCGGGGTGACGGCCACGTGATCCGACACCATGAGGAGGTCGTAGCCGAGCCCCTCCGTGATCCGTGCCCAGTCGCGCAGCACGCCCGGATCGGTGCCGGGTCCAAAGTTCGGTACGTTGACGCCAAGTTGCATGATTCGAGGCTATCCCGGCGATCACGGCGTCCGGAACCGAATCTTCCCGGTCATAGCAACGTTCTGCCGTGGTTCTGCCGGTAGAGTCGCGATATGGCCGTGAATCTTGACGAAGTCGACTGGGCAATCATCGAGCAGCTGCAGCGGGAGGCGCGCATCTCCCTCAGCGAGCTGGGGCGGCGCGTGAACCTCAGCCCGTCGGCCACCACCGAACGGGTGCGGAATCTGGAGTCGCTGGGCGTCATCACCGGCTACCACGCGGCGGTGAACCTGGCCGAGGTCGGCTATCCCGTGCTCGCCGTCGTTCGGCTGAAGTACCCGGGCAACCGCCACCAGCCGCTGCGCCGGGTGCTCGCCGAGCGGCGGGAGATCCTGGAATGCCTGCGCACCACCGGAGACGACTGCTACACCCTGAAGGTGGCCGCGACCTCCATGGAGCATCTGGAGACGCTCGTGGACGAGCTGGCCGGCTTCGGCAGCACCACCACCAGTGTCGTCTACAGCCAGACGCTGCCCTATCGCGGACCCAACCGGCCCTGACCGGCAGCCGACCCGTCGCCACCTTCCCGCAGACCGGCAGTGGCGCGCCGTCACGGTCCGGGTGCAGCCGCGCTCCCCCGGTGGAGCCGGGCCCGGGCCGCCCGCAAGGCGCGGGGCCGCCACCTCGTCGTAACCCTGCAGCGGTGCTAGAAAGGACGCATGGTCGAGCGTGCGGACCGATCACGGACCGTATCGAAGACGTCACTGGCCGCCAAGGGTCTTTTCGCCAAGAGCCCTCGAAGCGTTGCCGGCCAAGTGTTCGTGCTCCAGGTCGCGGTCGTGCTGTTGCTCGTCCTCGGGGCGATCCTGGCGCTGGTCCTCGAGTCACGCTACGACAGCGAAACGGAGGCCCGCAATCGATCGGTCGCCGTCGCGGAGGCGTTCGCGCATGCCCCCGGCCTCCCCGCGGTGCTGAAGTCGCCCGATCCGACGGCGGTGCTCCAGCCACTGACGGAGGCGGCGCGCCAGAAGGCCGGAGTCGACTTCATCGTGGTCATGAACACCCAGGGGATCCGGTACACGCACCCCCTGCCGGAGCAGATCGGCAAGAGGTTCGTCGGGACGATCGGCCCCTCCCTGGCCGGACAGGTCTACACGGAGAGCGTGCACGGTCCGCTCGGCCAGGAGGTCCAGGCGACCGTGCCCGTCACCGCCCCCGACGGAGTGGTGGTGGGCCTGGTCTCGGCCGGGCTCAAGGTCAAGAACGTCACCACGGCCGGCAACCGGCAGCTGCCCGTCATCCTGGTCACCGGCGCCGCGGCACTCACGCTGGCCACCGCAGGGACCGCCCTGGTCTCCAGACGGCTGAAGCGCCAGACGCACGGCCTGGGGCCGACCGAGATGACCCGCGTGTACGAGCACCACAACGCCGTCCTCCACGCCGTACGCGAGGGCGTGGTCATCGTCTCGGCGGACGGACGGCTGCTGCTGGCGAACGACGAGGCGAAGGAGCTGCTGGGGCTTCCCGCCGACGCGGAGGGCCGCAGGCTGGACGAACTCCGGGACCTCGACCCCGACACCGCGGAGCTGCTGCGGTCGGGCCGGGTGGCCACCGACGAGGTGCACCAAGCGGGCGGGCGGCTGCTCGCGGTGAACCAGCGGTCCACGGACCGTGGCGGCGCGATGGGAACGGTCGCGACGATCCGTGACTCCACGGAGCTGCTCGCGCTGTCCGGCAAGGCCGAAGTGGCCGGCAAACGCCTCGCCCTCCTCTACGAGGCGGGCGTCGGCATCGGCACCACCTTCGATGTCGTGCGCACGGCCGAGGAGCTGGCCCAGGTCGCCGTTCCCGGCTTCGCGGACTTCGTCACCGTCGACCTCGCCGACCCGGTCCTGCTGGGAGACGAGCCGACCGGCTCCAAGTCCGATCTGCGCCGCGCGGCCGTCCACGGAATACGCGAGGACCATCCCTTCTACCCACCGGGCATGCTGGTCACCTTCCTCCCCTCCACCCCCCAGGCCCGGGGGTTCGACACCGGCCGGTCGCAGGTGGTGCCCGACCTGTCCGTCGACCACGGCTGGCTGGCCCAGGACCCGGAACGGACCCGGCAGATCGTCGAGTACGGCGTCCACTCGCTCATCACCACTCCCCTGCGGGCGCGCGGCATCATCCTGGGCGTCGCCAACTTCTGGCGGTCACGCAAGCGCGAGCCGTTCGACGAGGAGGAGCGGTCACTGGCCGAGGAGCTCGTCGCGCGGGCCTCGGTCAGCATCGACAACGCCCGCCGCTACACCCGCGAGCACGCCATGGCCGTGACGCTGCAGCGCAGCCTGCTGCCGCGCGCCCTGCCGGAACAGAGCGCCCTCACCGTCGCGCACCGCTACCTGCCCGCACAGTCCGGAGTGAGCGGCGACTGGTTCGACGTGATTCCGCTGCCCGGAAGCCGGGTGGCCCTCGTCGTGGGCGACGTCGTCGGCCACGGGCTGCACGCCGCGGCCACCATGGGCCGGCTGCGCACCGCCGTGCACAACTTCTCCACCCTCGACCTCCCACCGGACGAGTTGCTCGGCCACCTCGACGAACTGGTGAACCGCATCGACCAGGAGGAGTCCGACAGTGGCGACGGCACCGCCGTCACCGGAGCCACCTGCCTGTACGCGATCTACGACCCGATCTCCCAGCTCTGCACCATCGCCCGGGCGGGACACCCCGCGCCCGCACTGGTCTGGCCCGACGGCAGCGTCGTGTTCCCGGAGCTTCCGATCGGCCCGCCACTGGGCGCGGGCGGAATGCCGTTCGAGACGGCGCAGGTGCACCTGCCCGAAGGCACCCAGATCGTCCTGTACACCGACGGGTTGATCGAGGAGCGCACCCGGGACTTCGACGTCGGCATGGAACTCCTGCGCGGGGTGCTCTCCGAGCAGGAGCGGCAGCCCGAGGAGCACTGCCAGGCCGTGCTGGACGCCCTGCTGCCGGCCCGTCCGCAGGACGACGTGGCGCTGCTGATCGCGAAGACCCGGGTGCTCGGTCCGAACCAGGTCGCCGATCGGGAGGTGCCGTTCGATCCGGCCAGCGTCGCCGACGTGCGAGCGTGGAGCACCGCGAAGCTCGACGAGTGGGGCCTGGCCGATCTGGCGTTCGGCACGGAACTCGTCCTCAGCGAACTGGTCACCAACGCCATCCGCTACGGCCTGCCGCCCGTACGGGTGCGGCTGCTGCGCGACCGCAGCCTGATCTGCGAAGTGGCCGACGGCAGCAACACCTCCCCGCACCTGAAGTACGCGGCGACGACGGACGAGGGCGGCCGCGGGCTGTTCCTGGTGTCGCAGCTCACCGATCACTGGGGCACCAGGTACTCCCCCCAGGGCAAGATCATCTGGGCGGAGCAGCCGCTCCCCGGCTCGGCCGGAGGTCTGGGCTGGGAGGAGAAGGCGCCCCCGGCGGCGCTCCCGGAGCCGCCTTCCCCGGCTGCGGACCACGTGGACGTGGCCGGACAGCCGCCGGCCACCCCGCCTCCGGCCGGGCCGGACGACTCGCCGTCGCGGTCTCCGTAGCCCCAGCCGAAGCCGGCCTTCCGCTCGCTTCACCCGGTCCAGCGGGCGCGCCGCTCTGCCGCACGCCCGCCGAGGGGCGTCCACGCGCCGCAGGCGGCGCCTGCGGCAGCGCCGTCGGCGGTGCTGGAGACGGCCTCGTGGTCGGCAAAACCGATGGGCGGTTGGGTCGTTGGTGATGCCGAAGGTTCATGGCCGCCGAGGTCGGCCGGAAGGGCAGGGTCCGGGAATGTCGAGTACCGAGGCACCGTTCGGTGGTACGCCGGAGCTGTGCGAGTCCTATGAGGCCTGCGCGCGGGAGACCCGGCGGTTCTGGCTGCCGCTGTGGACCGCGGGCGAGGTCCTGCCCGCCGCGGTCCGGCCCCACCTGCGTGCCGTGCACGGCTTCGCCGTGCGGACCGATCGCATCGCCGACGAGGGCGCGCCGGCCGAGCGCGCGGGGCGGATCGCCCGCTGGCGCGCCGACACGCTGGCGGAGGTGCGGTCCGGGCGCAGTGACCACCCGTTGCGGCGGGCGTTCGTGGACACGGTACGGCGGTGGGACCTGGACCGCGCGGTGTTGGCGGAGTTCCTCGACGCGATCCAGGCCGACTGCGTCCGCCCGCCGGCCTTCGACACCTTCGCGGACCAGCGGCGCTACCTGCGGGGGGTCTCGGGGACGGTCTTCGAGTTGTCGACCCCGCTGCTGGAGCCCCGCGGGCCGGAGGCCTCGCGGTTGGCGTCACTGCTGGGCGAGGCGGGCCAGCTGGCGGACATCTTCGAGGACCTGCCGATCGACCTCGCGGCGGGCCGGTGCTACCTGCCGGGCTCGGACCTGCGGCGGCTGGGCCTGGACGTCGCCGACCTGCGGCGCGGCGAGCCGCGCGAGGCGCTGGACGCCCTCGTGGGCTTCCAACTCGACCGCTGGCGCGAGCTGTTGGATCAGGCGGCGCCGGCGGCCGGGATGGTGGCCCCGGCGAACCAGCCCTTCCTGCACACCCTGTTGCTCGGTGCACAACTGCACTTCGACGAGGTCACGCTCCTGCGAGCGCGGGTACTGGTCGACGGCCTGGAGCCGCTGACGCCGACCGGGACCGCCCGGCGCCAGGCCCCGCGCGAACTCGGACCGGTGCCCGACCACGTCGCCGTGATCATGGACGGCAACCGGCGGTGGGCCGAACTGCGCGGCCTGTCGGCCGTCGAGGGCCACCACGCCGGCGAGCGGGCGGCGATGCGGCTGGTCAACGCCGCCCTGCGGCTGGGCATCCGGCACTTGAGCGTCTACGCGTTCTCCACCGAGAACTGGGACCGTTCCGGGGAGGAACTGGCCGCCCTGTTCGACTCCATGGCCGACGGGATCACCAGGGGCGTCGAGTGGCTGCACGAGCTCGGCGTACGGGTGCGGTGGTGCGGTCGCCGCGACCGGATCGATCCTTCGCTGGCGGCCGCGCTGGCGGTGGTCGAGAGCATGACGTCCGACAACGACGTGCTGTCCCTGACCCTCTGCCTCGACTACGGCGGCCGGGACGAGTTGGTCACCGCGGCCCGCGCGCTGGCCGCCGAGGCGGCCGCGGGGACGCTCCGGCCCGAGGACATCGGCCCGGCCGACATCGCCCGGAACCTGTACACGCCCGGTCTGCCGGACGTCGACCTGCTGATCCGCACCTCCGGTGAGCAGCGGATCAGCAACTTCCTGCCCTGGCAGCTCGCTTACGCCGAGTTCGTGTTCCAGCCCGTCCCCTGGCCCGACTTCGGCCTGCGCCACCTGCTGGACGCCGTCGCCGAGTACGCCGGCCGGCAGCGCCGGTTCGGCGGTGGCGTCCCCGGCCCGGCCCGTGCGCCGGAGCCGGCCCAGGCCGAGTGAGCCCGGGGCCGGCTCGCGGTTCACTACTCGCGGTTCACTACTCGTGGTTCACTACTCGTGGTTCACTACTCGTCGTTCACTACTCGCGGTCACTTCTCGCGGTTCCCTGCTCGCGGTTCCCTGCTTGGGCGGGGTGTACCGGCCTTCGGCGGTCACGTGCGCCAGCACGGTGTCGGCGGTGAACGCGGCTTCGCCGAAGGCGCTCGCGAACGCCTCCAGCGCCTCGCCGCTCGGGCGCAGCGGCGCCCCGCTGAGGCGGAGCGTGAGCGGCCGGCCCGGCGGCGCCGGGTCCGCGGCGAGGGCGCCCTCGGTCAGTCCGCACCGGAAGACCGACCGCATGCCGACGTCGACCCCGTTGACCACGCAGGTCCCGAACGCCTGGCCGTCCTGCAGGGTGCCGTTCAGGCTGGTGACCTGCAACCGGACGGTCGGCGTGCGCACCGTCACGCCGCCGTCGAGGAGGCCGTTGCCCTGCGCCTGCGGAAGGTCGGTCGGCGACGGGTCGCCCGTTCCGGACCTCAGCGGGAAGCGCAGCGCCACCCCCTGGGAGTCCTTGACGAGTCGGGCGGGAGCGATGGCTTCGACCGTCGCTTCGAACCGGTCGAGCTGGGCCTGGGCCTGCGGGGTCCAGCGGATCTCGACCCAGCCGTCGGAGATCGTGCCCCACGTGTCGTCGTCGTTCGGGGTGGCACCGGCCGCCGACCCCGTGAAACGGGCCAGCAAGGGGGCGGCCAGGGCGCCGCTCAGGACAGTTCGTCGCGTCGTGCTCATGCTGCGCGTCATCCTTCCTCAGGCCGTCGCACACGGCCCCGGGAGGATCATCCGGCGGCCCGTGCGCCCAGGTCACGAGGGAGGTCTCAAACCACCCGAAAGAGGGACGACCGGCCCTCCAGAGATCCGACCCCCGCAGGATTCTGACGTGGCGTCAGACCGTCATGGGCCGGCGGGCCGCCGCCGTGAGCGCCGCCGCGATCCCGGCGACGCGCGCGGCGTCGTGGGCGGCGGTGCGCGGCACCAGCAGATCGGGCCGGAGGCCGGTCAGGGCGTGGTCCCGGGCCAGCCGGGCCCGGCCGCCTCCGGTCACGTTGAGCAGTACGGGCGCCGCGGTGTCGATCCGCCCGGTCCGGACGGCCTCCCCGAGTGCGGCGAGCGCGACCCCGGCGGCCGGTTCGATGTCGTTCCCCTCCAGTTCGCGGAAGGTGTCCATCGCCACCAGGGCCGACGCCCGGTCGGCGGTGAGGACCTGCCCGGCGCTCTGCGTCAGCGCCTCGCGGAGCCCGCCGCGCACGTCGTACGGCGGGCGCCGGTTGGTCAGTTCAGGCGCGAACGCCCGGGTGGTGGCGAGTCGTTCGTCCGCTTCGGACGCGCACTCCCACGGGCGCTCGCCGGTCCGCCAGGCCCGGTGGACCGGGGCGTACGCGTCGTTCTGCGCCAGGATCAGCTGCGGCAGCGGGCCGGGGCGACATCGAAGCCGCAGCGCGGCCTCGTGCGCCGCGATGGCGCCGGCCCCGCTGCCGATGGCCTGCACGTAGTAGGCCGGCAGTCGCCCCATCTCCTCGGCGGCGGCGAGCAGGACGGTGCCCAGGCCGTCGCGGCGGCCGACGTTCCGGGTGCCGCCCTCCGGGGTGAACCCGGGCAGCGCGGCGAGCGCGTCGCCGAGGGCGATCGCCTCGGCGTAGTCCGCCCCCTCGACGGCGACCAGGCGCACCCACGGCGAGTCCGGGGTGCGGGTGCGCAGCCGGGGCAGCGCGCAGGCGGGCACCACGATGACCACCGGCACCCGGTGGCGCGCGCAGAGTTCGGCGAACGCGGCGGCGGTGTTGCCCGCGGAGGCGACCACCAGGGTGCCGGCGTCCTCCGGGATCCGGCCGAGGACGGTGGCGGCCTCCAACTCCTTGAAGGTGCCGGTCGTCAGGTCGCCACCGCGTTCCGGCCAGTAGCCGTTGAAGGCGATCCACAACTCGTCCAGGCCGAGCGCGGCGGCCAGCCGTTCGCTGCGGTAGACCGCCGTCCGGCCGGTGCCGGCCAGGGTGCGCCGCACCGGCAGCCAGTGGCGGTAGCGGAAGACCCCGCCCGCGGTGGGGTCGGGGATGAAATCGGCGGTCCGGTAGTCGGTCCGCCAGAGCCCGGGCTCGTGCGGCCGCGCGCAGCCGAGGGTCAGGCCATCGTCGGCCTGGTGGTGCCCGCAGGCGGAGCAGACCAGGCGGTAGTGGGGCGCAGGGGTCGGATCGCCGTGCATGGTGCGGGTTCGCTCCCGGTCTGGTCGGTGCGTCGGGGGTCCCGCCGGGCGAGCCGGCCTCCCGGGGCCGGCGCACGTCGCGCGGGGTCGGCCCCGCGCGACGTGCGGGGCCGACGGGTGTTCAGGGCCGGGCGTGCGGGGCCGGAGGGCGTGTGGGCCGGGCATGCCCGCGCGGACCGCGCCGCACGGGCGGGCCCGGCCGCCCGCACGGACCGGCCCCGCAGCGGCCGCCGGTCAGCCCATCGAGCGGATGAGGCTCGCGGGCCGCATGTCGGTCCAGGTGTTCTCCACGTGGTCCAGGCACTCCTGGCGGCCGGCCGGGCCGTACGTGGTGGTCCAGCCCGCGGGCACCTCCGCGAAGACGGGCCAGAGGGAGTGCTGGCCCTCCTCGTTGACCAGGACCAGGTAGGTACCCTCGGTGTCCTCGAACGGGTTCGTCATCGGTGTTTCCTCTCATGGACGGCCGCCGGGGGATGCGCTGATCGACCGTCGGCAGACGGCGGCCAGTGCCTGTCGCGGCCGGTGGTTACGGTGACCGGTGGTTACGGTGACCGGTGCTTGCGGTTGCTCGCGGTGGCCCGGCCGGCTGCGCGCCTCGCCTGCGCTCGGATCGTGCGCGGGCGGGAGGACCCGGCCTGCCCCGCCCCGGCCGTGGAGTCGGCGGAGCCCCGGGCACGGCGCACTCGCGGCTCATGAGCTTCAAGGACGGGACGGAACAGAAGATCGCCGGAATGCTAACGCAAGATGAATTCACCACTCGTCGGCATGCGACAGATCCGGGATTACGCGCTTTCGACTAAGCCTCGGTTGTCACGGACTGAAGACTGTGACTAGCCTGCAGCCCGCGACGCATCGAACGCAAGAGTATGCGATGCCGACCCACGTCAGCAGAGTGCTGAACTCCGCACAGCCCAGAAGGACGAATGTGGTGAACGGCCGACCCGCCCCGAGCGTGGTCACGGAACTTGAACTGTCGGGCCTTCACGATTCCCTCACCGCACCGGTCAGTGAATCGATGAACTTCCTCAACGAGATCGCCCAGCGGTTCCCGGACGCGATATCCCTGGCCGCCGGAAGACCCTTCGAGGGCTTCTTCGACCCGGCCGACGTCCACCGCTATTTCGACGTCTACCGCGAGCACCTCACCACCCGGCTGGGCGGCGACGAGGCCGCCGTCCGGCAGACCCTGCTCCAGTACGGGCGCACCAAGGGCATCATCCACGAGCTGATCGCCGAGCACCTGCGGGTGGACGAGGGCATCACCGCGGACCCGCAGGCCCTGGTCGTCACGGTCGGCTGCCAGGAGGCGCTCTACCTGACGCTGCGCGCACTGCGCCGCACCGACCGGGACGTCCTGCTGGCCGTGACGCCCAGCTACGTGGGCGCGCACGGCGCCGCCCGGCTGGCCGACATGCGGGTCCTGCCGGTCCGGGAGTCGGCCGAGGGCATCGACCTGACGGACCTCTCCGCCCAGGTGGCGCGGGCCCGCGCGGCCGGCCTCAACCCCCGGGCCTGCTACGTCATCCCGGACTTCGCCAACCCGAGCGGGCTCAGACTGAGCCTGGAGGCCCGCCGACGGCTGCTGGAGATCGCCGCCGAGGAGGACCTCCTGATCCTGGAGGACAACCCGTACGGCCTGTTCGGGGATCCGGGCGGCCCACCGACCGTCAAAGCCCTGGACACCACCGCCCGGGTCGTCTACCTGGGATCCTTCGCGAAGACCGGCCTGCCCGGCGCCCGGGTCGGCTACGTGCTCGCGGACCAGCGGGTGGCCGGCACGGACGACACCCTGGCCGACCAGCTGGCCAAGATCAAGAGCATGCTGACGGTCAACACCTCGCCGATCGCCCAGGCCGTCATCGGCGGCAAGCTGCTGGCCCACCAGGGCAGCCTGCGGGCGGCCAACGTGCGGGAGACCGCGCACTACCGGGCGAACCTCGCGCACGTCCTGTCCGGCCTGGAACGACGCTTCGGCCGCGCCGCCGGCACCTCCCCGGACGGCGCGGGCGGCCACCCCTCGGGCGTCTCCTGGAACGTCCCCGCGGGCGGGTTCTTCCTGCTGCTCACCGTCCCCTTCCCGGCCGGCGACGAGCTGCTGGAGGTCAGCGCCGAGAAGTTCCGGGTGCTCTGGACCCCGGTGCACCACTTCTACGCCGACGCGCAGCCCCGCAACGTCATGCGGCTGTCCTTCAGCCACCTCCGGCCGGAGGAAATCGAAGAAGGCCTGAACCGGCTCGCGGACTTCATCCGTTACTGCTGTCGGGATTGACGGATCCACGACGGAATGAACCGGCCCGCGCGTTCCGTACGTTACGTCCAGAGGGCGGCCCACAAGCCGAACAGAAACGGGGAGACCGTGACACCCATCGACCTTTACGCGCCAATACCGCGAAACAGGCCGAGTTACCGGGACCGGATGTACCGATGACGACCACCGCGACCGATCCGGCCCGGATCATCGGAGTCGGTACCGCCGTTCCGGCGAATTCCTATTCCCAGCAGGAAATCCTGGACATCTTCGCCGTCCGGGATCCCCGGGTGCGCTCCCTGTTTCTCAACAGTGCGATCGAGCGCCGCTATCTGACCCTGCCGCCCGAGGGACCCGACGGCTCCCGGGTCATGGAGGTCCAGGGCGAACTGCTCGCCAAGCACAAGGCGCAGGCGGTGGACATGGGCGTCCGCGCCGTCCAGGCGTGCCTCAAGGAGGCCGGTGCGGACCTCGCCGACATCGGCTACGTCTGCTGCGTCACCACCACCGGCTTCCTCACCCCGGGCCTGAGCGCACTGGTCATCCGCGAACTCGGCATCGACCCGCACACCAGCCGCCTGGACGTGGTCGGAATGGGCTGCAACGCCGGGCTCAACGCGCTCAACGCCGTCAACGGCTGGGCACGCGCCAACCCCGGCCGGCTGGCGCTGATGGTCTGCGCCGAGGCGTGCTCCGCCGCCTACGTCTTCGACGGCACCATGCGGACCTCCGTGGTGAACAGCCTCTTCGGGGACGGCTCGGCCGCCGTCGCCCTGGTCGCCGGCGGGGCGGCCGGGGTCGGGGCCCATGACGGGGCCCGGGTTCCAGGAGGAGCCGACACTCCCGGCGAGGCGCCCGCCGCCGAAGGCCCGCAACTCCTGAAGTTCTCCAGCTACATCATCACCGACGCGATCGACGCGATGCGCTACGACTGGGACGACGAGCAGGAGCGGTTCAGCTTCTTCCTCGACCCGCACGTGCCCTACGTGGTCGGTGCCCACGCCGAACTCGTCGTCGACCGGCTGCTCGACGGCACCGGCCTGCGCCGCAGCGACATCGACCACTGGCTGGTGCACTCCGGCGGCAAGAAGGTCATCGACGCCGTCGGCGTCAACCTGGGCCTGACCCGGCACGACCTCCGGCACACCACCAGCGTGCTGCGGGACTACGGCAACCTCTCCAGCGGCTCGTTCCTCTTCTCCTACCAACGGCTGCTGGAGGAGCAGGTGGCGCAGCCCGGCGACCACGGCGTGCTGATGACCATGGGCCCGGGATCCACCATCGAGACGGCGCTGGCCCGCTGGTAGCCGTCCGCACCGAGCAGGAAGACCACACCACCATGACCCACACCCCAGAGCCGCTGCTCATCGACGGCGGCCGACCGCTCTCCCCCGAGACCGTGCAGGCCCTCAACGCGCTCTGCGACCGGGCCGAGGACGCCGACGGCCACGCCCCGGTGGTACTCCGGGTCTCCGGCGCGCCCACCGCCCCGACGGCCACCCCGCCGCTGACCCTGGTCAACAAGTGGGAGCGCGCGCTGCGCCGCCTGGAGCGCCTGGAGCGGCCGACCGTCGCCCTGGTCGGCGGCGACACCGGCGGCGACTGCGGCGGCACCGCCGTGGAGGCGCTGCTCACCACCGACTACCGCATCGCCCACCCGGCCACCCGGCTGCTGCCGCCCGCCGGCCCGGACGGCGTCTGGCCCGGCATGGCCCTGCACCGGCTCGCCAACCAGGCCGGTGCCGCCGCGACCCGCCAGGTCGTCCTGTTCGGCACCGCCGTCCCGACCTGGCAGGCGCTGACCATGCACCTGTTGGACGAGCTCGCCGACGACCCGGCGGCCGCCCTGGCCGACGCCGCTGACCTGCTCGCCGCGGCCGGGCCCGGACTGTCGATCCGCCGCCAGCTGATGCTCGACGCCACCACCACCGGCCACGAGGAGGCCCTGGGCCGGCACCTGGCGGCCTGCGACCGGGTGCTGCGCCGGGCCGCCGCCGAGGCCGTCGGCCCGGTTCCCCTCGAGGCCCCCGTCGAGGCCGTCGTATGACCGCCGCCCCGGCGTCGGTCGGCAACGCGCGCACCGGCGACAGCGTCGCCACCGACGCCACCGGCGGCAGCAGCCTCGCCGCGGACCGCCGCGCCCTGGCCGACGCCGCCGACCGGGCCGAGGACGCGCTGGCCGCCCTGCCCGTGCCCGCCGAGCGCACCCCCGCCCAGCACGCGCTCGCCACCGACGCCAAGAACGCCGTCCGCACTGTGCGCGGCCGGTTCCTGCGGCTGCACGGCGAGACCGTCTACCGGCAGCTGACCGACGGTCACACCCTGGACCTGCGGCTGCCCGAGCTCGTCGTCGGCGCCACCGAAAGCTGGCCCGGACTGCTCCCCGGCGCCGAGTCGATGGCGGTCGAGCAGGGCCGGCTCCAGGCCGAGAAGGAGGGCCTGGAGATCGACCAGGGCCTCTTCCTGCGCGAGCTGCTCCGCTCGCCCGGCTCCGGCCGGCACCTGATCGACGCGATGGCGCTGCCCACGGCCCGCGCCCTCGACCTGCTGCCCGAGTTCCGCCGCACCGGCACCCTCGACCTCGGCTCCGTCCGGCTGGAACGGCGCGACGGCGCCGCCCACCTCACCATGTGCCGCACCGACTGCCTCAACGCCGAGGACAACCAGCAGGTCGAGGACATGGAGACCGCCGTCGACCTCGCCCTGCTGGACCCGGAGGTCCGGGTCGGTCTGCTGCGCGGCGGCGAGATGACCCACCCCCGCTACCGGGGCCGCCGGGTCTTCAGCGCCGGCATCAACCTCAAGAGCCTGCACACCGGCCGGATCTCGCTGGTCGACTTCCTGCTCCGGCGCGAACTCGGCTATCTCAACAAGATCTTCCGGGGGCTCCGGGTCGAGCACTCCGGTGCCTGGCACACGCCCGTGATCGAGAAGCCGTGGGTGGCGGCCGTCGACACCTTCGCCATCGGCGGCGGCGCCCAGCTGCTGATGATCTTCGACCGGGTGGTCGCCGCGTCCGACTCCTACGTCAGCCTGCCGGCCGCCCAGGAGGGCATCGTGCCCGGCGCCGGCAACCTGCGGCTCGGCCGGCTGGCCGGCGGCCGGGTCTCGCGGCAGGTGGTGCTCTGGGGCCGCCGGATCCACGCCACCGAGCCCGACGCCCGGCTGCTGCTCGACGAGGTCGTCGAACCGGATCTGATGGACCGCGCCGTGGCCGAATCCCTCGAACGGCTCGACAGCCCCGCCGTGGTCACCAACCGCCGGATGCTCAACCTCGCGGAGGAGCCGCCGGAGCAGTTCCGGCAGTACATGGCCGAGTTCGCCATGCAGCAGGCCCTGCGCCTCTACAGCCAGGACGTGATCGGCAAGGTCGGCCGCTTCTCGGCGGCCGCCACCACTGCAGCTGCTGCTGCCGCCTGACCGTCCGCCACCGGCCGACCACCGCCGCCCGGACGGTGGTCGACGGACCCACGTACCCCCAGAAGAGCCGGAGAGCCGATGGAGCTGGCAGACCTCACCCGGATCCGCTACGAGAAGCACGGCCGCGTCGCCCGCGTGACGCTCGACCGACCCGACCGCCTGAACGCGATGGACCTCCGCACGCACGAGGAGCTCGCCCTGGTCTGGGACGACTTCGAGCAGGACGACGAGCTCTGGCTCGCCGTGCTCACCGGCGCCGGGGAGCGCGCCTTCTCCGCCGGCCAGGACCTCAAGGAGCTCGCCGCCCGGATCGCCGACGGCAGCAACACCCCCGCCACCTTCGGCAGCCGCGGCAAACCCGGCTGGCCCCGGCTCACCGAGCGGTTCGAGCTGGCCAAGCCCGTGATCGCCCGGGTCAACGGCCACGCCTTCGGCGGCGGCTTCGAGCTGGCACTCGCCTGCGACATCGTCGTCGCCGCCGACACCGCCACGTTCGCCCTCCCCGAGGCCAGGCTCGGCCTGATCGCCGGGGCCGGCGGCGTCTTCCGGCTCACCCGGCAGGCCCCCTACCGGGCCGCCCTCGGCCACCTGATCACCGGTCGCCCGATGACCGCCGCCCGGGCCCACGCACTCGGCCTGGTCAACGAGGTGGTGCCGGCCGCCGAACTGGACGCCTGCGTGGACACCTGGGTCACGGACATCCTCGGCTGCGCCCCGCTCGCGGTCCGCGCGATCAAGGAGGCGGCCGCCGCGGCCGCGACCATGCCCCTGGAGCAGGCGTTCCGGACCCGCTTCCCGTGGGAGGAGCGCCGCATGCACAGCGAGGACGCGGACGAGGGCCCCCGCGCCTTCGTCGAGAAGCGGCCCCCGCGCTGGCAGGGCCGGTAGGCCGGCCGGGGCCATCTCGTTCGTCGAGACTTAACGCCGAATTCACCTGACGGGCACCTGTGGTGACGGTTCGTCAGGCAGCGTCTCGACGGCGGAGCGTGATCAACGACAGCCGGGCCCGTCCTCGCCCTCGGCCCGCTCCGTCCCCACCGTGCACCACCCCTCGCCGCACCACCCCTCGCCACACCACCTTTCACCCGTGGAACCCTCCACCCGCACCACCCCCTTCGGCCCGCGCGCGGCCGAGGTCGATCGGTCGACGCCGCCCTGTCGCAGCGGCCCCTGGTAAACGAACCGGAGCAATGAAGATGTCGGACACCCAGACCGCCTCCTGGCCGCTGATGGCCGGACAGTCCGGCATGTGGTTCGCCCAGCACCTGGACCCCTCGAACCCGGCCTACCAGATCGCCGAGTGCCTGGAGATCCACGGCCCGGTCGACACCGAGCTGTTCCAGGCCGCCCTGCGCCGGCTCGTCGCCGAGACGGAGATGCTGCGCCTGCGCTTCACCCGGAGCGGCGGCGAGGTGCGCCAGGTCGTCGCCCCGGTACCCGACTCCCCCGTCCAGGTACGGGACGTCGGCGGCGAGCCCGACCCGTGGGCCGCCGTCCAGGACTGGATGCGGGTGGACCTCGCCCATCCGGTCGACCTGGAACGCGGACCGGCCTACGAGATGGCGCTCTTCCCGGCCGGCGACCGGTTCTTCTGGTACCAGCGCGGCCACCACGCGGCCGGCGACGCCTACACCGGCGCCCTCCTCGCCGCCCGCGTCGCCGAGATCTACACCGCCCTGGTCGAGGGACGCCCCGCCCGCGACCCACTGCCGCCTTACCAGAAGCTGCTGGCGGAGGAGGCGGCCTACCGCACCTCCGAACAGTTCGCCACCGACCGCCGGTACTGGACGGAACAGTTCGCCGACCACCCGGAGGCCGTCAGCCTCGGCGGACGCTTCGCCCCCGCCGCCCACGCCTGCATCCGCCACATCGAGGACATCGCGCCCGCGACGGCCGACCGGCTGCGCACCGCCGCCCGTCGGCTCAGGACCAGCCTGCCCGTCCTCATCATGGCCGCGACCGCCCTCTACACCCACCGGCTCACCGGGGCCGAGGACCTCGTCCTCGGCCTCCCCGTGGCCGGCCGCAGCACCGCGCTCCAGCGCAGCACCCCCGGGATGCTCGCCAACGTCCTGCCGATCCGCCTCACCGTCCGCCCCGGCACCTCGCTCACCGACCTCACCCGCCAGGCCAGCAGCACCATGCGCCAGGCCCTGCGCCACCAGCGCTACCGCTACGAGGACCTCCAGCGCGACCTCAACCTGGTCGGCGCCGGCGACGCCCGCCTGTTCGGCACGCTCGTCAACGTGATGGCCTTCGACTACGACCTGCGCTTCGCCGGGCACCCCACCACCGCGCACAGCCTCACCAACGGCTCCGTCGACGACCTGTCGTTCGTGGTCTACGACCGGGGGGCCGACAAGGGCATGCAGCTCGTCGTCAACGCGAACCCCGGCGTATACGACCCGGCCGACGCCGCCGACCACGCCCGGCGGCTCGCCCGCCTGCTGGAGACGCTGGCGGACGTCGACGAACCGGCTGTCCCGCTCGCCCGGGTCGATCTGCTCGGCCCGGCCGAGCGGGAACGGGTGTTGGAGGGGTGGAACGACACGGCGGCCGAGGTCCCGGCGGGCACCCTGCCCGAACTGTTCGAGGCCCGCGTGGCGCAGGTACCGGACGCGGTGGCGGTGGTCTTCGAGGACGAGTCACTCACCTACGCGGAGCTGAACGCGCGGGCCAACCAGGTCGCGCACCTGCTCACCGAGCAGGGTGTCGGCCCCGAGACGGTGGTACCCGTCCTGATGGAACGCTCCATCGAGATGGTCACCGCGCTCCTCGGCATCCTCAAGGCCGGCGGCGCCTACCTGCCCGTCGACCCCGACTACCCCGCCGAGCGCATCGACTACCTGCTCGACCAGGCGGGTGCTCCGATCACCGTTGACCGCAGCGTCCTTGAGACGGCGTCGAGCCACCCGACAACGAACCCGACAGGCCGGACCCTGTCCCCTGAGCACCCCGCGTACGTCATCTTCACCTCCGGCTCCACCGGTCGACCCAAGGGCGTCGTCGTCCCCCACGCCGGAATCGTCAACCGCCTCACCTGGATGCAACACGCCTACAGCCTCACCGCCGATGACCGGGTCCTGCAGAAGACACCATTCGGCTTCGACGTCTCCGTATGGGAATTCTTCTGGACCCTCCTCGAAGGCGCCACCCTCGTCATCGCCCGACCCGGCGGCCACCGCGAACCCGCCTACCTCGCCAAGCTGATCCAAGACGAAGGGGTGACCATCACCCACTTCGTGCCATCCATGCTCCAGGTCTTCCTCCAGGAACCCACCGCCACCACCTGCACCACCCT
>NZ_JBIUUS010000046.1:0-49192 GCF_044742585.1 Kitasatospora sp. NPDC087861
ATACACCCCGCCCACCACCCCCCCCCCCCCCCCCGCCGGGGCCCCCCCCCCCCCCCCCCGGGGCCGCCCCCCCCGGCCCTATGTGGTCCGAGGACCTATGTGCGCGAGGGGGGAGTTGAACCCCCACGCCCTTTCGGGCACTGGAACCTGAATCCAGCGCGTCTGCCTATTCCGCCACCCGCGCATCTGGGTGATGAGGAATATCGTAGCCCATCCGCGCGGGTGCTCCGAACCAGGTCGGAGGGGGCGGGGTGGTCAGGCGAGCTGCTTGACGATCCAGTCGACCAGGACGCGGGAGACGTGGCTGTGCTCGGTGTTGGCGTCGTCGAACTTCACGGCGTCGAGGTGGCCGTTCTGCAGGGCATCCTCGGAGATCGCGGCGGCCGGGTCGACGTCCCACTTCACCGGGTCGAAGCCCAGCGCCACCGCGCTGACGGCCGGGACGAAGGTGCCGCTGCGGTACTCGTCGGAGATCTTCGCCTTGAGCGCCGTCGCGACCTTGCCGAAGGAGTCCAGGGTGCCGCCGGGCACGCTGTCCAGGGCCGGGACCTCGGTGGTGGTGCTGCGGCGCACGGCGAGGCCGAGGTGCATGCCGCCGATGCGCTCCTTGTCGCCCTTGTTCGGCTGGAAGCGGGCCGTGGCGCTGGCGATCAGGGCCTGCCAGTCGAACGCCACCTCGCCCGCCGGCAGCGGGAGGCCGACGCCGTCCCGGCGGCCGTTGGAGACGCCGAGCTTGCGCGGGATCCGCGGGAAGTTGCCGACCCGGTCGAGGTCGGCGAGGAACTCCTTGCGCAGGTCGCTGGCGGTGGCCACCGGGCCCTTGTACTTCGCGTTCTCGACCCACGCCCAGAGCAGCTGCTGAGCAGCAGGGCTGCGGATCAGCTCGGCCTGCTTGACGCCGTCCGGCCCGGCCGGGGTGTAGTCCTCGAAGAAGTACGCCATCTGCTGGAGGATCAGCGGGATCCAGGCGCCGTTGTGCGGGGAGTCGAAGGAGAGGTAGGTCGCCGCCTGGTGGTCGCCCTGGGGGTCGGACTCCAGCTTGGCGAGCGCGTAGCGGGTGATGATGCCGCCCATGCTCACCCCGCCGACGGTCAGCCGCTCGTCGCCCTTGCGCTCGGCGATGGCCCGGCGAATGGCGTCGATCGCGACCTCGGCGTTGGCCTGGATGTGAGTGTGGCGCTCGGTGAAGCCGATCAGGACGATGTCGTAGCCCTTGGCGAGCAGTTGGTCGAAGAGGCCCGGCCGGCCGTCGGCGACGGTGTTGAAGTAGGAGAAGAGGCCCGGGAGGTCGCTGGGGCCGTAGTTGAAGCCGTCCGCGAAGAGGAAGGGCTTCCGCAGGCCGAGCTTCGGGTTGGCGTAGTAGACCGCCGCCTGCCCGGTTGCCGTCTGCCCCTTGTACGGCGCGCCGGTCAGGTCCCAGACGACGTCGGCGTCCCGGCCGCCAGCCTCGCCGGACAGCGCGGTGGTGAACCAGACCTCGGGCTTGAGGGAGCCGGCGATCTCCGCCAACTCTGCCTTGGTGGGCTCGGACTGGCCCTCCTTGAGGGCCGTGAGCGATACGTCGATACGGGGTTCTTGTGCCATGACTGCTACCGCCTCTGTTGAGTCGAACAGGGACTACCCGTGCACTGCGGGCGACTGTAACCGTCCGGTTACGTATCGCATCGGCATAACACGCAGAGTGGTCGAAATTGCTCGCGAGGGGTCGCCGGACGACCGGAACTGACCGATCCGCGCTCCGAGGCCCTGCCTGCGTCGGCGGGTGCGGCTAGCGTGAGCACGCGGGGCAGTTCGACTGATACCAGGGGGACCGATGGAGAACGTGCCGGACCATGGCCGGACCGTGCGGAACGGGTCGCTCGCGATGATCGGCCTGGGGGTTCTGCTGTTCGTCCTCAGCCTGGTCTATCTGATACCGCACGACATGGGCGTGACGTCGGCTCTCCGCAGTCGCGGCGTCCACACCCCGGCGGTCGTCACCGAATGTGCCGAAGTGAGCGGGCCGCAGGACAACCCGGCAGGCAACGCCAACTGCCGGGTGCGGTTCACGACTTCCGAGGGGGCATCCGTCGAGACCCGACTGGCCTATGTCACCGACAGTATCAAGGCCCGTGACACGGTGACGGTGGTGTACGACCCCCAGCACACCGACGTCGCCGCCCTTGCTTCGAGCATCGGCTTCTGGAACTCACTGACCCGGAACGCACTCGATGTGGTCGCACTGGTCGCGTCGGTCGTCATGACCCTGCTGGGCCTCGCGGCCCATCTCGCCTACCGCTGGCTCATCCGGGGAGGTCGCCCGAACGGACGGCCGCGATGAAGGCTCCCCAGGCGGCGGCGGGGAAAACAAGGGCCGGACCGTGCGGATCCTTGGAGTCACGCACTGGGACGGCGCCGGGCAGGAACCCGGGGGCCACCTCGATGCAGTTGCCGCCGTTGTTGCCGCTGTAGCTGCTCTTCCGCCAGGCGGCTGCGGCGAGCTCGTTGCTCATCATCTCTGAAACCCTCCAGCGCCTCGGCGATCAGCCGAAGCGAGTCGCACTCTGACAGGCATTCGCCACGGAGCCGATCATAGCGACGCTGATGCCTGGCCACGTTGGCGGAATCATCGCTCAGATGCCCTCGATCGAGGCTCTCCGAGTACACCAGGCGCTGGCCGTCCGGCAGCTCCAGCAACACCATAGCCGTGTTGATGAGAGTCCGCTGATTCGAGAACGGCATCACGTGAATGACGACGTTCCGAAGCTGGGCCACCCGCAGGAGATGCTCCATCTGACATCTCATCACGCCTGGCCCGCCCACGACCCTGCGGATGGCGCTCTCATCGAGAATGACCAGCAAGAGCGGCCCGTCAGGCGCAAGAAAACGACTCTGCCGACTGAGTCGAGCCCTGGTCAGCTCCTCAATCTCCTCCGAGTTGCCCGCCGTATCGCCAGTGGCGAACAGCGCACGCGCGTACTGCCAGCACTGCAACAGGCCATACATCACGCCGTCCTGGTACACCCGCACCCCGACGACGATGGCCTCCAGGTCCACGTACTCCTGGAACCAGTCCGGGTGCTCGATCGACGCGCTCCAGTCGACCCGACCGTACAGCCGCTTCAGCAGGTCGCCGGTGTTCAACAGCCTCTCGATTTCCTCGACTTCCTCGATCGACGGCTTCCGCTTCCCGCCCTCGGTCCGCGAGACCACCGTCCGGTCGCGGTGCAGGAGCTTGCCCATCTCCTCCTGCGTGTAGCCCGCCGACTCGCGCGCGTAGCGGACCTCCTCACCGAACATGATCGCGGAGCTCGCCGTGGTCCCCCGCCTGATCGTCCGCCGTGCCATCACTAACCCCCTGTTGTGCGCCACACGTCTCGCACGCTGATTTGGCGTCACCGTACCTCCGCCGCCCCGATGATTGACACCAGAACGCAATCATTTGCATGCAGAGCGTGATTGCATGCGCCTCTCACACTCCCCCATCCGCCCCCCGAGGTACTCCACCATGCTCAAAACCCACCGCCCCCGCACGTTCGCGGCCCGCCTCGACTCCCGCCCGGACTCCACCCCCGTCGCCCGGCAGTTGCTCCGCGCCTACCTCGCCGCGCTCCCCGCCGGCGACCGCTACTCCGACATCGCCGAACTCCTCCTCGGCGAACTCTTCGCCAACGCCGTCCAGCACACCGACGCCCCCGCCGACCGTCTGATCGAGGTCCGCTTCGCCCTCATCGGCGACCGGCTGCGCCTCGAAGTCCACGACGCGGGCACCGGCCGCCCGTCCCTCCGCTCCCCCGCGCCCAACGACGAGCACGGGCGCGGCCTCTTCCTCGTCAACGAGCTGGCCGAGCGCTGGGGTTGCTGCCCCCGCGCCGGCGGCATCGGCAAGTTCGTCTGGGCGCTGATCGCACCCTCCCCCGTCGCCACACTCACCGTCCTCGCCGTCTGAAGGTGCCCTCCATGCGACTCGCTCTCACCGCCCGGCACCTGTTCGACACCGGTTCGACCCCGGCCGACGCCTACGCCACCCTCGCCCGCCGCACCCGCGAACCCGTCCGCGCCGCCCGTGCCGTCTGCGTCGCGCTCGGCATCCCCGCCGCCGAGACGCAGCTCCGCCTCGACGACTGCTTCGACGCCCTGCTCGCCGACCCGCGCCCGGGCTCCGAGGCGGACACCGGCGAACTCCTCGAAGCCCTCGGCGTGTTCGACGTCCCGAAGACGCTCGACGACCGCGACCTCGCCATCGTCGACCAGTTCCTCGCCGCGATCGACGCCCTGGGCGGCATCCGCGCCGGCCACCAGCACGGGCTGGCCCGCTGGTTCGTCACCGGGAACCTGACCGCCGCCTTCCTCTCCCTCGCCGCCACCCGGCCCCGCCCCACCACCGGCGACCCGGCCCACTACTGGACCGCCCTGGTCACCGCCGGCGAGTTGCTCGCCGCCTCCCCCGCCCCCGACGCCCGCATCAAGCCCGCCCTGGCCCACTGCCGCGACCGCGCGCAAGCCGCCACCCGGTAGCCCGCATCCGACAGTCGATCGCGCGACAGGTCGACGTTGCGCTGAGTGCAGCGTCGGGCGGGATCGGCCCGACGCTGCAGGCCGATCACGCCCCATGTCCAGGGCGATGGCACCGCCCGTCGAACGCGGGTGATGATGTACTGGGTCAACGTCCGGCATTCGACGGCCAGTTGGGGGATCCCTTGTTCCGCAGCAACCGCCCGCGCACCTTCCACCTCCCCACCCCGCGCGAGACCGCCGAGGAGTGGAGCGAGCGGATCGCCGTCCTCCGCGACGCGCCGCCCGGGTGGTTCGTCCTGCTGGGGCGGATGGCCAGCGACGGCTACCTCTGCCACCTCGACCTGAACTACCACCTGGATCGCGAGTTCGTCGCGATCGTCCAGACCTCCCGGCCCGTCCCGGACAGCCACCGGGTCAAGTCCGTGACCACCCCGGAGAGCCAACTCGCCAACTTCCTCGCGAACTCCGACCGCATCGACCCACGCGCACCCTGGACCCCGCTCGACTCCGGGCCGACCACCGGAGAGTTACGGCTGAACGGCGAGCGCGTCCCCGTCGAGGTCCTGCACAGCCACGGCTGCCGCAGCGCCCTCGTCCCCCAACTCCCCGGCCAGGACGGTTACGTGATCGTCACCGCCCCCGACGAGCACTGGGACACCGTTCTCGACCTGGTCCTCCAACCACCCACCGCGTTCTGAATCTTCACCCCAAGGTGGGGTTTGGCTCAACGAACCCCTACCCCGGTGCCGAGAAGCCAACGGGGTGGCGGCGCTGAGGGCCGCCACCCCGCTCCTCGCCCGAACCCGACCGGCGGCGGCAACCGCTCTGTGCGGGCCGCCGGACCGGGTGCCGGTGCTGTCCGGCCGCAATCCGGTAGCGGACCGAGCGGCGCTTCGGGCAGGCTCTCGGGCATGGTCTCGGTATTGCAGAATGTGGCGATCGACTGTGCGAACGCCTATGAGCTGGCTCGGTTCTGGAGTGAGGTGCTCGGTTGTCCGCTGCATCCGGAGGCCGAGCCGGGTGCAGCGGAAACCGAGGTGGTGCTGCCGGAGGGCCCACTGCTGTACTTCAACCAGGTGCCGGAGCCGAAGACGATCAAGAACAGGCTTCACCTGTGCGTGCGTCCGAAGACCACGCGCGAGGAGGAGGTCGAGCGACTGCTGAAGCTCGGGGCCACCCTCGTCGACGATCGCCGGGAACCGGACGGCCCCGGCTGGGCCGTCCTCGCGGACCCTGAGGGCAATGAATTCTGTGTTCTCCGCAGTGAGTCCGACCGCGCAGCGATGTCCTCTTCAGGCGATTGATGCCGCACCCGGCGGCGTGCCGCTCCCGATCACCCGGTCGCACAGCCCCTGATCGCCACCGCCCGTGCGGCCGGCCACCGATGTACCGGTGGCCGGCCGCACGGGACTGACGGACGGTCAGGCCGCGCGACCCTGCGCCCAGGTGTAGAGGCGGTGGGCGCTGTCGCCGAGGCGCGTGGCGTAGAGCGTGTTGGTCGGGCCGCCCGCGAGATCGTCGCTGGTGGTGGTCACGCCGACGACGGTGCCGGTGCCGGTCCGGGTGTCGAACTGTGCCAGGTGGGGGCCGCCGCTCGCCCCGTGCGACATGTCGCAGGACTCACCCCACAGCAGGGGGGCCTTGGGGCCGGGCTGGGCCGGTCCGGCGCAATGGATCATGCGCGATCCGGCGTACTTGGCGCTGGGGTTGTTGAGCCGGTCCTTCGGGTACCCGAAGGTGTGGATGAACTCGTCCTTGGCCGGCTTGGTGAACGCGATCTTCTGGCTTCCCGTGACGTCCGCGACCCGTCGTCCCTCGGCCGAAGGGTTCGCCACGAGGAGTCCCGCGTCGTAGCCGGCGACGGCGACAGCGTCCGAGGTCGTCTTGCCCGGATCGGCGTCCCAACGGGAGGAGGTGGCCGCCTCCTTGATGCTGAAGCCGCCGAGCGGCTTCGTGCCGTTGCGGTAACCGGGCACGAAGTAGAGGTTGTGGTTCCACGTCGTGTCGGTGGCGGCGGCTCCGACGCCCCTCAGACAGTGCGCCGCCGTGATGACGGTGCTGCGGTTCGCGCTGGCGACGACCGTTGCGGTGCAACTGCCGTCGTAGCCGTCGGAGAAGGTGAAGAAGAGCCGGCCGACGCTCTTGTTCACCGCTCCGCCGTGCGTCCACGTGGCCCCGGGGTCCGGCGTGTTCGCGGGAAGCGGCTGCGGATCGTCAGGCGTGTTGTCGTCCTCGGGCACGGGGGTGATCTCGGGGACCATGGCGCCCGCCAGCTTCATCCGTTCGGGAGTCCAGTAGGCATCGATCCGGCTGCGCTCCTGTTCGGTCGTGGCGCCGGAATGCGTGGTGACGGATTCCCGTTCCGCGGCGAAGGCCGTGTTCGGCAGCAGCACGGCCGCCGTGGTCGCGCTCAGCAGGAGGACTCCCGCGGCGGCGAACTTGCGGGGGAACGCTCGGGGTGTGGTTGACATCGTCGCCAATCTCCTTTGGGTGCGGTTCGTTTCGAGCACGGCTCGGCCGACGCTTCAGGAGCGTTCGGCGGCCTTGTACAGCGGCTTCGTGATCGCGGAGGTGAACTGCGGGCCGACCAGGTGTCGGGTGCAGGCGGGGTCGCCGCGGTCGCAGACCCGGCCCGAGGAGTCGAAGAAGCCACCCAGGGTGTTGTCACCCACCACCGTGCCGATCCCGGAGGACGGGTCGAAGTCGGCGACGCGGGGACCGCCACTGGAGCCGCCGCCCATCACGCAGGGGGCGCCCCACTGACCCCGGGGCTCCGGGTACTTCTCGGTACCGGGGTACTCGCGGGTCTGTCCCACGCAGTGGGCGAGCCTGGCCCCGGTGTACTCGGGCAGGCCCGCGCGGGTGGGATCGCCCGAGGACTCGCGCGGATAGCCGAACTCGTGGACGGAGGCGTTGCCCGGCCGGTCGAAGCCGATGCGCTGTGCGGCGCCGACGGCGTCCTGCACGCGCTTTCCTGCGGCGTTGGTGTTCAGGACCAGGAACGCCTGGTCGTACGCGTTGTACTTCAGGGCGTCCTGCTGGTCGTTGAGGAGCCAGGTGGCGTCGGCGACCCCGGCGCGGGCGACGAACTTGCCGTACGGCGCGAGACCGTCGCGGTAGCCCGGGACGAACATCTCGTTCGACAGCCACTCGTCGTTCTCACCAATGAGGTCAGGGCTGTTGACGCAGTGCCCCGCCGTGACGACGGTGCTGCGGTTGGCGCTGTTCACGACGGTCGCGGTGCAGCTCTCGTCCTGACCGTGGTTGGTGAAGAAGAGCCTGCCCACCGTCCTGCTCAGGGTGTCGGCACCGGTCCACGGAGCGCCGTCGGGGGCACTCTTGGGCGGATTGCCGGACGACGGCGTCGTCAGGGCGGCCATCCGCTCGGGGGTCCAGTAGTCCAGGACGGTCTGCTGCTGCGCGGCCGTGACCGCCTCCGGATGGACGACCACCCGGCTCGCGGTGGCCGCCCCGTCCGTCGCTGCGGCCCCGTCCTGCGCTGCGGCCCCGGCGGCTCCTGCGGGCGCGGCCAGCGCCAGGCCGGCTGCCAACACGGCTGTCGTCAGGACGACTTGGGTGCGCGCTCGGCTGTGGATCCGGTTGCGGTGGCCGCCGATCCGGCCATGTGTTTGTGGCATGCACGGCACCGTAGGAGCGGGATGTCAGATTCTCGTCTGGGGGGAGTCTCATCCGTTCATCGGTATCAGCAGATTCCGGTAACCGGCGTTTCATCCTTGTATCGGTAACGGCCGCACCCCTCACTGACCCTCCTCCCAGGTGCGGTGGCCGAGTTCGGCACCGGCCAGGGTGCGAGTGGCGGCGTCGTCCCTGGTCGCGGGGGTGTTCGTCACGATCGTCTCCGGTTCGTCCCGGGCGGGGAGTTGATCTGCCCGCCGCAGCGTTGTTTGGTGGCTCCTGCTGCTCTGACCCCCGGCGACGAAGGAATGTGACACGGTGGACGAGAAATCTGCGCGGGCGGCGCTCTTCGAGGCGCACCGGCCTCGGCTGCGGGCCGTGGCGTACCGGATGCTCGGCTCGATCAGCGAGGCCGAGGACGCCGTCCAGGAGGCCTGGCTGCGGTACGACCGCACCGACACCGCCGACGTGCAGAACCTCGCCGGCTGGCTGACCACGGTGGTCTCGCGGGTCTGCCTGAACCTGCTGCGCGCCCGGGCGCTGCGCCGCGAGGAGCCGCTGGAGGGCCCGTCGGACGAGACGGGCGCGCCGCGCATCCCGGACCCGCTGCTGCGCGGCGAGGGCATGGTCGACCCCGAGCAGGAGGTGCTGCTCGCGGACTCGGTGGGGCTGGCGCTGATGGTGGTGATGGAGTCGCTGTCGCCGGCCGAGCGGGTCGCCTTCGTGCTGCACGACCTGTTCGCGGTGCCGTTCGACGAGATAGCCCCGCTGATCGAGCGGACGGCGGCCGCGACCCGCCAGCTGGCCAGCCGGGCCCGCCGCCGGGTGCAGGGGCAGGCGCCGGCGCCCGATCCGGACCTGGGCCGTCAACGGGCGGCCGTGGACGCCTTCTTCGCGGCCGCCCGCGGCGGCGACCTGGACGCGCTGGTGGCGGTGCTCGACCCGGACGTGGTGCTGCGCTCGGACGGCGGCGGGGTGCGGGCCCGGCACACGGTGGTGCTGGCGGGCGCCGCCACGGTGGCCGGCCAGGCCGTGCTGTGGGGCGGGCTGTCGCCGTTCGCCCGCCCGGCGCTGGTCAACGGCGCCGCGGGCGCGGTGGTGATCGGCGACAACGGCCGGGCGCTGTCGATCATGGCGTTCACGGTGGTGGACGGCGCGATCGCGACGATCGACGTGCTCACCGACCCGGAGCGGCTGGCGGCGCTGGACCTCTCGGCGTTCCGCGGCTGACCGGTGCGGGTGGGAGGGCGGCCGCCCTCCCACCCGTGGGGCCGGTCAGCGCCCGACGGCGCCGTCCAGCTGCTCGCGGATGAGGTCCGCGTGCCCGGCGTGCCGCCCGGTCTCCTCGATCACCCGCAATCCGACGGTCCGTCACCAACCCTGGGTGGTCACCCAGTCGGCGAGGTGGCGGGCGCACTCGTCGACCGACTCGCGCCAGCTGTGGCTCGCGCCCTCGCCGGCCTCGTCGCTGACGTGCTTGACCAGGCGGACCGGGACTCCGGCGCGGTGCGCGACGGCGGCGACGGCGTAGCCCTCCATGTCGACCAGGTCGGCGTGCTCGGCGAGCCGGTCGCGGGCCGCCGGGTCCGAGACGAAGAGGTCCCCGGTGGCCAGCACCGGCCCCTCGCCCTTGCCGATCACCAGCGGGGCGCCGTAGCTGCGGCCGGTGAGCGCGTACAGGGCGGGGGTGTCGAAGTCGTGCTGGATGACCTGGACGACGTGGTGGGTGCCCTCCCAGCCGGGGCGCAGCGCACCGGCGGTGCCGAGGTTGATCACCTCGGACGGCCGCTCGCCCTGGGCGAGGACGGTGGCCAGCGCGGCGGTGGCGTTGATCTTCCCTATTCCGGTGAGCAGGACGGGCAGCCGGTCGTCGAGGTGGGCGGCCTCCTCGCGCACGGCGACGACGAGCAGCGGGCGGTCGGGCGAGATCGTTCCAAGCAGGCGCATGGGCCCATCGTACGGAGGGCCCCCGCCGTACGAGGCGCACCGACCGGGCCGGGAACGACGGCGTCGCGGCGACGGCCCGACGGCGGTACCGCGGCACCGTCACGGCAGGGGTGCCCGAGACAATCGGACCTCTCCGTTCCGGCTTGTCGGGGGAACCGCATAGGGTGCAACCGGCGTCGGAGGGTTCGCCGCCCGCCCCGCATCCGAGCGGCGGGCCTCGAACAGCGCGCGGCGACCGCGCGGCACGTACGTGGGAACCGTGCGGGACAAGCTCAAGATCGGCGCAAGTCGGGTGTGGCCGGGGGGAGTCACGGCCATACTGCTGGCATCGGCCGGGCCCCGGACAGCGGGCCCGGTCCCAGGGGAGGATGAGGCGGGTGGCGACACCAGGAGGTAGCGGCGCACCGAGCGCCGTAGTCCCGGCACGGCCGAGTCGTCCGCCGGGCGCGCCGGTCGGGCCGGGCGCACCGGCGCCCGGACCGGGCGGCGTGCCGGCACCACGGCCCCCGGCGGCCCGGCCGGCGCCGCGCGGCCTGCGGGGCCGGCTGGCACGGGCCACCCGGACGGCGCCGGGCCGGCTGCGGCTGGCCGGGGCGGTGCTCGCGGTACTGACCGTGGCGTTCGGCGGGCTGACCGCCTGGCAGTTGGAGACCAGGGCGCAGGCCGCCGAGCGGGTCGTCTCGTACAGCCAGCCGCTGAGCCAGGCCGCCGCGGACATCCACCGCTCGCTGGCCGACGCCGACACCACCGCGGCGACCGGCTTCCTGCTGGCCGGGGCCGAGCCGAAGGGCGTCCGGGACCGCTACGAGCAGGACCTCGCGAAGGCCGCCAAGCTGATCGCCGACGCCGCCGCCCGGACCACCGCCACCTCCCCCGCGCAGGGCTCGCTCACCCGGCTGAACCAGCAACTCCCGGTCTACTCCGGGCTGGTGGAGAGCGCCCGGGCGGACAACCGGCAGGGCATCCCGCTCGGCGGCGCCTACCTGCGGTACGCCTCCGAGCAGATGCAGACCGTGCTGCTGCCGGCCGCCGCCGAGCTGTCCGCGACCGAGAACGGGGAGCTGGCGAACGACTACGCCGCGGCCAAGTCCGTGCCGTGGGCGGCGTACGGCCTGGCGGTGATCACCCTCGGGGCGCTGCTCTGGGTGCAGCTGACGCTGTTCCGCCGCACCAACCGGGTGTTCAACCCGGGCCTGCTCGGCGCCACCGCTGCCGTCCTGGCCGGCGGGCTCTGGCTGACCGTCACCGGGCTCACCGCCAGCGCGGCGCTCAAGCAGAGCGACCGCGAGGGCGCGACCCCGCTGCGGGCGCTCAACACCGCCCGGGTGGACGTGCTGACCGCCCGGCTGGCGGAGAACCTGAACTTCGTCGCCCGCGGCTCCACCGGCAAGTACGCGGACCAGTGGACGAAGGCCACCGACCACCTGTCCGGCGACGCGCCCAAGGACGCCCCGGCGGACCGGCAGGCCGGCTCCCTGCCGGAGGCCCTGCGGCTGGCACCGCCCCAGGCCCGGTCGGCCGTCGACGACGCCCGCGCGCAGTACGGCGTCTGGTACGACCGGCACGGCGCCGCGCGGAAGCTGGAGATCGACGCCGCCGACTACCAGGGCGCCCTGGACGCGACCGTGACGGCCACCGACGCCCCCACCACCGCCGACAGCGCCTTCAACGCCACCGACCAGGCGCTCGCACAGGCCGCCGTCGTCGAACAACAGCGGTTCCAGGCCGCCGCGAAGGACGTCGACACCGACCTGCGCGCCGCCGCCGGCGCGGCCGCGGTGCTCGGCCTGGTGGCCGCGGCCGCGGCGCTGCGCGGCCTGGGCCGACGACTGGCCGAGTACCGGTAGAGGGGGGAACGGACAGATGCGCGACAGGACCGTACGGACCAGGCCGGCCGCGGCGCTGGCACTGCTGACGGCCGCCGCGGCCGTGCTCGGCGGGGGCGGCCCCTCCGGCGCCGCACCGGCGACCGGCCAGGCGGCCCGCCAGGCCACGGCACCGCAGGCCGTCCAGCAGGAACAGCAGGAGCAGGCCGAGCCCTGCGACATCTACACGAGCGTCCCGCCCAGCACCCAGGACGGCCCGGCGGTGAAGGCGATCAAGGCCAAGCGCAGCCTGGTGATCGGCGTGGACCAGAACAGCTACCGCTGGGGCGCCCGCAACCCGAACACCGGTCAGATCGAGGGCTTCGACATCGACCTCGCCCGGGCGATCGGCGCCGCCGTCATCGGCGACCCCGACAAGGTGGTGCTCAAGCCGGTGGCGACCGCCGACCGGGTCGACGCCATCAAGGGCGGCCGGGTCGACCTGATCGTCCGCACCATGACCATCAACTGCGACCGGATGAAGGACGTGGCCTTCTCCAAGCCGTACTTCAACATCAGCCAGCGGGTGCTGGTGCCGAAGGCCTCCACCGCGAAGGGCATCGACGACGCGATCAAGGACCGGACGGTGTGCGCCGCCAAGGGCTCCACGGCCTCGACCGTGCTGGCGGCCAAGAACACCGCCCGCCAGGTCGTCACGGTGGAGAACCACCTGGACTGCCTGGTCCTGATGCAGCTCGGCAAGATCGACGCCACCATGACCGACGACGGCCTGGCCGCCAGTCAGGCCGCCCAGGACCAGACCGTGCGGGTGGTCGACGGCGAGGTGCAGCCCGAGGTGATCGGCGTCGCCATGCTGAAGACCAGCCCCGACCTGACCGCCCGGGTCAACCAGGTGCTGGCCGACTACTACGCCGGCGGCGCCTGGCGCCTGTCGTACGAGCACTGGCTCAAGCCGTACATGCTCAACGAGGCCGACCACTACTGGCCGGTCCCGCACTGACCGGACGGGCGCGGGGCGCCACCGGGCCGTTGACGCGGTCTTGACGCCCCGCGCCCGTCCGGCCCGAACGGCCACCGGCTAGGGTTCGGGACGATCACCACGGGGAGACCGGTGGTGGGCACGGGGGTTGTCGTGGGATCGCACGTCGGGATCGCACGCGAGGAGGAAGGACACGGCGTTGGCGGCTTCGGCTGGCCCGGTACTGAGCCGGGAGGAGGTGGACCGCGCGCTGGCGCGCCTCGGCGCGGAGCGGGACGCGGTCGAGTCGGCGCTGCTCGCCCTGCAGGACCACCCGGGGCTGCGGCTACTCGACGGCGCCGAACTGGCCGGGCGCACGCTGGAGCGCTGGTCCGTCGCCGGGAAGGGCCTGCCGCTGCTCTGGGCGCTGTTCGATCGCTACGCGGAGGCGCTCGCCTCGGCCCGCGCCGTCCGGGCCCGCAAGGCCAAGCCCGGCGCGCCCGAACTCGCCGAGCTGAGCGAACTGCTCACCGGCGACGCCGTGACCGTCCCCGGCGGCGCGCTGCCGGACGGCCCGCAGCTGCTCGGCGCGCCCGCCCGGCTGGTCGAGCGGATCAGCCTGGACGCGCTGATGTCCCGGATGAACTCCTGGTACGCCACCGTGCTGGAGGTGGTCAGCGCCGCCGACGCGGTCTGGTCCGCGCTGCCCGCCCGGATCGACCTGCTGCTGGCCGAACTCCACCGGGTGCGGAACCTGGCCGCCTCGCTCGGCGTCCGGGCCGGCGCCCACCCGCTGGGCGACGACCTGACCGGCCTGGAGGCCGACCTCACCGGGCTGCGCACCGAGGTGCGCGAGGACCCGCTGGCGCTGTGGCGCCCGGCCAGGGTGCCCGCCCAGCGCGGCACCGTGCCCGAGGGCGGCGCCTTCGCCACGCCCGCCGGGATGGTCGACACCGAGCGGTTCGACCGGGCCGGGCGGGCGCTGGACGGCGTCCGGCTGGAGCTGGAGGACCTGCTGCGGCTGCGCGACGACGCCGAGGAGCGCCTGCAGGGCGTCGGCGACCTGCTCCAGCGGGCCGACGCCACCCTGGCCGAGGCCCGCCGGGCGCGCGGCGAGGTGCTGGCGAAGATAGCCGCCAGCGACGTCCCGGCGGTGCCCGGGCCCGCCTCGGCGCTGCGTGAACGGATCGTGACGGCCCTGGAGTTGCGCCAGGGCGGGCAGTGGGGCCGGCTGGCGCCGCTGCTGGAGACGCTGGAGGACGCCGCCGCCAAGGAGCTGGCCCGGGCCCGGCAGTCGCTCACCGAGGTGACCCAGCCGCTGGCCGTCCGCGCCGAACTGCGCGGCCGGCTGGACGCCTACAAGGCGATGGCCGCCCGGCTGCGGGTCTCCGAGGACCCGGAAGTGATCGAGCGGTACGAGAAGGCGCGCTGGCTGCTGTGGAGCGCGCCCTGCGACCTGCGGGCGGCGGCCGCCGCGGTGGCCCGCTTCCAGCAGTCGCTGCGGCCGGCGCAGGCCGAGGCCGCACAGGAGGCGACCGGCCCGACGCCGGTCGACGGACAGGTTCAGGGGGGCTGAGGTTGATGGGCGAGACGTGCGTGAGGCCGGAGTGCTCCGGCAGCGGCAGGATCGACGCGGACGGCTACTGCGACGAGTGCGGGCTCGCCCCGACCGGCGGCGCCGCGGTGGCCCCGACCGCGGTCAAGGCAGCCCCGGCCGCCGCGGGCCCCGGCACGCCCTGCCCCCGGGACTGCTCCGGCACCATCGACGCGGACGGCTACTGCGACGAGTGCGGCCTCACCCCGCCCGGCGGCGACACCGGCGTCACCCAGCCCTACGTGCCCTCCGCCCGGGTCTCCACCGACTCGGCGCGCAGCGGCTCGATCCGCTCGATGTCCTCCCGCACCGGCTCGGCCCGCTCGATGTCCGGCCGCTCCCGCTCGCACCGCTCGACCCGCACCGGCAGCAGCCGCTCGGTCTCGGTGCGCAGCAGCCGCGGCAGCGTCAGCGCGGGCACCCGCAACCGGCTGGGCGCCGGTCTGGTGACCGTGCCGACCGTCGAGACGGCCGACCCGGCCCAGGCGGTGCTGGAGAACCCGGAGGTGCCGGAGCGCAAGCGGTTCTGCTCCAAGTGCGAGACCCCGGTGGGCCGGGAGAAGAACGGCCGGCCGGGCCGCCCGGACGGCTTCTGCACCCAGTGCGGCACGCCGTACTCGTTCACGCCCAAGCTGCGCCGCGGGGACCTGGTCGGCGGGCAGTACGAGGTGGTGGGCTGCCTCGCGCACGGCGGGCTCGGCTGGATCTACCTGGCGGTGGACCGGCGGGTCAACGACAAGTGGGTCGTGCTGAAGGGCCTGCTGGACACCGGGGACGAGGACGCGCTGGCCGCGGCCGTCGCCGAGCGGCGCTTCCTGGCCGAGGTGGACCACCCGAACATCGTCCGGATCATCAACTTCGCCGAGCACCCGGACCTGCGCACCGGCTCCACCGACGGCTACATCGTGATGGAGTACGTCGGCGGCAAGTCGCTCAAGGACATCGCCAACGACCGCCGCACCCCCGACGGCCGGCGCGAGCCGCTGCCCGTCGAGCAGGCGATCGCGTACGCGCTGGAGGCGCTGCCGGCGCTCGGCTACCTGCACGGCCGGGGCCTGGTCTACTGCGATTTCAAGATCGACAACGCGATCCAGAGCGGCGACGCCCTCAAGATCATCGACATGGGCGCCGTCCGCCGCCTCGACGACGACGGCCCGATCTACGGCACCATCGGCTACCAGGCCCCGGAGATCGCCACCGACGGCCCCTCCCCCGCCTCCGACCTCTACACCGTGGCCCGCACCCTCGCGGTGCTCACCTTCGACTTCCAGGGCTACAGCAGCACCTACCGGGAGACCCTGCCCGGCCCCGAGGACGTCGAGGTCTTCGCCCGCTACGAGTCGTACTACCGCTTCCTGGTGCGCGCCACCGACCCGGACCCGGCCCGCCGGTTCTCCTCCGCCGAGGAGATGGCCGACCAGCTCACCGGCGTGCTGCGCGAGATCCTCGCCCTCCAGGACGAGCGGCCCCGGCCCGCCATGTCCACCCTGTTCGGCCCCGAACTGCGCGTCGTGGACACCGAGTTGGTCATGCCCACGGAGCAGTCCGGGCAACTGAGGCTGGCCGCCCTGGACCCGGCCGCCGCCGCCCTCGCACTGCCCGTCCCGCGCGTCGACCCCGCCGACCCCAACGCCGGCTTCCTCGCCACCCTGCTCGCCACCGACCCCGAGGAGGCGCTCGCCGCCCTGGCCGGCGCCCCCGCCTACTCCGTCGAGCGGCGGCTGCGCGAACTGCGCGCCCAGCTCGAACTCGGCCGCCGCACCGCCGCCGCGGAGGCCCTCGACGCCTTGGAGCAGGAGCACCCGGACGACTGGCGGGTCGTCTGGTACCGCGGCCTGGTCGCCCTGGTCGGCGCCGCGGACAGCCCGGACGCGCCCGACGAGGCCGGACTGCGCGCCGCCGCCGAGGCCTTCGACGCGGTCTACGACGCCTTCCCCGGCGAGGCCGCCCCCAAGCTGGCCCTCGCCATCTGCGCCGAACTCCTGGAGGACGGCGGCGACGCGGCCGAATTCTACCGGCTGGTGTGGACCACCGACCCGGCCTACCTGAGCGCCGCCTTCGGACTCGCCCGGGTCCGTCTGGCCGAGGACGACCGGCCCGGCGCCGTCCGCGTCCTGGAGTCCGTCCCGGCCACCTCCAACCAGTACACCGCCGCCCGGATCGCGGCCGTCCGCGCCCGGCTGCGCGAACGCCCCGCCACCGACCCGCTCGCCGCCGACCTCGGCGCCAGCTCCGACCAGCTGACCGCGCTGCGCCTGGACGACCGTCGCCGCGAGGAACTGGCCGTCGAGCTGCTCGGCGCGGCCCTCGTCTGGGTCACCGCCGGTTCGCCCGGTGCCGAGCGGAGCGGCGGCACCACGGTGCTGGGACGACCCACGGTGGAACGGGAACTGCGCTTCGCCCTGGAACAGTCCTACCGGGTACTCGCCCGGTTGGCCGACCGGGCCGAGACCAGGATCGAGATGGTGGAACGGGCCAACCGCGCCCGTCCCAGGACGTGGGTGTAGCCGATGCCGCAGCAGACCGTGTGCCCGAGCTGTTCCGAGCCGATGGACCCGGAGGACGCCTTCTGCGGCGCCTGCGGGGCCGGCCGGAACGGCCGGCCCGCCCCGGGCGCGATGCCCGCGAGCTGGACCGCCACCCAGAGCGAGGCCACCCCGTCGCAGCACGGGCCGCTCTGCGCGCACTGCGGGCTGCCGCAGGTCACCTCCGACGGCTACTGCGAGGCCTGCGGCGGCGCCCAGCCGCGCCCGCGCGACCACATGGAGAAGTCCCTCGCGGGCGTCGCCGGGGTCAGCGACCGCGGCGTGCGCCACCACCGCAACGAGGACTCCTTCACCGTCGCCGCCACCTCGCTGCCCGGCGGCGAGCCGGTCGTGGTCGCCGTGGTGTGCGACGGCGTCTCCTCCTCCGACCGCCCGGACCAGGCCTCCGAGACCGCCGTCGACGCCGCCTCCGAATCGCTGCTGACCGCCCTGGAGGCCGGCCGCGAACCCACCGCCGCGATGCGCCAGGCCGTCGCCGACGCCGCCCAGGCCGTCGCCGACCTCGCCCAGGAGGGCCCCGGGCCCACCCGGCCCGACGTCAACGCCCCCGCCTGCACCTTCGTCAGTGCGATAGCGTCCGGCGGCCGGATCACCATCGGCTGGGTCGGCGACACCCGGGCCTACTGGATCCCGGACGACCGCGCCGGCGCCGAGCCGTTCCGGCTCACCCAGGACGACTCCTGGGCGGCCCGGATGGTCGAGGCCGGGCTGATGGGCGAGGCCGAGGCGTACGCCGACCCGCGCGCCCACGCGATCACCGGGTGGCTCGGCGCCGACGCCGAGGAGGTCGTCCCGCACACCCTCGACTTCACGCCGCACGTCCCCGGGGTGCTGTTGATCTGCACCGACGGGCTGTGGAACTACGCCGAGGCGGCCACCGACCTGGCGTACTTCGTCCGCCCGGACGCCCGCACCGAGCCGCTCGCGGCGGCGCAGACCCTGGTGAAGTTCGCGGTCGCCGCCGGCGGCCACGACAACATCACCGTCGCCGTCCTGCCGATCGACCCGCCGGCCGCCGGCGCCGAGGAGGAGGACGCCCGCACCGCCACCGCGCTCGACCTGCCGGTGATCACCCTGCCGGGCACTCGCGCGGGCACGGGCGTCGCGGGCACGGGCGCAGCGGGCACGGGCGCAGCGGGCACGGGCGTCGAGGAGGACGAGGACTACGAGCCGACCCTGCCGGACCTCCCGGTGATCGGCTCCCCCGCCGCCCCGCTGCCCCCGGCCGCACCCCCGCCCGCCCCGCCGGCACCCCCCGCGCCGCCCGCACCCCCCGCGCTGCCCGCCGCACCGACCGTCCCCCCGCAGCCGCCGCACCCGCCGACGGCCTGACCGGACGCCGCCCCGCCCGGCGCCGCACCGGGCGGCAGCCCGGTCCGCCGGCCCGCGCCCGCGCGGCCGGCCCCCACCGACCGATCCCTACCGACCACCCTTCCGACGGGAGCCACCGGCCCATGGCAACACTGGCGAAGCCGAACCTGCCCAGGTTCGACGTGGAGATCTTCCAGAACGAGTTCCTTGCCGACGGCGCCCGCGAGGTCAACGCCATCGTCACCGTCACCGCGACCGGCGGCGGCACCTCCGGCGGGCGCCCGCTCGGCATCACCGACGCGGGCCCGCAGGGCGCCGACGCCGCCGCGGCCGTGGTGATCCTGGTGGACTGCTCGGGCTCGATGGACTACCCCAAGACCAAGATCAACGGCGCCCGCGAGGCCACCGCCGCCGCCATCGACGCGCTGCGCGACGGCACCGCCTTCGCCGTGGTCGCCGGCACCCACGAGGCCCGCGAGATCTACCCCGGCGACGGCACCCTCGCGACCGCCTCCGCCACCACCCGCGGCCACGCCAAGGAGGCCCTGCGCCGCCTCACCGCCGCCGGCGGCACCGCGATGGGCACCTGGCTGGCCAAGGCCGACAAGCTCTTCCTGACCCGCCGCGACATCGCCATCCGACACGCCGTCCTGCTCACCGACGGCAACAACGAGCACGAGTCGGCGGCCGACCTGGAGCGCGCCATCGAGCGGGTCACCGGCCACTTCACCGCCGACTGCCGCGGCGTCGGCACCGACTGGAAGATCGACGAGCTGCGCAAGATCTCCTCGGCGCTGCTCGGCACCGTCGACATCGTCGCCGAACCCTCCGGCCTGGCCGAGGACTTCCGCTCGATGATGGCCGGCGCCATGGGCAAGCAGGTCGCCGACGTCGCACTGCGGATCTGGACCCCGGCCAACGCCGCGGTCAAGTTCGTCAAGCAGGTCGCCCCCGCGGTCGAGGACCTGACCGACCGGCGCGCCGAGGCCGGCCCCCGGGCCGGCGACTACCCCACCGGCTCCTGGGGCGACGAGAGCCGGGACTACCACGTCTGCGTCGAGGTCCCGGCCGCCTCGATCGGCAACGAGATGCTCGCCGCCCGGATCAGCCTGGTGCTACCCCCGCAGGTCGGCGGCGGCACCCCCGAGGTGCTGTCCCAGGGTCTGGTCAAGGCGGTCTGGACGGACGACCTGGCCTCCTCCACCCGGATCAGCCCGCAGGTCGCCCACTACACCGGGCAGGCCGAGCTGGCCTCCTCCATCCAGGAGGGTCTGGAGGCCCACCGGGCCGGGGACGTCGACGCCGCCACCGCCAAGCTGGGCGCCGCCGTCCGGATCGCGCACGCGACCGGGAACGAGGGCACGTACAAACTGCTGCAGAAGGTGGTGGACGTGGTCGACCCCAAGGAGGGTACGGTTCGGTTCCGTAAGAACGTGAGCGAGGCCGACTCGATGACCCTTGAGACCCGGTCGACCAAGACGGTACGTGTGAAGAAGTGACCGCTGAAGACGTGACCGGGCCGACGGCCCGGTGCGACGCCGCCCCAAGCCGGCTCGAAGTGAGGGGGAACTGATGCCGATCTGCCCGAGGGGCCATGAGTCGCAGGCCGAGGACTGGTGCGACTTCTGCGGCTTCCCGATGACTCCGCCGGCCCCGACGCCGCCCGGGGCCCACCCTGGAGCCCATCCCGGGGCCCATCCCGGAGCCCACGGAGCCCATCCGGGGGCGCACGGGGGCCACCCCGCGCCCGGGGCACCCGCCGGGCACGCGGAGCACGGTGGTGCACCCTACGGCGCACCGCTGCCGCCTCCGCCGATGCCGCCGGGGGCCTTCCCGCCACCGGGAGCCGTCCCGCCGCCCGGCGCGATGCCGCCGCCCCCGGCCCAGGGCTTCCCGGACCTCACCGAGGGCCTGGCGGTCTGCCCGATCTGCCGCAGCCCGCAGACCGGGCGGTTCTGCGAGGAGTGCGGGTACGACTACGAGCTCTCCACGCCCTCGCGCCGCCAGCCGCCGCCCGTCGGCGTCCCGGCGCCCGGCGGCCACACCCAGCCGCCGCCGTTGAACATCCCGGCGGCGTACGGCGGCGCCCCGCAGCCGGCCGCCCAGCCCCCGTACGCCCAGCCGCCGCACGCCCAACCGCCCGTCCCGCAGCAGGCGCAGCACCAGCAGCCGCAGCATGCCCAGGCACAGGCACAGGCACAGCACCAGGCGCACCAGCAGCAGGCCCCCGCGCCCGCGCACACCTACGGCTACCCTCCGCCGGAGGGCGCGTTCCCCGAGGCCCCCGTCCGGGAGGACTCCGGCCCGGTGTACGCCGAGCCGCCCGGCCCGAACAACCGCGGCGGCGACTTCGGCACCTCGTTCCACCTCGCCCCGCCGCAGCCCCAGCCGGGGGCCGCCCCCGCGGAGCCGCTCCGGGCCAACTGGATCGCGGTGGTCTCGGCCGACCGCGACTACTTCACCGAGATGATGGCCCGCAGCGGCCCCGAGGCGGCCGGCCTGTTCTTCCCGCCGTACTGCCCCGAGCGGCGGGTCCCGCTGACCGGTCGCGGCCAGCTGCGGATCGGGCGGCGCAGCCAGCACCGCGGCACCGTGCCGGAGATCGACCTGTCGGTGCCGCCGGAGGATCCGGGCGCCTCGCACCAGCACGCGCTGCTCGCCGAACAGGCCGACGGCAGCTGGGTGCTGGTGGACCAGGACTCGACCAACGGCACCACCGTCAACGGCGGCGCGGAGCCGATCGCCCCGCACACCGCCGTACCGCTGAACGACGGCGACCGGATCCACATCGGGGCCTGGACGACGATCACCATGCACCGCGCCTGAAGGATCGTCAGCACGAACTCCGGCCGGGCCGGGCGGAATTCAACTTTCCGCCCGGCCCATTTTGTTCCCGAATCCTCAAAGTATCCGCAAATTCGCCATCTCCGATGTGCACAAGGGACTCCGGAAGCCCTAGGCTCAGGGCACATGACTGCAGCTATATCCGCCGACGGCATCCGTCAGCGGTACGGGGATGTGCAGGCTGTCGACGGGGTGTCACTCACCGTCGAAGCCGGCGAGTTTTACGGGATCCTGGGCCCCAACGGCGCCGGGAAGACCACCACGATGGAGATCCTGGAAGGCGTCCGCAAGCCGGACGAAGGCCGGGTCGAGCTGCTGGGGATGGCTCCCTGGCCGCGCAATCCGAAACTGCTGCCGCGCATCGGCGTGCAGTTCCAGGCCTCCGCGTTCTTCCGGAAACTGACGGCCCGGGAGACCATCCGCACGTTCGCGTCCTTCTACGGGGTCGGCCCCAAGCGCGCCGACGCGATGCTGGAGCGGGTCGGCCTGACCGACAAGGCCGAGGTGATGACCGACCAGATGTCGGGCGGCCAGGCGCAGCGCCTGTCGATCGCCTGCGCGCTGGCCCACGACCCGGAGATCGTCTTCCTGGACGAGCCCACCACCGGCCTCGACCCGCAGGCCAGGCGCAACCTCTGGGACCTCCTGCGGGACATCAACAACGAGGGCCGCACGGTCGTCCTGACCACCCACTACCTGGACGAGGCCGAGGTGCTCTGCGACCGGGTCTCGATCATGGACCACGGGAAGATCCTGCACACCGGTGCCCCGGCGACGTTGATCCGCGAGATCGACGACACCGTCCGGATCAGCGTCGCGTCCGGCCAGCTGACCGTCGAGCGCGCCCGCGACCTGCTCACCGCGGCCGGCGCCGACATCGCCACCCTGGAGGACGACAGCGTCTCGCTCTCCGTCTCCACCCGCCTCCCGGCCCCGGTCCTGAGCGTCCTGGCCGAGCAGAACGCGCTGCGCGGCCTCGAAGTGCGCGGCGCCACCCTGGAGGACGTCTTCCTCCAGCTGACCGGACGGGAGTACCGCGCATGACCGCCAGCACCTCCACCGAACCGAAGGTCCCCGCCCAGCGCGGCGGATCGGGCGGCGGCGCGAGCGCCGAGCGGGAGCGGGTCAGCGCGTTCTGGAGCCTGTCCCGCGCGATGCTGCTCGGCATGAAGCGCGACCGCACCGCGACCTTCTTCATCCTGCTCTTCCCGCTGGTGTTCCTGGTGTTCTTCGGCAGCCTGGGCAAGGGGTCCAGCAGCCCGCACGCCAAGGTGGCGCAGGTCGGCGCGGTGAAGCTGTTCGACTCGATGCAGGGCGGCGACCGGGCCGGGCTGGACCAGGTCCTCACCATCACCCGCACCGACGACGAGGCCGCCACGCTGGAGAAGGTCCGCAAGGGCGACTACGACGCGATGATCAAGCAGGGCCCGGACGGCGAGGTCGAGCTGCGGTTCAGCGCCGCCGACACGGTCCGCGCCGGCGCCGTCCAGGGCGTCCTCGGCTCGGTGGTCCAGAGCGCCAACCAGAAGGCCACCGGCCAACCGCCGGCCTACGTGCTGGACGCCCAGCAGGTCGAGGACAAGTCGCTCAAGTCGATCCAGTTCCTCACCCCCGGCCTGCTCGGCTGGGCCGTCGCCACCGGCGCGGTGTTCGGCGCCGCACTGACCCTGGTCGGGTGGCGCAAGTCCAAGGTGCTGCGCCGGCTGCGGCTGGCCCCGGTGAGCGCGGGCACGGTCGTCAGCTCCAGGATCCTGGTCTCGCTGCTGACCGCCCTGCTCCAGACCACCGTCTTCCTGGTGGTCGCCACGAACTTCTTCGGACTCAAGCTCACCGGCAACTGGTGGCTGGTCATCCCGCTGGTGGCCTGCGCGACGCTCGCCTTCATGTCGATCGGCCTGCTGGCCGGTTCGGTCGCCAAGACCGAGGAGGCGGCCAACGGCATCTCGCAGATCATCGTGCTGCCGATGTCCTTCCTGTCCGGCGCGTTCTTCCCGATGGACGGCGCACCGGGCTGGCTGAAGACCGTCTCCGAGGTCATGCCGCTGCGGTACCTGGTGCAGGCCTCCCAGTCGGTGCTGACCCGCGGCGGCGGTGTCATGGACGCCCTGCCCACCATGGGCGGACTGCTGCTCTTCGCGGCCGTCCTGACCGGCATCGCCTGGAAGCTGTTCAAGTGGGAGGACGCGTAACCGCCTCCCCGGTCGCCTGAGCCCTGCGGGGTCGTACGCCTCTGATCCCGGTGTACGGCCCCGTCGGCGTCTGCGACCATGGTCGGGTGACAGAGATCCGGCGAGGCACGTTCAGCGAGGAGACCTTCTTCGACCAGGTCGGCGGGGAGCCGACGTTCCGGCGACTGGTCCACCGGTTCTACCAGGGCGTCGCCGAGGACGAGTTGCTCCGGCCGATGTACCCCGAGGAGGATCTCGGCCCGGCCGAGGAGCGGCTGGCCCTGTTCCTGATGCAGTACTGGGGCGGCCCGCGGACCTACGGCGAGCAGCGCGGCCACCCCCGGCTGCGGATGCGGCACGTGCCGTTCAAGGTCGACCGCGCCGCGCACGACGCCTGGCTGAAGCACATGCGGGCGGCGGTGGACGAGCTGGCCCTGCCGGCCGGGGCCGAGCAGCAGCTCTGGGACTACCTCACCTACGCCGCCGCATCGATGATCAACACCCCGGGCTGACCAGGGCCGGTCCGGCCACCCGGGCGGGTCCTACCGGAGCGGGCTGAGCCCCAGGCCCGCGCCGGGCGCGGCCACGGTCCGGACCGCCACCGAGCCGGCCGGGGCGCTCAGCCGCAGCCAGCCGCCCACCCGGTGCACGGTGAGCGGGGCACCGGGCTTCAGGAAGCCGATCACGTACGCCGCGTGCACCGCCCGCAGCGGCAGCTCCGGCAGCGCGGCGACCGGGCGGGACCAGATCTCGTCGGCCAGCGCGTCCAGCACCGCGCGGCTGCGGTGGTGCTCCGGGACGGCCTCGCTGCGCGCGCGGAACTCCCGTACACCGGCCATCAGTTCGGGGTACACCTCGGCCGCCGGCGGCGCCCCGACCGGCCGCCAGCCGGTGCGCGGCGGCAGCAGCCCGGCCCAGGCAGGGCCGGTCACCGGGGCGGGCAGCGCGAGGGTGCCCGCCTCGCCGTCCACCCCGTCCAGCAGTTGGCCCGCCGAGACCGTCAGATCGACCGGCTCGCCCAGCCCGGTCAGCCGGGCGGTGCGGATCGCCAGCGCGCCCGAACCGCCCAGCGGCAGCCGCCCGAAGACCGCCAGCACGCCGTCGTCCTCGGCCGGGGCCACCGCCTGCAACCGGACGGCCGCCGCCCGGTCGAAGCGCAGCAGGCGCAGCAGGAAGGCGGAGAGGTCGGCGGCCTCCCCGGCGTCGGTGAGGGCGAGACGGGCGGTGATGGTCAACGCGGGTCAGCTCGAATCGTCGGAGGTGGGCGCTCAGGCGGCGACTACGGCGGGCTCCTCGTCCATGAACCGGGACAGGAACTCCCGCTCCACGGGCGAGATCCGGCGCGGCCGGCCCTCGGCCAGGTCGTAGGGGACGACCACGGTGGACGCCCGGACGTACACCGTCTCGGTGCCGTCCTCGGCGACGTCCTTGATCTCGTAGGACACGGTCAGCGAGGCGCCGCCGATGCGGGTCACCCGGGTCTCGATGGTGACCGGCTCCGGCCGGTGCACCAGCGGAAGCTTGTAGTCGATCTCGTGGCGGGCCACCACCGAGCCGCCCGCGAACTCCCCGGCGCCGGCCTCGGCGGCCTGGGTGAACATGAAGTCGATCCGGGCCTCCTCCAGGTAGCGCAGGAAGACCACGTTGTTGACGTGTCCGAAGGCGTCCATGTCGGACCAGCGCAGCGGGCAGGCGTAGATGTGGCGGGCCACAGGTGTTCTCCTCGACATCCGATCGCCCGCCGCCGTGCGGTGGCGGCGGGCCCGCGGCCCCGGCAGGCCGCCCCGGAGGGCAAGTCTGCCGGGCCGCCGTGACGGCTGGGTGTCAGCCGCGGGTCAGCTTCTTGTACGTGGCCCGGTGCGGGCGGGCGGCGTCGGCGCCGAGCCGCTCGATCTTGTTCTTCTCGTACGACTCGAAGTTGCCCTCGAACCAGAACCACTTGCTCTCGCCCTCGTAGGCGAGGATGTGGGTGGCCACCCGGTCCAGGAACCAGCGGTCGTGGGAGATGACCACGGCGCAGCCGGGGAACTCCAGCAGGGCGTTCTCCAGCGAGGAGAGCGTCTCGACGTCGAGGTCGTTGGTGGGCTCGTCGAGGAGCAGCAGGTTGCCGCCCTGCTTGAGGGTGAGCGCCAGGTTCAGGCGGTTGCGCTCACCACCGGACAGCACGCCGGCCGGCTTCTGCTGGTCCGGGCCCTTGAAGCCGAAGGCCGACACGTAGGCGCGGGACGGCATCTCGACCTGGCCGACGTTGATCCAGTCCAGACCGTCGGAGACGACCTCCCAGAGGGTCTTCTTCGGGTCGATGTTGGAGCGGGTCTGGTCGACGTAGCTGATCTTGACGGTATCGCCGACCTTGACCTTGCCGGAGTCCGGAGTCTCCAGGTCCTGGAGCATCTTGAACAGCGTGGTCTTGCCGGCGCCGTTGGGGCCGATGATGCCGACGATGCCGTTGCGCGGCAGGGTGAAGCTGAGGTCGTCGATCAGGATCTTCTCGCCGAAGGCCTTGGAGAGGTTCTCCACCTCGATGACGACGCTGCCCAGACGCGGGCCCGGCGGGATCTGGATCTCCTCGAAGTCCAGCTTCCGCATCTTGTCGGCCTCGGCCGCCATCTCCTCGTAGCGGGCGAGACGGGCCTTGGACTTCGCCTGGCGGCCCTTGGCGTTGGAGCGGACCCAGTCCAGCTCCTCCTTGAGCCGCTTGGCGCGCTTGGCGTCCTTCTGGCCCTCGACCTTGAGCCGGGACTGCTTGCTCTCCAGGTAGGTGGAGTAGTTGCCCTCGTAGCCGATCGCGCGGCCGCGGTCGAGCTCCAGGATCCAGCCGGCCACGTTGTCCAGGAAGTACCGGTCGTGGGTGACGGCGACGACGGTGCCGGCGTACTTGGCCAGGTGCTGCTCCAGCCAGTTCACCGACTCGGCGTCCAGGTGGTTGGTGGGCTCGTCGAGCAGCAGCAGGTCGGGGGCCTCCAGCAGCAGCTTGCAGAGCGCGACGCGGCGCTTCTCGCCACCGGAGAGCTTGGTGACGGCCCAGTCGCCGGGCGGGCAGCCCAGCGCGTCCATGGCCTGCTCCAGCTGGGCCTCCAGGTCCCACGCGTTGGCGTGGTCCAGGTCCTCCTGGAGCTTGCCCATCTCGTCGAGCAGCGCGTCCGAGTAGTCGGTCGCCATCAGTTCGGCGATCTCGTTGAAGCGGTTGAGCTTCCCCTTGATCTCCTTGACGCCGTCCTCGACGTTCTCCAGGACGGTCTTGGACTCGTCGAGCGGCGGCTCCTGGAGCAGCATGCCGACGGTGAAACCGGGCGAGAGGAAGGCGTCGCCGTTGGAGGGGTGCTCCAAGCCGGCCATCATCTTCAGCACGGTGGACTTGCCCGCGCCGTTGGGGCCCACGACGCCGATCTTCGCCCCGGGGAGGAAGCTGAGCGTCACGTCGTCAAGGATGACCTTGTCTCCGTGCGCCTTGCGCACCTTGCGCATCGTGTAGATGTATTCCGCCACGTGAGATCGCTCCGGCGTCGTCGGGAGTATTCGGCTTGCAGCCTTCCATTGTGCCGCACCCGGCCGGGAGCCCCGAACGCCCGGGGTGCCCCACAGGGGTATCCGCAGCTCGCCGCCGAAAGGCGCGGGCCCGGCCCCCCGCAACGGGTGCGGGGAGCCGGGCCGGGTGTCGCCTCAGGGCCTCAGGAGGTCAGCGCCTCCGGGCCGACGGGGCGGTTCAGGCGGTGGTGCGACCGTGGCGGCCACGGCGGCGCAGGACGAAGACCGCGGCGCCACCGGCCAGGACCAGGGCACCGGCGACGCCGGCGAGGATCGGGGTCGAGTCGCTGGCACCGGTCTGGGCCAGGCCACCGGTGCCCGGGGCCGAGCTGCTGGCGGCCGGGGTCGGGTGCGCCGCGGCGGCGGTGCTGGCACCGGCCGACGGGGTGCCCGCCGACGGGGTGCCGGCCGGGGCGGCCGGGCTCGGGGTGCCGCTCGCGGCCGGGGTCGACGGGCCGGAGGACGGGGTCACGGCGCTGACCGGCTTGCAGTCGAGGACGCCCTTGAACTCCTTGGTGTAGCCGTTCGGGCCGGTGACGGTGATGTCGTAGGCGGCCTTCTCGGCGACCGGGACGACCAGGCTCTCGGTCTTGCCCGGCTGGACGGTCAGCTGCTTGCCCGGCTTGACCGTGACGGTGGCGGCCTCGTCACCGCCGTTGGTGACGGCGACGCGCACGCCGTTGCTCTCGCACTCGACCTGGGCGGTGCTGTCGACCAGCGCGCCCTTGCCCTGCTTCCAGGTGGCCTTGGCGGCGGCGGCGACGCTGAGCTTGCTGGAGCCGGCCAGGATCATGGTCTGGCTGTGGTCCTCGGCGGTGTAGCCCTTGCTGAGGAAGACGCGGCCGCTGGGCACGACGGTGTCGGCGGTGGCGTTGAGGGCGGCCGCGCCGTCCGGGGTGCCGGCCGGCACGTCGAGGAAGAGCTGGGTGTTGGCGATCGGGCCGGCGACGGTGGCACCGACCGGCTTGCCGTCCTTGTCCAGCAGCTTGACCTTGTCGGCGGCGTCGCCGGAGACGGCGAGCTTCACCTCGCTGGCGCTGGAGCTGAGGGTGAACGGGCCGATCTTGCCGCCGGACTTGCCGGAGACGGAGTCCGGGTTGAGGGCCAGCGAGGGCTTGGGCTCGGCGGCGATGCCCTTGTTGGCGTCGCTGAGCAGGTAGTCGCGCAGCTTCTTGGCCTTGGCGTTGCGCGGGGTCGCGTTCTTGCCGTCCGAGTACTTCCAGATCGCGGCCTGGGTACCGGCGGCGGCGTCCTCGGCGGTCAGGCCGTCGACGCCGACGGTCTTGCCGAGCGTCGTCAGGTCCTTGACCTGCGGGTAGGAGTTCTCCAGGATCCAGCGGATCTTGGCGGCGTCCTGCGCCTTCTCCTTGCGACCGAGGGAGCTCGACTTCCAGTCGGACTCCTGGTACTCGATCTTCTTGCTGATGTTGACCGGGAAGCCGAAGTCGATGCAGTAGGTCTGCAGCTCGCCGTCGGCGGTCTTGAGGGTGAACAGACCGCCGTCGACCGTGCCCTCGCCCTCGACATCGATCTTCTCGCTGATCATCGTCGGCTGGACGACCGCGGTGACGCCCGAACCCGGGGTGCCGGCCGCAGCCGCCGCACCGGCCGCGAACAGGCCCCCGCCCAGCGCCAGGCTGGTCGTGAGCATGACAGTGGTTATGCGGGGGAGATTCCGCACCTGCCTCTGGAACATCTGGGATCCCTCCGGGCCGGGCCGCGCCGATGGGCAGCCCGCCGACTTGCCGTGCCGCGGGCGCTCCCTGTGGCGCCGCTGCGGGGTATGAACCAGACGAATCCTATTGAGCCCCGCAGGTCCCGAAACCCCCATGCGAAATCAGGACGATTCCGTATCTGGATCGTTATCAACCCCCTCAGTTCCCACACAAGCTGACGATCAGCCAGAATCTCCTCGCCACTTTTCGTTATCCGGACGAGATTGCGCGTGCGGGCGCAACAACGGTCTCGATCAACATATTTGTCGACAGTTAAGGTCATCAACCAGTCAGATCAGCGCAGCCTGCTCGTCACCTTCCGGCTCCCCCTCGGCCACCCGGCTCCGCTCCCCCGCGGCCGCGGCCGCCTGCGCCGAGGCCACCGCCGAGGCCTTCCGCGCCTCCAGCGCGTCCGCGATCCACCCCGGCACCAGCTCCCCTCCGGCCTGCGCCCCGGCCGGCCCCGCCGTGCCCGGCGGCTGCCCGCGCACCCCCGCCGCCCAACGGAACGCCGAGGTACCGCGAGTGAGGTCGTGTCCGACCGATCGGGCGTCGATCTCGACCTTGGTGCGCTTCACCTCTCCGTCGACCCACTCCCGCACCCGCAGCCGACCGCTCACCAGCACCGGATCACCCTTGGCGAGCGAGCCGATCAGGTTCACCGCCAGCGCCCGCCAGGCCGTCACCGTCAGCCACTGCGTCTCGCCGTCCACCCAGCACTCGCGCTGCCGGTCGTACCGGCGCTCGGTGCAGCCGAGCCGGAAGTTGGCCATCGGCACCCCTCCCCCCGTTTCGCCGTAGCTCACCTCCGTCGCGACATTGCCGACGACCGTCACATGCGTCTCGCTCACAGCGCACTCTCCGTTCTCGCCGATGCACCGTACGGAATCGACCGGTGCGCGTTGAGAGTGCGCTTCACGGGAAATCCCCGCCAGGGAGTTCCGAAATCCTGTGGATAACTCGACGCTGTGGAAAACAGGGGTCACTCGCAGGGGTGAATTTCGGCCTTTCAGCCGCCCTTCACGCCCATCTCATCGCGGCCATGACAACAAACGGGCTGCTCGCCGACCCCCACCGGCACGCCCCGGAACGCCCGGAGCCGACCGTCCGCGCACGTCATCCGACCGAAGGAACCCGAATACGGCCCCCCTCCCGCACCGATGGCGGCACATTCTCCGTGCCGAATCCATAACGGGTGGGGCGGCAGCCCCGTAACGACTGCACAACGTCCGGCGCGGAACACTGCCAGACCGCTGCACTCACGGCGTTCACCTGCGATTATCGGACCGCTCCACCGAACCGACACACCAACGGCGGTGTCGTCGAACCCGGCCGAGGAACTGGGCACCCTTATCCTGTCCCCGACAGGGCGAGGGCCCACCAACCCCCACCCCCACCCTCAGGTACGGGGCCGGACACGCGCGCCCTCGGCGCTCGTCGCCCGAACCCGGCCACGGTCACGCCCACCCGGGCGCAGCCCGTCCCGCCCCCATAGCTCAGCGGATAGAGCACCCGCCTTCTAAGCGGTAGGTCGCAGGTTCGAATCCTGCTGGGGGCACCACCCTGCCATTCCCGCAGGCCGCCAGGCCGCCAGGCCTGCGGTCGCATTGCCCGGCCGCCGCAGACCGCCCGGAAATCCCGTACACCGGCCGCCTGATTCCGTGTACCCACCGCGCATAACCCGTGACGATGCGTGTCATGGACGCAGCCGAAATCCCGGGCGAATCACGCCCCCGGGACAATTGCCCCCAGACGGCCCGCCGACGACCCGAACGGCGGCACGGGCCGATGACCCGACCCGCGGCCCACCCGGCAACCCGGCCGGCGGCTCAGTCGGCGGCCGCGAGCCCGGCCAGATAGCCGTCCAGCAGAGCGGCCTGGCGCTCGGACGGGAACTCCGCCGGGGCGAACAGCGCCTGCACCACCAGGCCGAGCACGAAGGCCTGCGCGCCGGCCGCGAGCGCGGCGGCGTCAGCGCCGGCCGGGAGCTCCCCGAGCCGCTGGGCGTCCGCGACGTGCGCCGTGAGGTCCTCGCGCGAGCGGGCGTAGCGGCCCGCGTGCGCGGCCGCGAGCTCGGGATCGGCGAGGGCGACGTCCCAGGAGCCGACCCAGATCCGGTTGTCGGCCGCCGCCGCCCCGTCCAGCGGCAGGATGTCGAGCAGCGCGGCCCGCAGCCGGGCCAGCCCGGCGGGTGGCACCGGGGTGCCGTCGGCGGGGGCGGCGCGCCGGGGGCGGGAGCCGGAGCGCCGGTCGAGCTCCTCCAGCGCGTGGCTCAGCAGGGCCCGCTTGCTGGGGAAGTAGTGCGTCAGCAAACCGGTGGAGGCCCCCAGTTCGGCGGCCACCGCGCGCAGGGTCAGCCCCTCGAAGCCGCGGCTGGACAGCACCCGCCACACGCCCTCGGACACTTCCAGGCGGCGGGCGTCATGGTCTCCACGGGCGGGCGTCATGGCGGCCATCGTACATACCAAACGTTTGTTATGTATGGTTCCCAGCGAGCACCGCGCATCCCCCGAAAGGCCCGCCCATGTTTGCCGTACCGCTTGCCGAGAACGCCGAGCTGCGCCCGCTGGAGCCGTGGCAGGCGGCCGAGTTCCTGGCCCACATCGACCGCGCCCGCGCCCACACCGACCCGTGGATCCCCTGGGCCACCCGCTCCACCGACCTCGCCTCCGCCCGCGCCACCCTGCAGCGCTACGCCGACCAGCAGGCCGCCGACACCGGCCGGATCTACGGCATCTGGCTGGACGGCACGCTGGTCGGCGGCGTGATGTTCGTGGCGTTCGGCGTCGAGTCCGGCAACTGCGAGATCGGCGTGTGGACGGAGCCCGCCGGCGCGGGCCGCGGCCTGGTCACCGCCGCCGTCCGGCACCTGCTCGACTACGCCTTCGTCACCCGGGGCCTGCACCGCGCCGAGTGGTGGACCACCTCGGACAACGCCCCCAGCCGGGCCGCCGCCCAGCGGGTCGGCATGAAGCTGGACGGCGTGCTGCGCGAGTTCTTCCTGCACAACGGCGTCCGGCACGACATGGAGGTCTGGTCGCTGCTGGCCGCCGAGTGGACCTCCGAGGCCTGACCGAACGAGGCGGGGCCCGGTGGACACCCCGTCCACCGGGCCCCGCACCGTCCCTCCCCTCTCAGGGCGCCGCCCTCGGCCGCCCTCAGGCCGCGAGCACCGACGGCTCCTGCCCGGACCGCTCCGCCCCCGCCGCGGCCCCCCGCAGCCGCAGCGCGAGCAGCAGGACCAGCGCCAGCATCCCGCCCGCCGACAGGAACACCACGTCGACGGCGTCCGTGAAGCTGCGCAGCGCGTGCTCGCGGGCCGCGCCGCCGAGCGTCCGGACGGCGCCGAGCGGCCGGCCGGGCTCACCCGCCGCGAAGACCCGGGCCAGCACGGTGCCGAAGAGCGCCGCGCCGAGCGCGCTGCCGAGGCTCTGGAAGAAGCGGATCCCGCTGGTCGCGACACCGAGCTGGTGCCGGGGCGCGGCCTCCTGGACCACCGTGATCAGCTGGCCGATCAGCTGGCCCAGCCCGCAGCCCAACAGGGCGAGTTCGCCGCACACCGCCCACAGCCCGGTGGTCGGCCCGCTGAGGCCGAGCAGGGCGAGGGCCAGGGCGGCACAGCCCGCGCCGACCACCAGGAAGGTCTGCGTGGCGTGGCCGCGGGCGGTCAGCCGGCCGACCAGCAGCCCGACCGCCGTCATCCCGGCCGCCATCGGGATCAGGTAGAGGCTGGCCGAGGTCGGGGCGACGCCGCGGGCGATCTGCAGGTAGAGCATCACGTAGACGATCGAGCCGGTCATGCCCATCCCGACCAGGCCCTGGATCGCGAAGCCGAGCCGCACCTCGCGGATCCGGAACAGCGACAGCGGCAGCACCGGCTCGGCGGCGGTGGCCTGGCGCCACAGGAAGAGGCCGAGTGCGGCCAGGGTGGCGGCGCCCAGCCCGAGGATCACCGGGGAGGTCCAGGCGTGGTCCTTGCCGCCCCACTCGGTGACCAGCAGCAGCCCGGTGGCGAAGGCGGCGACCAGGGTCGCGCCGAGGAAGTCCAGACCGCGACGTCCGGCCGCCGGCGGCAGCTTGATCACCAGGGCGGTGCCGACCAGGACGAGCAGGCCGAGCGGCAGGTTGATGTAGAAGATCCAGCGCCAGCCGAGGTGGTCGGTGAACAGCGCGCCGACCAGCGGGCCGACCGCCATGCCGATGCCCGCGACGATCCCGCCCATCGCGCCGCCCTTGCCGCTGCCGCGCTCGGCCGGGTCCTTGAGATGGGCGATGACCACCATGGTGACGCTCATCAGCCCGCCGCCGCCGATGCCCTGGAGGGCCCGGAAGGCGATCAGCTGTCCCATCGACTGGGCCGCCCCGCAGAGCGCCGAGCCGAGCAGGAAGGTGCCGACCGCGCCGAGCAGCACGCGCTTGGCGCCGTACACGTCGCAGAGCTTGCCGTAGAGCGGCAGCAGCGCGGTGGCGGCCAGGGCGAAGGCGCTGACCAGCCAGGGGAGGCGGTCGACGCCGTGGACGGGGTCGAGTTCGCGGACGATCGGCACGGTGGCCGCGGACACGATGTTCATGTCGAGCACGGCCAGCACGATCGTGACCAGGCAGATCAGCTGGGCCAGGCCGCGCCGGGCCGGGGTCATCAAGGCCGGGTCGGGTGCGGTCGGTACGGCGGTCGCCATCGGAAAGTCCCCCCAGGGTCAACGGAGTTCGGCCCGGACCGGTGCGGTCCGGCGGGCAGGCCACCACCATGACAGTATTTTTGTACCTGGTCAATTCTTCGGCCGAGCCAATTGTTCTGCCCAGTCAATCTTTGGTCCTGGTACAGTCGCCCCATGGCGACGCACACCGGCTTGGACCTCGGACCCGACCGCGACCTCGACGCGCTCCCGCTGCGCGAGCGCAAGAAGATCCAGACCGCCATCCGGATCTGGCGCACGGCCGTCGGGCTGTTCGCCGAGCGGGGCTTCGACCAGGTCTCGGTCGCCGAGATCGCGGCCGCCGCCGAGGTCTCCAAGATGACCGTCTTCAACTACTTCCCCACCAAGGAAGACCTGGTCATGAGCCCGATGGAGCAGCACCTCGACGAGTCGGCCCGGGTGGTGCGCGAACGCACCCCGGGCACCTCGGCGGTGGTCGCGCTGCGCGAGCAGTACCTCGCGGCGCTCGAACGCTTCGACCCGGCCACCGGCCTGAACGACGACCGGGCCGTGGTGGACGTGGTCCGGCTGATCCACCGCACCCCGACGCTGGCGATGCGCGCCACAGCCGGTTTCGGCGCCCAGGCGAGAGCCCTGCTGACCGACGAGCTGATCGCCCAGGACCCGGCCCACGACGAGCTCACCGCCCAGCTCGCGGCGGCCCAACTGCTCATCACCCGGCTGACCCTGACGACCGACAACCAGCGCCGGATGCTGGCCGGCGAGAGGCCGGCGGACGTCCTGCCCGGCGCCCTCGACCGGGCCCGCCGCGCCTTCGCCCTGGTCGAGCGGGGCCTCGGCGACTACTGCGCCGGCACGTCCTGAGAGAGTGGGCGCACCACGACCGCCCGGAGGTGCGCATGGACCAGCCGCTGCTCACGCGGGACCGCTCCGCCCTGCCCGTCCACGCCGAGGGCCTGCACGCGTACGTCGGCGAGGACGGCGTCGCCGTCCTGGAGTTCGCCCGCCCGCACCGGCGCAACGCGGTGACCCTGGCGATCTGGCGGGAGCTGCCCGAGGTGCTGATGCGCCTCGCCGAGCGGCCGGGGGTGCGCGCCCTGCTGCTCACCGGCGCCGGCGGCACCTTCAGCGCGGGTGCGGACATCACCGAACTCGCCGAGGTGTACGGCGATCCGGAGCGCGCGGACGCCTACCACGCGGTCAACGTCGCCGCCGAGGAGGCGCTGGCGGCCTTCCCGCATCCGACCATCGCCGTGGTCCAGGGCGCCTGCGTGGGCGGCGGCTGCCAGCTGGCCGTCGCGTGCGACCTGCGGTTCGTCGCCGAGGACGCCCGGCTGGGGATCACCCCGGCCAAGCTCGGCGTGGTCTACCCGGCGGTGCCGACGCTGCGGCTGGCCCGGCTGGTCGGCCCGGCCCGCGCCAAGTACCTGCTGTTCTCCGGCGAGTTGGTGGCGGGCCGCGACGCGCTGCCGCTGGGCCTCGCCGAGCGGGTCCTGCCGGGAGCCGAACTGGACGCCGCGGCACTGGAGTTCGCCCGGCTGCTGACCCGGCGCTCGGCCCAGACGATCGGCGCGGTGAAGGCCGCGCTGGCCGTCCCGGCGGAGCAGGCCGCGCAGGCGCTGGCGCCCTGGGAGCGCCGCTCCCGGGAGGCCTCGGACGTGCACGAGGGGCTGGCCGCGTTCCTGGCGGGCCGCCCGGCGCGGTTCTGAGCGGATCGGCCCGACCGCAGCGGGCCGACGCGGACCGGGCCGACAGCAGCCGGCCGACGCGGACCCGTCGACGCGGACCGGGCCGGTGGGCGCCCAACCGGCGGCCCGCGTACGATCATCCGACCGGCGCGCCGAGCCGTCGGACCGCCCCCTCCCCACCGTCCCCACCGGAGCAGCAACCCCGATGACCGAGGCCACGACCGCCCCCACCAGCCGGACGATCTGGGCCCGCCGGGTCACCGACGGCGTCGAGCCGAAGAACGTGATCATCGCGCTGCTCCCGCTGCTCGGCTGCGTCCGCTACGGCTGGGCCGGCCTCGGCTGGGCGGTCTTCGCGGCCCTGTTCGCGGCCGTCATCCCGACCCTGTTCATCCAGCGCGGCATCCGCAAGGGCACCCTGGAGGACCGCCACGTCGGCCACCGGCAGCGCCGGCTGACCGTCATCCCGTTCATCATGGGCTCGGTCGCGACCGCCTTCGCGGCGATGCTCTGGCTGGACGCCCCGGCCGACCTGACCGCGATGGTGCTGGCGATGTTCGCCTCGCTGATCCCGATCCTGGTGATCACCGTCTGGTGGAAGGTCTCCGTGCACACCGCCGTCGCCGCGGGCGCGGTGGTCTGCCTCGGGATCGCGCTCGGCCCGCTGTGGCTGCTGCTCTCCCCGCTGGTCGCGGTGATCGGCTGGTCCCGGGTGGTGCTGCGGGACCACACCACCGCGCAGACCATCGTCGGCGCGGCGGTGGGCGCGCTCACCGCCGGGCTCACCTTCTGGGCGGCCCGTTAGGGCTTGCCGAGCCCGGTCGGGTCGGCCCCCGGCGGGGCCGGCCCCGCCAGGCGTCAGCGGATCGGCATCCCGGATATCGCCCGGGCGATCACCAGCCGCTGGATCTCGCTGGTCCCCTCGAAGATCGAGTAGATCGCGCTGTCCCGGTGCATCCGCTCCACCGGGTACTCCCGGGTGAAGCCGTTGCCGCCGAGGATCTGCATCGCCTGCGCGGTGACCCACTTGGCCGTCTCCCCCGCGTACAGCTTGGACATCGAGCCCTCGGCCGCGGTGAACGGCTGGTTGTTGGCGGCCATCCAGGAGGCCCGCCACACCAGCAGCCGGGAGGCGTCGATCCGGGTCTTCATGTCGGCGAGCTGGAAGGCCACGCCCTGGTTGTCGATGATCGGGCGGCCGAACTGCTCGCGGGTCTTCGCGTAGTCCAGCGCCACCTCGTACGCGGCCCGGGCGATGCCGATCGCCTGCGCGCCGACGGCGGGCCGGGAGGCCTCGAAGGTGGCCATCGCCGCGTTGCCCCTGCCGCCCGAGCGCTTGACGCCCTCGCGGGCCCGGGCCAGCCGCTCGTCCAGCTTCTCCTTGCCGCCGAGCAGGCAGCTGCCGGGCACCCGGACGCCGTCCAGCACCACCTCGGCGGTGTGCGAGGCGCGGATGCCGTGCTTCTTGAACTTCTGGCCCTGGCTCAGCCCGGGGGTGCCCGGCGGGACGACGAAGGAGGCGTGCCCGCGCGCGCCGAGGTCCGCGTCGACGGTGGCGACGACGACGTGGACGGCGGCGATCCCGCCGTTGGTGGCCCAGGTCTTGGTGCCGTTCAGCACCCACTCGTCCTTGGCCTCGTCGTACACCGCCCGGGTGCGCAGCGCGGAGACGTCGGAGCCGGCGTCCGGCTCGGAGGAGCAGAACGCGGCCACCTTGAGGTCGTCCGGGGTGCCGAACATCTGCGGGGTCCAGGTGCCGATCTGCTCGTCGGTGCCGTTGGCGAGCACCGCGACGGCGGCCAGGGTGGTGCCGACGATGGACAGCCCGATGCCCGCGTCGCCCCAGAACAGCTCCTCCATGGCGATCGGGATGCCGACGCCGGAGGGGTCGAAGTACTGCTGGGCGTAGAAGTCCAGTGAGTAGATGCCCAGCTTGGCGGCCTCCTGGATGATCGGCCAGGGGGTCTCCTCGCGCTCGTCCCACTCGGCCGCGGCGGGGCGGACGACGTCCGCGGCGAAGCCGTGCAGCCAGTCGCGTACGGCGAGCTGGTCCGCGCCCGGGTCCAGCGAGAACGTGCTGCTCATGGTGCTTTCCTCCGAAGAAGGGTGCGGCCGACCGGGGGTGTTACCTCGGGTAACATCGTCGGAGTCTGCTACTGATTGGTAACCGGTGTCAACGCCCGGCACCGCCCCCGCACCACCCCGTACACCACCGACCGCGAGGAGCAGCGCATGTCCCGAGAGCCCCGCCGCGAGCAGTTGCTCAACGCCGCCGACCGGGTCATCCAGCGGGACGGGCCGACGGCCAGCATGAACGCCATCGCCGCCGAGGCCGGCATCACCAAACCGATCCTCTACCGGCACTTCGGCGACCGGAACGGCCTGATCAGCGCCCTCACCGAGCGCCACACCAGCGGCCTGCTGGCCGCCATCCGGGCCGCCCTCGCCGAACCGCTGGAGCGCCGCGACCGGGTCGAGCACGTCCTGGACACCTACCTGGCCGGGATCGAGGCCCGCCCGCAGGTGTACCGGCTGCTCACCCACCCCGAACCGGGCGACCCGGGCGGGGTCGGCAACGCGCTCGCCCCCGCGCTGCGGCAGATCGCCGAGGAGATCACCCGGGCCGTCCAGAGCCAGGTCGACCTCGGCGCCGACCGCGACCTGCTCGCCGAGGCCTGGGGCCGGGGCATCACCGGCATGGTGCTGGCGGCCGGCGACTGGTGGCTGAACAGCAGACCCTGCTCGCGCACCCGCATGGTGCAGGCGCTCGCCGACCTGCTCTGGGGCCGCCTGGCCGCCGCCGCGGACCGGCCCACCCCCGCCCTGCCGACCCCTCCGGTCGAACCCGCCGACTGAACCCGCCGGCTGAACTCCTCTCCAGCGCAGCCCCCTTGCGCCGCCCACCGCAGTCCGGGCATCATCGGGCCCCCACCCCTTCGCCGCGTGCCCCCGCGAGGTCCCGATGCACCTGCGCCGCACCGTCGTCGCCCTCCTGCTCGCCGCCGCCGCGGCCCTCACCGCCGCACCCGCCACCCCCGCGGCCGCACACGGCGGCCCGCCCGCGCGGTTCCCCGCCGGTACGGTCACCGGCCCCGACGGCCGCACCGCCTTCACCGACGCCCAGGGCCGCCGCCTTCAACTGCGCGGCTTCAACCTGGACAAGTACGCCGAGGCCACCGAGGCCGACGTCACGTCCCTGGCCGCACAGGGCTTCACCCTGATCCGGGTGGCGGTCTCCTGGACCAGGCTGGAGCCCGTCCGCGGCCACCTCGACCCGGCCGAACTGCACCGCCTGCGCCAACTCCTCGGCTGGGCCGACCGGTACGGCCTGCTCGCCCTGATCGACTTCCACCAGGACGTCTACGGGCCGAAGTTCGGCGGCGGCGACCGCGGCATCCCGCCCTGGGCCACCCGGGACGACGGCCTGCCGTTCACCCCCGACCCGGACGACTGGTTCGCCGGCTACTTCCAGCCCGCCGTCCAGGCCGCCTTCCGCCACCTCTACGACGACCCCGACCTGCGTGCCTGGCAGGCCGACTTCTACACCCGGCTCGCCCTCGAACTGCGCGGCCACCGCTCGCTGCTGGGCTACGACCTGTTCAACGAGCCGTTCGGCCCGGTGGACGGCGACCCGACCGACCCGGCCGTGCTCGCCGCCGCCTCCGCCGCCCTCGAACAGGGCCGGCTCGCCGACATGTACCGCCGCCTGATCGCCGCCGTGCGCCGGGTCGACACCCGCGCCTGGCTGTTCGTCGAACCGACCGTCCTGGTCGGCCAGGGCGTGCCCACCCGGTTGCCCGGCTTCGAGGACCCGCGCCCCGGCCCGGCCCGGCTCGGCTACGCGCCGCACTTCTACGACACCGCGGTCGAGAACGGCGCCGACTGGGACCCGTCCGACGGCTTCGTCGAGCGCTACACCGCCGCGATCGCCGCCTACCCCGCCGCCCACCGCCTGCCGGTCCTGGTCGGCGAGTGGGGCCCGCCCGACTCCCGCAGGCCGGGCAACACCCAGCTGGTCCGCCGACAGGTCGCCGCCATGGACGGCTTCGCCGAGGGCTGGACCATGTGGTACTGGTGCCGCGGCACCGGCGGCTACTGCGCGCTCGACCCGGCCGGGCACCCCGCCCCCGGTGACGAGCCCGCCTTCGGCCCGTACCCGGCGGCCGTCGCCGGGGCCGGGGTGAGCACCACCGCCACACCCACCGGGCACACCGTCCGCTGGAGCGCCGACGGCACCCGGCACAGCACCGAACTCGTCCTGCCCCCGGCGGCGTTCCCCCGCGGCGCCCGGGTCGCCGCCACCCCCGCCACCGCCCGCGTCGACGTCGAGCAGCCGTACGGCGGGCGGGCCGGCACCGTCCGGATCCGGCTCCCGCACACGAGCCCGGGCACCCCGGTGACGGTGACGGTCACGCCGAGCTGACCGCCACCGGGGCGCACCCGACGGACAATCGCTAGGCCAGCCCCCGCCGCGCCAGCAGCGGCCCGGTCTCCGGCGCCCGGCCGACCACCGCGCGGAAGGACTCCAGCGGGTCCCGGCTGAAGCCGCGCGCCAGCAGCTCGCGCCGGAACAGCTCGCCGCTCTCCCGCACCGGGCGCCCGTTGCCCTCGAACCACTGCACGGTGTCGGCGTCCAGCACCTCCGACCAGATGTACGCGTAGTACCCGGCGCTGTAGCCGCTGGAGAAGATGTGCTGGAAGTACGCCGTCCGGTAGCGCGGCGGGATCGCCGGCACCGCGATCCCGGCCTCCGCCAGCACCCGCGCCTCGAACTCCTCGGCGTCCTCGATCTCCCCGCCCTGCGGCACGGTGTGCCAGGCCCAGTCCAGCAGCGTCGCCGCCAGGTACTCCACCGTCCGGAAGCCCTCCCCAAAGCCCTCGGCCGCCGCCATCCGCTCGACCAGCGCGGCCGGCAGCGACTCCCCGGTCACGTGGTGGCGCGCGTAGCCGGCCAGCACCTCCGGCCGGACCATCCACATCTCGTTGACCTGCGAGGGGAACTCGACGAAGTCCCGGGGCACCGCGGTGCCCGCGAACAGCGGGTACCGCACGTCCGAGAACAGCCCGTGCAGCGCGTGCCCGAACTCGTGGAAGAGCGTGCGCACCTCGTCCCAGGCCAGCAGCACCGGCTCGCCCGGCGCGGGGCGCGCGATGTTCAGGTTGTTCAGCACCACCGGGCGCCGGCCGGTCAGCCCCGACTGGCCCACCAGCTCGTCCATCCAGGCGCCGCCGCGCTTGGACGCCCGGGCGTGGAAGTCGCCGATGAACAGGCCCAGCGAACCGCCGTCCTCCTCGAACACCTCGAAGACCCGCGCGTCCGGGTGGTAGGCGGTCAGGTCCGGCCGCTCGGTGAAGGTCAGCCCGTACGCCAGCTTCGCGGCGAGGAACACGCCGTCGTGCAGCACCCGCTCCAGCTCGAAGTACGGGCGCAGCACCGCCGCGTCCACCTGGTACGACTCCTGCCGCACCTTCTCCGAGTAGTACGCCCAGTCGTGCGCGGCGATCTCCTCGATCCCGTCCGCGGCCGCCACCTTGGCCAGCTCGGCGGCCTCCCGGCGGGCGTTGGCCACCGCCGGCCCCACCAGCCGGGCGAGCAGCCCGGACACCGCCTCCACCGTGCCGGCGGTCTCGTCCTCGACCACGTACGCGGCGTGGCTCGGGTGCCCCAGCAGCGCGGCCCGCTCGGCGCGCAGCGCGGCCATCCGGATCGCCAGCGGGCCGTTGACCGCCGCGCCCCGGCCGAGCGAGGCCGCGAGCAGCCGCTCGCGCACCGACCGGTCGGTGAGCAGCGCCAGTTCGGGCTGGCCGGAGGTGCTCTTCAGGGACAGCACGAACCGGCCCTCGTGGCCGAGCACCCGGGCGTTCTCCGCAGCGGCGGCGACCGCGTCCGCGGACAGCCCGTCCAGCTCCTCGGCCGTGTCCACGACCAGCGCGGCGGCCTTGGTGGCGGCGTTCACGTTCTGCTGGAACGTCGTTCCGAGCGCGGCGAGTTCGGCGTTCAGCCCGCGCAGCCGGGCCTGCTCGGCCTCGCCCAGCCGGGCGCCGGAGCGGACGAAGCGGGTGTGCCGGGTCTCCAGCAGCCGCAGCGACTCCGGGTCCAGGCCCAGCTCGGCGCGGCGCCCGTACAGCTCCTCGATCCGGGCGAACAGCGCGCGGTCCAGGTGGATCGCGTCGTGGTGCGCGGCCAGCAGCGGGCTCACCTCGGCGTCCACCTCGTCGACCAGCTCGCTGGTGTCGGAGGCCGACTGGTTGCGGAACACCGCGTCCACCCGGCGCAGCAGCTCCCCGGAGCGCTCCAGGGCGACCAGGGTGTTGTCCACGGTCGGCGGCTGCGGATCGGCGGTGATCGCCGCGATCTCGGCCAACTGCTCGGCCATCCCGCGCTCGTAGGCGGGCAGGTAGTGCTCCGGCCGGATCGCGGCGAAGGGCGGCAGTTCGTAGACCAGGGCGCTGGGCTTGAAGAACGGGTTCTCGGTCATTTCGCCGACCATACGCCGTGTCCCCGACCCTGCCTATGCGCCCCCGCCCCCGGGACATGCCCGTTGTCGTACCCACCCGTTAACGTCGAGGTCGGACACCCGTAGACCGCACATCCGTGCCCGTACCCGCACGCCCGACCAGCGCGCCGGAGAGGAGACGCCCCCGTGGCACCCAGGACGGCCCTCGCCCCCGATCCGCACGGCCCGGGCGGCCGGCTCCAGCCGCTCGACGACGCCGGCACCCCGCTCGGTCCGCCCGAGCGCGTCCCCGACCTCGCCGCCGCCGTCGCCGCCCGGAAGGCCGCCGGGAGCACTCGTCCGCTGGGGCCCCGCTGGGTGTGGGCCGCCGCCGAGAGCGCCTACGCGCCGCTGCTGCCCCGGCTGCCCGACCGGCTCGCCCGCTGCCACGACCTGCGCCTCGTCGAGGCCCTGCTGCTCACGCGCGAGGGCCGGCTCGGCGCGCCGCGCTCGCTCGGCGCCGCCTGGTCCCGGCTGCGCGGCCTGCCCGTCCCGGACGACCTGCCCGAGCCCGGCTCCGCCGAGTCCGACGACGGGCAGGACACCCTGTTCGCCCCCGACCGGCTGCAACTGCCGCCCGGCGCCGACCCGCTGGCCGCCGTCGTCGCCGTCCACGCCGAACAGCAGCGCCGGCTCGCCGCGATCGCCGACCCGGCCGCCCGGCAGCGGTTCCGGCTGCTGGTCGCCGCCGAGTCCGCCGGGGCGCTGGTGGCCGCCGAGATGGCGTACGACGGGCTGCCCTGGCGCGGCGACGTCCACGACCGGCTGCTGACGGAGCTCCTCGGCCCCCGCCCGACCGTCCCCGGCACCCAGCCGCGACTGCTCGCCGAACTCTCCGCCGAGCTCCAACAGGCCCTCGGCGGGCGCCCGTTCAACCCCGACTCGCACACCCAGGTACTGCGCGCCTTCGCCGAGAACGGCATCCAGCTCAGCTCCACCCGCTCCTGGGAGCTCAAGCGCGTCGACCACCCGGCCGCCGCGCTGCTGATCCGCTACAAGGAGCTGTCCCGGATCCACGCCGCGCACGGCTGGGCCTGGCAGGACGCCTGGGCCCGCGGCGGCCGGTTCCGGCCCGAGTACGTGGTCGGCGGCGTGGTCTCCGGGCGCTGGGCCAGCCGCGGCGGCGGCGCGCTGCAGATCCCGCGCATCCTGCGCCGCGCCGTCGTCGCCGACCCCGGCTGGCTGCTGGTCGTCGCCGACGCCGCCCAACTGGAGCCCCGGGTGCTCGCCGCCCTCTCCCAGGACGCCGGGCTGGCCCGCACCGCCGCCGGCGGCGACCTGTACGAGGCGCTGGCCGCCAGCGCCTTCCAGGGCGACCGCGACAAGGCCAAACTCGGCCTGCTCGGCGCCATGTACGGGCAGACCAGCGGCGACATCGGCCCGCTGCTGAACACCCTGCACCACCGCTACCCCGCCGCGATGGGCTACGTCGAGGCCGCCGCCCGCACCGGCGAGGACGGCGGCGTGGTCGCCTCCCGGCTCGGCCGGGTCTGCCCGCCCGCCTCCGCCGAGTTCCTCGACCTCACCGAGGACCCCGGGACGGCCGGCGAGGCCGGCGGGCGGCAGGCGCGCGCCCGCGGCCGCTTCACCCGCAACTTCGTCATCCAGGCCAGCGCCGCCGACTGGGCGCTCGCCCTGCTCGCGGCCCTGCGCCGCCGGCTCAGCGCCCTGCCGGTGGCCGACCCGGCGGACCGGCCGCACCTGGTGTTCTTCCAGCACGACGAGGTGATCGTGCACACCCCGGCCAACCTCGCCGACGAGGTGGCGGCGGCGGTCGCCGAGTCCGCCGACGAGGCCCGGCACCTGGTCTTCGGCGACACCCCGGTCCGCTTCCCGCTCACCACCGCGGTGGTGGACTGCTACGCGGACGCCAAGTAGCCGACACCGACTCGGCCGGACGGGCCCTACAGCTTCCGGAAGCCCCGGGCGTCCTCGGCCGCCGCCACCACCTCGGCCAGCGCCGCCCCGGTCGAGGCGGTGACGGCGGCCGCCACCGCGCCCTCCACGAACGGTGCGTCCACCAGCCGCGCGCCCGGGCGCGGCTCGTCCTCCAGCACGGTGACGGCGGTGAGCACCGAACTCCCGAGGTCCGGCAGCACCACCACGCCCGCCCCGCCGTCCGCCTCGGCGACGGCCCGCGCGATCAGGTCGTAGCTGGTGCCGAGCCCGCCGTCCTCCGTCCCCGCCGCACACACCACCCGCACGCCGCCGGGGGCGAGTTCGACGAGCAGCTCGCGCAGTCCTGCGGCCAGCCGGGCGCTGTGCGAGACCAGGACGATACCTACGTGTTCGCTCATGCCTGCGACCCTACGACCGGACCCCACTACTCCGGGCGGGTGACGGGAAACCCGCGTGTCGCACCCCGTGCCCGCCACCCCCGGCTGGCGTAGCGTCGGGGCAGCGCCGTCTGCCGCACGGCCCGCCAAAGCGTCCTGACCGAGGGAGCGAAGAGCGTTGAAGAAGCTGATCAACACCCCGGAGAGCGTCCTGGAGGACGCGCTGGCCGGAGTCGCCGCCGCCCATCCCGAACTGACGGTGGACCTCCCCAACCGGGTGATCACCCGGGCCGCCCGCCCGGCCGCGCCCAAGGTCGCGGTGATCTCCGGCGGCGGCTCCGGGCACGAGCCGCTGCACGGCGGCTTCGTCGGCCCCGGCATGCTGGACGCCGCCTGCCCCGGCGAGATCTTCACCTCCCCGGTGCCGGACCAGATGCTGGCCGCCGCCAAGGCGGTGGAGAGCGGCGCCGGCGTCGTCTTCGTCGTGAAGAACTACACCGGCGACGTGATGAACTTCGAGCTCGCCGCCGAACTCGCCGCCGAGGAGGGCCTGGCGGTCCGCACCGTCCTGGTCGACGACGACGTCGCGGTCGAGGACTCCACCTGGACGGCCGGCCGCCGCGGCACCGGGGCGACCGTCCTGGTCGAGAAGACCATCGGGGCGCTGGCCGAGCGCGGCGCCCCGCTCGACGAGGTGGCCGCCCTGGGCGAGCGGGTCAACGCCGCCTCCCGTTCCTTCGCCATCGCGCTCACCGCGGCCACCGTCCCGGCCGCCGGCAAGCCCGGCTTCGACCTGCCGGAGGACGAGATCGAGGTCGGCGTCGGCATCCACGGCGAGCCCGGCCGCCGCCGCGAGAAGCTGCGCCCGGCCCGCGAGCTGGCCGCCGAGGTGGTCGACACCATCCTCGCCGACCGTCACCTGGCCCCGGGCGACGAGGTGATCGCCCTGCTCAACGGCCTCGGTGCGACTCCCCTGCTGGAGCTGTACATCGCCTACGGCGAGGTCGCCGCCCGGCTCGCCGAGCGCGGCATCACGGTGGCCCGCAGCCTGGTCGGCAACTACGTCACCAGCCTGGACATGGCCGGCTTCTCGCTCACCCTCACCAAGGCCGACGCGCAGTTGCTGGAGCTGTGGGACGCGCCCGTCGACACCCCCGCCCTCAAGCGGGCCTGAGCAGGGAGACGGCATGGACTTCGACACCCCGCTGTTCGACACCGCACTGGCCGAGGCCTGGATCCGCGCGATCGCCGCGGCCGTCGAGAAGGAGCAGGCCCGGCTCACCGAACTGGACTCGGCGATCGGCGACGGCGACCACGGCAGCAACCTCCACCGCGGCTTCAGCGCCGTCCTGGCCGCCCTCGACGACCTCCGGCCGGCCGGCCCCGGCACGGTCCTGACCAAGACGGGCAGCACGCTCATCTCCAAGGTCGGCGGCGCCTCCGGCCCGCTCTACGGCAAGGCCTTCCGCGCCATCGGCGCCGCCCTGCCCGACCCGGCCGGCCCGGCCGACGTCGCCGAGGCCCTGGCGGCCGGTCTGGACGCCGTCCGCGCGCTCGGCAAGGCCGCGCCCGGGGACAAGACCATCGTCGACGCCTACACCCCGGCCGTCGCCGCCTTCCGCGCCACGGCCGCCGCCGGTGCCGCCCTGCCCGAGGCCGCTGCCGCGGCCGCCGACGCCGCCGAGCAGGGCGCCCGCGACACCGTCCCGCTCCAGGCCCGCAAGGGCCGCGCCTCCTACCTCGGCGAACGCAGCATCGGCCACCAGGATCCGGGCGCCACCTCCACCGCCCTGCTCTTCCGCGCCCTCGCCGACGTCGCCGCGGGCTGAGGCCCACCGGCCGTCCGGGCCCGTCCCGTCCTCCTCCCCGCGCGGCCGCCCGTGCGGCGAGGAGGACTCGGGCAGCCCGCCCCTCAGCCGTCCGTCCTGGCGATCAGCAGCAGCAGCGCGTCGTCCCGCAGCTCCCCGCCCGTGTGCGCCAGCAGGTCCGCGTACACCCGCCCCACCGCCGCCTCCAGCTCCCCCGCCGAGCGCGCGGCGCCCCGCACCAGCGGCCCGACCCGCTCCGCCAGCGGGTAGAACTCCCCGCTCTTGTGGTGCCGTGCCTCGATCACCCCGTCCGTACAGAGCACCAGCACGTCCTCCGCCCCGAACGGCTGGTCCCAGCTGGCCGGCTCGCCGGCCGCCAACCGTCCGAGGCCCAGCGGCACCCACGGGTCGGGGGCGTCCAGCACGTGCGCCCGCCCGTCGCCGTCGACCCGGATCGGCGGGACGTGCCCGTACTGCAGCAGTTCCATCACCCCGGGCGAGCGGAACTCGGCGAACAGCGCGGTGGTGAACTCCCCGTCCGGCACGTGCCGCTCGACGCTGGCCTCGATCCGCGCCGCGACGCCCCGCAGCCCCGCCTCGTCGTACGCGGCCTCGCGGAACGCGCCCAGCACCACCGCGGCCGTCTGCACCGCGCCGAGCCCCTTGCCCCGGACGTCCCCGACCGCGACCCGGATCCCGTGCGGCGTCTCCAGCACCGAGTACAGGTCCCCGCCGATGAGTGAGGCGTCGGCCGCCGACACGTACCGGACAGCCAGCCGCAGCGGCCCGACCGTCGGCCCGGGCAGCCGCAGCAGGGCCCGCTGGGCCGCCTCGGCGACGGAGCTGACGGCCGCGAAGGCCGCCGCGCGCCGCATCCGGATCTTGGCGACCCAGGCGGAGAAGAGCGTCAACACGACGTAGCTGACCATCGCACCGTAAAGGAAGCGTGCGTCGTTGATGTTGTCGACCTCGTCGTAGTGGCTGAGCCCGAAGACCGCGAACAGGCCGAGCGAGCAGACCGCGAGCAGTTCACCCGGCTTGAGGGTGAGCGCGGCGATGGCCGGGACGACGGTCATCAGCGGCGCGAGGTAGCGGTCCTTGCCGGAGAGGAGGTCGGCGAGTGCGACCAGGAGGACGGCCAGCAGGGCCGGGCTGGCCCGCCGCCAGAACGGCACGTCCTGGAGGTCGGCGGCGAGCAGGGCGCCGCGCTGCCGCTCCGGCGACAGCCCCGCGGCGGCGGGAGCCGACGGGGACTGGGCACGACGGATCGGAAACACATATCGAACATAAGGGACGATCGCCGCGCCCAGCCATCCGCCTGCCCCACGTCGGGCCGCCGACCCGCCGCGAACCAGCCCCAATCATCACCGAATGTCCCATTTGTCATACAGTTCGACCAAAAGTGGCTACCCCGAGGAGGCCCGACCGGTGTCCGGATACCGCAACACCCCCCGCATCTCCGACGGAGATCCTGCGCGGGGTGCTCACCCCGGTCGGCCACATCCTGTGGACCGCGATCATCGGCGGGGTGCTGTTCCGCGAGCGGCGCGGCGGGCGCTTCCGCTTCACCGCCCCGGTCATCGTCACCTACCTGGGTGTATCGCTGCTGCACGCGCTCTGGGACAGCATGAACGGCATCGCCGTCTGGCTGGTCGCCAGGACCACCGCGAGCGAGTGGCAGCGCGCGCTGTTCGCCCTCGGCCACATGCCCGACCCGACCACCGAGCAGGTGCAACCTGTACACCTGCTACGACACGGCCGGGCTGATCATGGTCTCCTTGGGCGGGCTGCTCTGGCTGCGACTGCTGGTCCGGCGCGAGCGCGGGGCGCCGATCCCGGCCCAGCTCCCGGCCTCCCCGGCCTGAGCCGGTCGGCCGCATACGCTCTGCTGTCGGGCGCGCCCGCGAGGCGCGCCCCCCACCCGCCCCTCCGGGGAATACCCCAGAGGGGTACGGTGTCAGCAGAGTAGAGCCCGGGCCGACGCCCGGGGCAGCACACCTCCCGGAGGCCCGGATGTCCAGCACCATCACCTACACCGTGACCGGCATGAGCTGCGGCCACTGCGAGAACGCGATCAGCGAGGAGCTCTCCGCCCTGGCGGGCGTCACCGAGGTCGCCGCCGACGCCAAGGCCGGCACCGTGACGGTCTCCTCCCTCGCCCCGCTGGACGACGAGCAGATCCGCAGCGCCGTCGACGAGGCCGGCTACGAGCTGGTCGGCCGCAGCGCCTGAGGTTCGTCCGGTACGGCGGGGCCCGGGCAGCGGCCCCCGCCGTACGCCCCACCAAGGAGCTGATGCGCATGAGTACAACCGTCCCGGGCGTCCACGGCGCAGCCGGCGCCCAGGCACGGGACCGGGTCGAGCTGTCGATCGGCGGGATGACGTGCGCCTCCTGCGCGGCCCGGATCGAGAAGAAGCTCAACCGGATGGACGGCGTCGAGGCCACCGTCAACTTCGCCACCGAGAAGGCCCGGGTCGACTACGGCCCCGGGGTGACGGTCGAGGACCTGATCGCCACGGTCGAGCGCACCGGCTACAGCGCCGAGCCCCCGCCGCCCCCGGCGCCCGCCGCCCCCGCGCCGGTCGGCGCCGACACCACCACCGACCGGCCCGCCGCCGACCCCCTGCTCGACCGGCTGCTGATCAGCGCCGTCCTCAGCGTCCCGGTGGTCATGCTGTCGATGATCCCGGCCCTGCAGTTCACCAACTGGCAGTGGCTGGCCTTCGCGCTCACCGGCCCGGTCGTGGTCCACGGCGGTCTGCCGTTCCACCGCGCCGCCTGGACCAGTCTCAAGCACGGCGCCGCGACCATGGACACCCTGGTCTCGCTCGGCACCCTGGCCGCCTTCGGCTGGTCGTTCTGGGCGCTGTTCTGGGGCCACGCCGGCAGGCCCGGCATGCGCCACGACTTCTCGCTGTCGATCGGCGACACCGACGCCTCCTCCACCCTCTACCTGGAGACGGCCGCCGCCGTCACCGTACTGATCCTGCTCGGCCGCTACCTGGAGGCCCGCTCCAAGCGCCGGGCCGGCGCCGCCCTGCACGCCCTGCTCGACCTCGGCGCCAAGGACGTGTCCGTCCTCCGGCGGGGCCGCGAGGTCCGGATCCCGATCGGGGATCTGGCCGTGGGCGACCGGTTCGTGGTGCGGCCGGGCGAGAAGATCGCCACCGACGGCGTGGTGGTCGACGGCGGCTCGGCGGTGGACGCGTCGATGCTCACCGGGGAGTCGGTGCCGGTGGAGGTCTCCGTCGGCGACGGCGTCACCGGTGCCACCGTCAACGCGGGCGGCCGCCTGGTCGTCGAGGCGACCAAGGTCGGCACGGACACCCAGCTGTCCCGGATGGCCCGGCTGGTCGAGGACGCGCAGAACGGCAAGGCCGCCGCGCAGCGCCTCGCGGACCGGATCTCCGCCGTCTTCGTCCCCGTCGTCATCCTGATCGCGCTCGCCACCCTGGTCGGCCGGCTGCTGGTCTCGAACAGCCCCACCGAGGCGTTCACCGCCGCCGTGGCCGTGCTGATCATCGCCTGCCCGTGCGCCCTGGGCCTGGCCACCCCGACCGCGCTCATGGTCGGCACCGGCCGCGGCGCCCAGCTGGGCATCCTGATCAAGGGCCCGGAGGTGCTGGAGTCCACCCGCAAGGTCGACACCATCGTCCTGGACAAGACCGGCACCGTCACCACCGGCCGGATGACC
>NZ_JBIUUS010000047.1:0-47396 GCF_044742585.1 Kitasatospora sp. NPDC087861
TCCAACCCCAGAAGAATCTGAGGCCGGGGATGTCAACATATCTGGCGTTGACTTTTGGCACGCTGTTGAGTTCTCAAGGAACGGACACTTCCTTCAGGCTGCCTTCCAGCAGGCCCTCCGGGCGCTTCGTTCTTTCGTGTTTCCAGCTTATCAGATTCTCGCGGCCGTTCTTACCGGCTTCGTTTCTCCGAATTCCCGCTGGCGGGATTTCCTGCAAACTTCGCTCCGAAGCTTATCAAAGCTTTCGGTGTGCTCAGTCCGTGGGATTTGCTTCGTCAGAGGGCGCGCATTTCGTGAAACACGCCCACCTCGATTCGGCGGTGTCGTAGACACTAACGCCCGGGACGACTGTTGTCCAGTCGGTCCCAACCGTTCAAACCTACTAGCCCACCCCGACCACGTCAATGGTTTGGCTGAGATGCGAGAAGAGTAGCAGGTCAGAGGCGTGTGGATCACATCGCCTCAGGCCGCGACGGGCTGCAGGTCCGCCCGATCGGCGGCGTCCAGATCGCCGAGTTCTCCCGCCTCGGCGGCCTTCCGGCCCAACACCAGTGCGTAGAGGAGGAATGCCGTCTCCGCCAGCACGCCGATCGAGATGCGCGCCCAGGTGGGCAGGCCGGACGGAGTGACGAAGGCTTCCAGCACACCGGAGACGGCCAGCACCGTCGCGAGGCCGATGGCCATGCCGATGATGGAGCGGCCCTGTTCGGCCAGGGCCATTCCACGGGTCCGCGGGCCGGGGTCGACGACCGTCCAGCCGAGGCGCAGGCCGAGACCGCCGGCCACGAACACCGCGGTCAGCTCCAGCAGGCCGTGCGGGATGAGCAGGCCGAGGAAGACGTCGAGGCGCCCGGCGGAGGCCATCAGCCCGATGCCGACGCCGAGATTGACCACGTTGGTCCACATCACCCAGAGCACGGGGAGGCCCAGCGCGATCCCGAACAGCAGGCACTGCACGGCGACCCAGGCGTTGTTCGTCCAGACCTGCGCGGCGAACGAGCTCGCCGGACGGTCCGAGTAGTACGACTCGTACTGCCCGCCGGGGCGGGTCATCTCCTGCAGATGCTCCGGGGCGACGAGGCTGTTGCGGACCTCGGGGTGCGTGGCCATCCACCAGGCGAGCACCGCGGTGGCGAGCAGCGAGACGGCCGCGACCGGCAGCCACCAGCGGCGCGAGCGGTACAGCGCGGCCGGGAAGCTCACCGTGTAGTACCGGGCGACGTCGTGCCAGCCGCTGCTGCGCGAGCCGGTCACCGCACTGCGGGCCCGCGAGACCAGCCCGGTCAGCCGGCTCAGCAGGGCCGGGTCCGGCGCGGCGGCCTGGACCTTGGCCAGGTGGCCGGTGGCGCGCTGGTACAGGGTGACCAGTTCGTCGGCCTCCTCCCCGCTGAGCCGGCGCCGTCGGGCGAGGGCGTCCAGCCGTGCCCACTCCCCCTGGTGGGTGGCGACGAAGACGTCCAGGTCCATTCGGCGGCTCCATGGTCGGCGGTGGGCGCGAGGGGCCCGGGCGCGGGCGGCGGGTACGTACGGACACGCGCGGCCCAGCATGCCAGGAGCGGCGAGCGCCCCGGCCGCCGGGATCTCACTTCCCGTGCGGCCGCCGGGCGCCGTATGTTTGCGGCTGCGGATCGGACTGCGGAGAGCGGGTCGTGGGGGCCGGTCCGGGTGGTGTCCCTCCCCTCGACCGTGCCGCCCTCGGCGGCCTCCACTGGAGCCGTACGGGCTCCACGAGCGTGAACGGACAGGTGTCTTGAGCGACCTGGTGACGGGTGAGGCGGTCGTCCTCGACCTGCAGACGGCGAAGCTTCCGAGCCGGGCGCTGGCGATCGCGCTGGACCTGCTCGTGGAGTTCGCCGCCCTGCTGCTGGTCTCGCTCCTCCTGAGCGTCGCCCTGATCGGTCTGGACGGTGCCGCGCTGGCCGCCACCCTGCTCGGGCTGCTGGTGTTCTTCCTGGTGGCCGTGCCGGTGATGGTCGAGACCCTCAGCCACGGGCGCTCGCTCGGCAAGGCCGCGCTCGGCCTGCGGGTGGTGCGCACCGACGGTGGCCCCGTGCGGTTCCGGCACTCGCTGGTGCGCGGGCTGGTCGGCTTCATGGAGCTGGTCGCCCTGACCGGCGTGCCGGCGGTGATCACCTCGGCGGTGAACGTGGACGGCAGGCGGCTGGGCGACGTCTTCGCCGGGACGGTGGTCGTCCGCGAGCGCACCCCGGGCGGCGGCACGGCGTCCCCGCTGCCGCCCGTGCACCCGCACCTGCTGCAGGCGATGGGCCGGGAGCTGGTCGCGATGGACCTGTCCGCGGTGCCGGAGTCGCTCTGGTTGGCGGTCCGCCAACTGCTCGGCCGCATAGGCCAGTTGGATCCGGCGGTGGCGCTCCGGATGTCCGCCCGGCTGGCCGACGACCTGGCCGCCCGTACCGGCCACCCGGTGGCACCGGGGCTGCACCCGGCGGCGTACCTGGGCGCCGTGCTCACCGAGCGCCAGCGCCGGGAGTGGATGCGGGCCCAGGCGCAGCAGCGGATGACCGCCCCCGCAGCCCCCGCCCCCGCCCGGCAGGCCCCCGCACCCCAGCCGCCCACCGCGGACGGCCGGCCGCTTCGGGTCCTCGGCGTCCCGGCCGCGACCACCCCCACGACCCCGGCCCCGGCGCCCGCCGCCCCGTCCTTCGAGAAGCCCGCCCCCGCCCCGGGCACCGGCTTCGCCCCGCCCGCCTGAGACGTGTCCTAACTTCCGAACTCCACCGGCCAGGCGTTCGGCGGCGACGCCAGCTCCTCCAGCTCGATCCCGGCGGCCGCCAGCACCACGTCGCCCGACAGGTGCACGACCTGCTGCTCGCCGGTCTCCAGGTCCGCCACCTGGTACCGCTCGACCCGTAGCGGGCCCGAGTCGGTCTCGTGCGTGTCGACGCCCTCCAGCAGCCACCCCTGGTCGAAGGTGCGCGGCGCCAGCACCGGTTCGGTGAACGCGACCAGCCGCACCCGCGCGCTCGCCCCCTCCCGCAGCCGCAGCAGCCGGGCAGTGGCGACCAGGAAGGCCGGCGAACCGCCGGTGAACCCGTGCGCCCGGTCGTGGCCCTCCACGGCGTGCTCGCCGCCCGGGTCCGCCGCGTCGGTCCGGACCCAGGCCACGCCGTCCACCGCGCCGCCGCGCACCAGCCAGCCGCCGGCCCGCAGTTCCATCCGCAGCGGGCGGGCGCGCGAGTCCAGGGTGAGGTCGACGCCGCCGATCACCTGCCCGTCCGGCGCGTAGGTCTTGGAGACGTACCGCCAGCCGGCCGCCCCGGGGGCGCAGCTGAAGCGCTCCTCGCCGAGCAGCACGTGGTCATGGGTGTCGTGGAGCGAGTACCGGCCGTTGGGCATGCCCGAAAGCCTACGTGGACGATCTCCGGACCCGGCGTGCAACGTTCGGGGCGGGTGCCCGCATTAGGGAGGTGGACGGCGCGGCTGAGCGCCATCGCTACGAGGAACGGGGGGTGCAGATGGCGAAGCAGGCACACGACGCGGAATTCACCGAGTACGTGGCTTCCAGGGGCGGCTGGCTTCGGAAGGTCGCCTATCTGCTGTGCGGGGACTGGCATCGGGCCGACGACCTGGCCCAGGAGACCATCACCAAGCTCTACGTGCACTGGTCGAAGGCCAAACGGATGGAGAACGTGGACGGTTACGCCCGCAGGGTGTTGATCAACACGTTCCTGAGCGAGCAGCGCTCCCCCTGGTGGCGCCGCACGACCCGCACCGACACCGAGCCGGACATCGCCGCCGCGAGCGTCGATCTGGACGTCTCGATCGACCTGCGCCGCGCCCTTGCCGCGCTGCCGCCCCGCCAGCGGGCCACCGTGGTGCTCCGCTACTACTGCGATCTGTCGATCGATCAGGCTGCCGAGGCGCTGGGCTGTTCGTCGGGCAACGTGAAGAGCCAGAGCTCACGCGCGCTGGTTGCCCTGCGCAGCACTCTCGCCTCCCGCCCCGCCGTCGCAGAGAGGACGTCATGACCACCACCGAGCACAGCGACCTGGCCGCCCGCCTGGTAGCCCTGGCCGACGAGCCGGCGCCGCCGGCCGCGTTCGACGTCGCCACGTCCATCACCCGGGGACGGGCCCGCCTGCGCCGCCGGCAGCGGTTCACGGTCGGCGCGGTGGCCGCCGCGACGGCCCTCGTGATCGGCGCCACGCTGGTGCTGGAGCCCAGCCCCGCCGGAGCGCCCGCCGCACCCGCGGCCCCGGCCTCGGTCGCCCCGGCCCCCTCCACTCCCCCGGCCAAGACCGGTACCGGCGTCCTGGCCACCGAAGTCAAGTTCGGCTGGCTGCCCGACTGGGTGGACGGCGAGCGCGGCATCAGCTACTTGGGGAGCGTTACCAGTGCCAGTGAGGGGGGGATGGGCGGACGGAGCCTCATGCTCTCGCTCTTCCCCGCCGGGCCCGAGCCGGCCATCGACGTCGATCCGAAGCAGAAGCAGGAGAAGGTGCCGGCCCCCGACGTGAACGGCCGGACCGCGTACTGGCTGGTCCATCCGACCGCTCCCACCTTCGACAACTCATCCCGGCTCCTGCGCTGGCTGACCCCCTCCGGTCGGTGGGCGCAGCTCACAGGGTGGCGCGGCCGCTCCCAGGACGTCCCCGACGACGCGCTGCTTCGGGTCGCCGCCGGCGTCCAGGTCGGCAACTGGGACGTCCCGCTGCCGTTCTGGCTGGCCGGGCCTCCCAGCTCGGTCCGGCTGACCGGCGCCTCGTTGACCCGCCCCCAGGGCTCGCTGCCCTGGGGCGCCCAGGTCACGTTCTCGGCCGAGGACAAGAAGGTCCGGGTCTCGGTCGCCCCGGACCGGGCGATCCCTCCCGGGGAACCGGCGCAGGAGCCGTTCCAGGCGTTGTGCCGGGTTGACCAGGGGATCAAGGTCTGCGTGGGAGGGGCGGAAGGAAAACCGCCCGCGCTCGCCCAACTCGGCGGCCTGCAGGGCCTGCTGAACCTCGTGCACGTCACCGGCGCCGACGAGAGCAGCTGGACCACCGACGTCCTCCGCTGACCGCGCCCGTACGCCGGTGGCCGGCACCCCTGGGGTGGGGTGCCGGCCACCGGCGTCGGGGCGTCACCGCATCAGTAGCGGTACTGCTCCGCCTTGTACGGGCCCTCGACCGGAACGCCGATGTAGTCGGCCTGCTCCTGGGTCAGGGTGGTCAGCTTCACGCCGAGCGCGGCGAGGTGCAGGCGGGCGACCTTCTCGTCCAGGTGCTTGGGCAGCACGTAGACGCCGATCGGGTACTGCTCGGTCTTCGTGAACAGCTCGATCTGGGCGATCGTCTGGTTCGCGAAGGAGTTGGACATCACGAACGACGGGTGGCCGGTCGCGTTGCCCAGGTTCAGCAGGCGGCCCTCGGACAGCATGATGATGGTGTGGCCGTCGGCGAAGCGCCACTCGTGGACCTGCGGCTTGACCTCGGTCTTCACGATGCCGGGCAGCTTCGCCAGGCCCGCGATGTCGATCTCGTTGTCGAAGTGGCCGATGTTGCCGACGATCGCCTGGTGCTTCATCTTCTCCATGTGCGAGGCAAGGATGATGTCCTTGTTGCCCGTGGTGGTGATGAAGATGTCCGCGATCGAGACGACGTCCTCCAGGGTGGTGACCTGGTAGCCGTCCATCGCCGCCTGCAGCGCGCAGATCGGGTCGATCTCGGTGATGATCACGCGGGCGCCCTGGCCGCGCAGCGACTCGGCGCAGCCCTTGCCCACGTCGCCGTAGCCGCAGACGACGGCGACCTTGCCGCCGATCAGCACGTCGGTGGCGCGGTTGATGCCGTCGATCAGCGAGTGGCGGCAGCCGTACTTGTTGTCGAACTTCGACTTGGTGACGGCGTCGTTGACGTTGATCGCCGGGAACAGCAGGTTGCCGTCACGGTGCATCTCGTACAGGCGGTGGACACCGGTGGTGGTCTCCTCGGTCACGCCCTTGATGGTGGCGGCGACCTCGGTCCACTTGTTCGGGGTGTCCTTGAGGGTGCGGTTGAGCAGCTCCAGGATGATCCGGAACTCGTCGTTGTCCGCGGTGGACGGGTCCGGCGCGGCACCGGCCTTCTCGAACTCGACGCCCTTGTGGATCAGCAGGGTGGCGTCGCCGCCGTCGTCCAGGATCATGTTCGGGGTCTGGCCGTTCGGCCAGGTCAGCGCCTGCTCGGTGCACCACCAGTACTCGTCCAGGGTCTCGCCCTTCCAGGCGAAGACCGGCACGCCCTGCGGGTTCTCCGGGGTGCCCTCCGGGCCGACGGCGATGGCGGCGGCCGCGTGGTCCTGGGTGGAGAAGATGTTGCAGGAGCACCAGCGGACCTCGGCGCCCAGGGCGGTCAGGGTCTCGATCAGGACGGCGGTCTGCACGGTCATGTGCAGCGAGCCGGTGATGCGGGCGCCGGCCAGCGGCTGCGACTCGGCGTACTCGGCGCGGATCGACATCAGGCCGGGCATCTCGTGCTCGGCCAGCTGGATCTCCTTGCGGCCGAACGGCGCCAGGGAAAGGTCGGCGACCTTGAAGTCACCGGTGGTGTCGGTCGACATACGTCTGCTCCTCGCTGATGGGGTGGGCATGGCCAAGGTCCTGGTGTGCGGTCGCAGCGCGGCGGGGCCGTACGGGTGCACGGCTACGCCGGGGCGGCCGGATCCGTGGTGACGGACCGGTTCCCTGCTGCACAGCACAAACCGTCGGAGGACCTCTCTCCCTCGACCGGGGCACACCCTACGGGTGCGGACCGCCGATCGACCGCCATCAGCAGCGACGTTCTGGCTCTGGTGACGAATCTACACCGGCGGCCCCGCCGGCCGTCCGCCGATGAGTGTTTTCGGCCTCGGATCCGATCGGTCCTCAAGCCGGATCCCAGCCCGCCATCGGCCCGCCATCGGCCCGCCACCTGCCTGCCGCCGGGCCGCCGGCGGCCCGTCAGTGCGCGGTGTCGGGCCCGGGCCCGCCCGGGGTGGCCGCCGGGTCCTCGCCGGCGGCGGCCTTCTCGGCGCTGTAGACGTCGGGCTCCAGGTAGATCGCCCGCGCGATCGGGACGACCGCCCGCACCCGCGCCTCGGCGGCGTCGATCGCCTCCGCCACGCGGGCGGCGCTGTCCTGCGCGTTGACCGCGATCTTGGCGGCGACCAGCAGTTCCTCCGGGCCCAGGTGCAGGGTGCGCATGTGGATCACGCCGGTGACCGACTCGCCGTCCACCAGCGCCGCGCGGATCCGCCGCACCGACTCCCGGTCCGCGGACTCGCCGAGCAGCAGCGACTTGGTCTCCAGGGCGAGCACCACCGCGATGAGCACCAGCAGGACGCCGATGCACAGGGTGCCGACGCCGTCCCAGACGCCGTCGCCGGTGATCACCGTGAGCGAGACGCCGAGCAGCGCGAGCACCAGACCGATCAGCGCGCCGGTGTCCTCCAGCAGCACCACCGGCAGCTCCGGAGCCTTGGCGGTGCGGATGAACTGGACCCAGCCCTGGCCGCCCTTGGCCTTCGCCGACTCGCGCATCGCGGTCAGGAAGGACCAGCCCTCCATCACGATCGCGAAGACCAGTACGCCGACCGCCCAGCCCCAGGCGTCCAGCTTCTCCGGGTGGCTGACCTTGTGCCAGCCCTCGTAGATCGCGAACAGGCCGCCGACGCTGAAGAGGACGATCGCCACCAGAAAGCCGTAGATGTAGCGCTCGCGGCCGTACCCGAAGGGGTGCTCCTCGTCCGCCGCCCGGCGCGCCCGCCTGCCACCGATCAGCAGCAGCACCTGGTTGCCCGAGTCGGCGACCGAGTGCACGCCCTCGGCCAGCATCGACGAGGAGCCGGTGAAGGCGAAGGCGGTGAACTTGGCCGCCGCGATCGCCAGGTTCGCGGACAGCGCCGCAACCAGTGCCCTGGTGCCGCCTTCAGTACTCATGCTCGGGGTCCCTCCGCCGCAGTGGCCGGTCGCGCTGCTCTCGTCGAGCGCTTACCGTACCGGCCGTCGAGGTGGCCGAGGTATCGGCGCGAGCGGCCGGGGCCGTGTCCGCGCCGGCTCAGGACTGCGCGGCGGCGAGCCCGAGGTAGACGGCGGCGAAGTCGGTCAGCGCGAGCAGGTCGGCGAGCGCGTGCAGCGGGTCCGGCCGGGTGCTCGCGTACTCCGTCAGCCGGACCTCGTGGGCGGCCGCCAGCCGGTGCGCGCGGGTGACGCCGAAGCTGCGCGGGCCCGCGTCGTCCTCCGGCACCTCGGCCGGGGCGTCCGTCTCGTCGGGCGCACCGCCGGGCGCACCCGGAACGTGCCGCAGCAGCAGGACCTGCAGGTGCAGCGGATCCGGCTCGTCGACCCGGTCGCGGAAGAAGTCGTCCGGGTCCGCGCCCGCGCCCAACTGGCCGGTGAACATGCCGCGGTGGGCGGTGAGCACCTGCGGCAGCAGCCCCGCCAGCGCCGGGCGGCCGGCCCGTTCAGCGAGCTGGGCGGCGAAGCGGTCGGCGACCGCCCCGGCGATCGGGCCCTCCGCCCACAGCAGCGGAACCGTCCCGGCCAGCCGCGCGGCCAGGCCCTTCGCCGGGTTGGTGTACGCGGCGGCGTCGGGGCGGCAGCGGACGGCGGTCGCGTCCAGCAGGTCGGCGACGGCCGGCAGCGCGTCGTACGGCAGCTGGGTGATGCCGATCTTCTGGGCGAGCGCGAGCAGCGGGGTGAGGTGGGACCACAGCGCGGCCGGGTCCTCGGCGGGCAGGTCCGGCTCGGCGGACGGGCCGGCGGGCGCCTCGTCCTCGGACAGCACGGAGGTCACGTACGGCAGCGGCAGCGCGCGCACCTGCAGGGCGGCCTCGGCGAGCGGGCTGCCCGCCGGGGCGGTGACCACGATCGCGCAGCCGCGCGCGTAGGCCTGCTCGGCGAGGCTGACCAGGCCCGGTTCACCGCCGTCGGCGGAGCTGACCACCAGCAGGTCGAGCGGGCCGGCCCAGCCGGGCAGCTGCCAGCCGAGCCCGGTGGTGAAGGCGGGCGGCGCACCCGCCCGGTCGGCGCGCGGGGCGACCGCCTCGGTCGGCGGCAGCGGGGTGATCAGTGCGGCGTTGCCGGCCAGCGCGGCCAGGACCTCGCCCGCCGTCAGGGCGCTGCCGTGGCCGGCGACCAGGACGGCGCGCGGGCGGCCGTCCGGGCGCAGCCGGTCCAGACCGGCCGCGCCGGCCAGCCGCAGCGCGGTGCGGACCCGCGCGCCGGAGCCGGCCAGGGCCAGCAGGGCGCGGTCACGGTCGGCGCGCTGGAGGGCGGCCGGGTCGTCGAGCAGGGTGTCGTCGAGCATGCGGCGGGCCTCCGGCTGCTGTCCTGTGCGCGCTGGGCTGGCGGGGAGCGCTGGGCGGGGGGACGGTTCGTCCGCCCCAAGGATCAGGCCGGGCGGCGGGCCTCGTCCACCAGCAGGACCGGAATGCCGTCCCGGACCGGGTACGCGAGGCCGCAGTCCGCACCGGTGCAGACCAGCTCGGGCTGCTCCTCGGTCCCGCCCTCGGTGAGCGCGGCCCGGCACTGCGGGCAGACCAGGATCTCCAGCAGGAAGGATTCGAGCTTCATGGGTGTCGGGCTCCCGGTCTTGGGGGTGGGAAGGCTGGTCGGGATCGGCATGGCGGTGCCCCGGCCGATAGGCAACCCTACCGGCCGGGGCACTGGAGGCCTCGGTCAGGCGCGGACGACGGCGAGCACGCCGTCGCGCAGCTCGGCCATCTTCGCCGGGTCCTTGGCCTCGACGTTCAGGCGCAGCAGCGGCTCGGTGTTGGAGGCGCGCAGGTTGAACCACCAGTCCGGACCGGCCACGGTGAGGCCGTCCAGCTCGTCGACGGTGGTGCCCTCCAGGCCGGCGTAGGCGGCCCGGACGGCGGCGGTGCTGGCGGCCTGGTCGGCGACGGTGCTGTTGATCTCCCCGGAGGCGGCGTAGCGGTCGTACTCCGCGGTGAGCCCGGACAGGGTGCCGGACTGGCCGCCGAGCGCGGCCAGCACGTGCAGCGCGGCGAGCATGCCGGTGTCGGCGCGCCAGAAGTCGCGGAAGTAGTAGTGCGCGGAGTGCTCGCCGCCGAAGACGGCGTCGGTGACGGCCATCTCCTGCTTGATGAAGGAGTGGCCGACCCGGGTGCGCACCGGGGTGGCGCCGAGCTCGCGGACCACCTCGGGGACGGTCCAGGAGGTGATCAGGTTGTGGATGACGGTCGGCTCGGCCTCGCCGGCGGCCTTGGCGCGGGCGATCTCGCGGGCGGCGACCAAGGCGGTGATGGCGGACGGGGAGACCGGCTCGCCGCGCTCGTCGACGACGAAGCAGCGGTCGGCGTCGCCGTCGAAGGCCAGGCCGAGGTCGGCGCCGACCTCGCGGACCTTGGCCTGCAGGTCGACGATGTTCTTCGGGTCGAGCGGGTTGGCCTCGTGGTTGGGGAAGGTGCCGTCCAGCTCGAAGTACATCGGGACGAGGTCGATCGGCAGGCCGTCGAAGACGGTCGGCACGGTGTGGCCGCCCATGCCGTTGCCCGCGTCCACGGCGACCTTGAGCGGGCGGATCGCGGTGAGGTCGACCAGGCCCAGCAGGTGGTCGGCGTAGCCGCGCAGGGTGTCCTGCTCGGACAGCGCGCCGGGCTTGACGTCCTTGGCCGGGACGGTGACGGTGTCGTCCTCGGCCGTCCAGGACTCGACCAGCTCGCGGATCTCGGAGAGGCCGGTGTCCTGGCCGACCGGGGCGGCGCCGGCCCGGCACAGCTTGATGCCGTTGTACTGGGCCGGGTTGTGGCTGGCGGTGAACATCGCGCCGGGCAGGTCGAGCTTGCCGCTGGCGTAGTAGAGCTGGTCGGTCGAGCAGAGGCCGATCTGGACCACGTCGGCGCCGTAGGCGGCGGCGCCCTCGGCGAAGGCCCGGCTGAGCGACGGGGAGGAGGGCCGCATGTCGTGGCCGACGACGATCGCGGACGCGCCGGTGACCTGCACGAACGCGGCGCCGAAGGCCCGGGACAGGTGCTCGTCCCACTGGTCCGGGACGACTCCTCGGACGTCGTACGCCTTCACGAGCTGCTTGAGGTCGCGCACTGCGGCTCCACCCTGGTCTCTGTACTGATCGGTGTGCGTGTGATCGGCGGCTGGCCGCCCACGGTCACGATACGTCGGGGTCACCGCCCGTTCGGTCGACGGTCCGCGGTGACGGTAGACGGGCAGCGTACCCGGGTCGAACGAACGCCCGGTGCGGGCCGGGTGCGGGGTGCGGCGTCAGTTGTCCGGCGAGCGGAGGACGCGGAGGTGGCCGCGGCGGCCGCCCTCGGTGGACTCGCCCTCGGGCGCGCGGCCCTGACGGGGGGTCTGCGGGCGGGCGGCCTCGCGGACGGCGTTGGCGAGGGCCTCCAGGTCGTCGCTGCTGCGGCGCAGCGGCCCGGCCTCGGCGGCGAGCCGGACGACCTCCCAGCCGCGCGGGGCGGTGAGGCGCTCGGCGTGCTCGGCGCACAGGTCGTAGCAGTGCGGCTCGGCGTAGGTGGCGAGCGGGCCCAGGACGGCGGTGGAGTCCGCGTAGACGTACGTCAGCGTCGCGACGGCCGGCCGGCCGCACGCGGTCCGCGAACAACGACGTACAGAGCTCACGAGGGTGGACGGTACCGCACTCCTCGCTGGGGAGCGAAGACCGCCTGTCCGGCAGGGGTGCCGTGTCGCGGTCGGCGCGCCGGTCCGCGCACCCGCCACCCCGGGCGTTTCCCCGTCGGAGTAGTCCACTTCCGACCGTCCAAGGACTACCCTCGGCAGTGATATGGACAGCTCTGCACCGCAGTCATCGACGGGACCCTCGCGCCGTCCCCGGCACCGCGACCGGCACGGCAGGGGGCTGCGCGGCCCGCTGGCGCCGCCCCAGGTGCCGATCTCGCTCACCCGCTCCGAACTGTTCGACGACTACGTGCGCGAGTCGGTGGAGCGTCTCGAACGGCGCTGGCCGCAGTTGATCGAGGTGGAGTTCGCCGTCCAGGAGGTGCCGCTGCGCGAACCGGACGCGGCCGACACCGAGGACGGTGTGCCGCTGGGGCGGGTGTCGCCGGGCAAGCAGGGGCGCAAGAGCCAGATCGTGGTGTACCGGCGGCCGGTGGAGATCCGGGCGAAGACCCGGGAGGACCGCGCGGCGCTGGTCCACGAGATCCTGATCGAGCAGGTCGCGGAGCTGCTGGGGCTGTCTCCGGACGCCATCGACCCGCGCTACGACGAGGACTGAGCACGCGCACAGGGGCGGTACCCGGCGGACCCGGGTACCGCCCCTGGCGGCCGGTCAGCGCAGGACGACGCCCGGATCCTGGCCGGCCCGCGGGACCTTGACGGTGCTGCGGTCGTCGTGCAGCGCCTGGACGGTGAACATCGGCACGTCCTTGGTGGGCAGCGAGAGCATCCGGGCGGCCACCACCGGTCCGCCGGATACGGTCTCGACGGTGAGCGCGAAGCTCCCGTTCAGCCCGCCCGGCTCGGGCGCCGGGAGGGCGACCGTGCCGCCGGCCGGCAGCTCGACGTCCTTGCTCACCGGGGTGCCGCCGCCGGTTCCGGCCGAGGCGGTGACCCGCACGGTGGCGGCGTCGCCGGTGGAGGTCAGGAACAGCGTGGACGCGCCGGCCCGGTTGTCGGCGACGGTGGCGCGGGCGCCGACCGGGGCGCTGCCGGTGAGCCAGGCCGCGTCGCTCTTGCCGCCGCCCCCGGCCCGGTCGACGCGCAGGCCGGCCACGATCGGGGTGGGGTGCTTGTCGTCGGTGGGCGACAGCCGCAGCCCGGCGACCTCGTCGCGGGTGACCTTGCCGAGGTCCACGGCGGCCACCATGCCCGCCTTGATGTGGATCGACTCGTTGCCGGCCGGGGTGAACCAGCCGTTCTTGCCGGAGAGCTGGATCTTCAGGTCGGCGTCGTCCTCCGGCGGCGCCCAGACCACCAGGTGGGCGGCCGAGGTGTCGGCCGGCAGGCCGGGCAGCACCTGGGTGGGCGCCGGGTCGGCCGAGGCCGGGATCCAGTCGGCGCCCTTGCTCCCGTCGGCGGCGTGCAGGGCGGCGCCCACCCGCCCGCTGCGGGCGACCACGTGCACGGCGAGGTCGGTGACCGCGCCCTTGCTGATGGTCGGCAGCAGCACGGACTGGGAGCTGCCGGGGGCGACGGTGATGCCGTTGGCGGCGTCGTTCTCGATCAGGCCCTTGTCGCCGTACAGCTTGATGTCGACGACGGCGGCGGAGGACTCGGTGTTCACCAGGCTGACGTAGTCGACCCGGTCACCGGCCGTGCTGGCCCCGGCGAACCAGAAGCTGGTCCCGGCGGGGGTGCAGGTGAGGCCGGACAGGCCGAGTCCGCGCTGCTCGGTGACCACGGTGGTCTGGGTGACGGTGAAGCCGGGGGCGAGGGCGCCGGTGGCCACTGCCCCGGTGCCGGGGGCGGTGTCGCCGTTGGCGGCCGGGCCGGTGACCGGGGTGCCGGGCTTGGCCAGGGTCAGCCGGGCGTCGGCGGGCGCACCGCCCTTGTCCGGGGCGGCCGGGGCGGCCGGGGCGCCCGAACCGGACGGTGCCGGGGTGGCCGGGGCCGAGGGGGCCGCGGTCGGCGGGGTCGCGGGCGCGGCGGCGTCGGAGAGCCAGCCGGCCCCGCCGGTGGCACCGCCCGTCCCGGGCGGGGTGTAGGCGGTGAACGCGGTCGAGCCGGTCAGACCCTGGAGCGGCTGCGGGCAGACCGCCGCCGTCCGCTCGACCTGCGCGGTGGTCGGGGCTCCGGCATCCGCCTTGGCCGGGGCGGCCGGCGGGCGCGCCTCGGCGATCCCGAACACCGCCGCGAGCACGACGGCCGCGGCCAGCAGGGACGGCGTGGTCCTGGTGCCCCCGGACCGCCCGGCCGGGCGGCCGGGCGCCGCGGGCTCCGGCGCCTCCGCCGGGGCGTGCCCGGACTGCTCGGCCTCGGCGGGCTCGACGGCCTCGGCCGCGGACTTCTTCCTGAAAGCGGGCTTCTTCATCGCGGGTCAGCTCCCCGATCCGTGCTGGTGCGGGTACCGGCCCGTGCCATGGGGGTCGTTCGGGTCGTTGGGGTCGTTCGGGTCGTAGTAGGGCTCGGCCTGCGGCTGCCCCGGCACCCACGGCTGCTGGTGCCCCGCCTGCTGGTAGGGGTCGTAGCCGTACTGCTGCTCCGGCGGGTACGGCTGCTCGTAGCCCTGCTGCGGGTACGCCTGCTGCTGGTAACCGCCCCCGGCCTCCGGCCCGGGGTGGCCCCACTCGCCCTGGCCGCCGTAGGACGCGGCCGCCGGCTGCTGGGCCGCGTACTGGTCGTAGCTGTACGGGTCGGCCTGCTGGTACGTCTGGTACGGGTCGGCGTACGGCTCGGCCTCCTGGACGGCGGCAGCCGCCTGGACCGCCTCGGCCACCGGCTCGCCGGCCGGCTGCTGCGGGATCGCTCCCGGCGGGCCGTCGTACACCCCGCCGTCCTCGGCGCCGCCCTCGCCGCGCTCGGCCATCCGGCGGGCCCGGCGGCTGCCGGGGGCGGGCGCCTGCGCCTGGGCCGCGGCGGCCAGCGCGGCGGCGGCCACCACCTCCTCGGGCAGGTCGTCGTCCTTGTGGCTGCGGCGGCCGGGCAGGGCCAGCACCAGGATGGTCAGGCCGAGCACCACCTGGGCCCAGATCCAGCCGGTGTGCGCGAAGCCGTCCTCCCGGGTGACGGCCAGCTTGCCGCCGCCGGCCGGGAGCTTGAAGCCCTGCGCCCAGCCGTCGACCGTGACGGCCTCCAGCGCGGCGCCGTCCAGGGTGGCCTTCCACGCGGGGGCCGCGGACTCGGCGAGCCGCAGCACCCGGCCGTCCGGGCCGGCCGGGACGGTGGCGGTGAGGTCGCGGGCCCCGGACGGGACGACCACCGGGGCGGCGCCCGGGGTGGTGATCACCGCGCGGACCGCGGGGGCGCCGTTGACCTGCCAGAGCGCGGAGTCGCCGTCCTGGTTGGCCTTGACCAGGCCGGGGGTGGTGTCCAGGACGTCCTTGTAGGTGCCGATCACCGGCTGCTCGACCAGCACGTAGGCGATGCCGAAGCCGGACAGCGCGCCGGCCTGGTCGGCGCCGGAGCCGGCCAGCAGGCTGCCGACCATCGTGTTCAGGCGGTCCTGGGTGCCGGTCGCCGGGTCGACGGTGGACTCGGCCTGGCCGAGCGTCAGACCCGCGCCGCGGACCACGGTGTAGCGGACCGCGCCGCCGCCCGGGTCACCGGTCACGACCAGGGTGCGGGACCGGTCGGTGGTGCCGGCCTCCTCGGCGATGAACGCGGGCACCTGGCCGGCCGGGGCCCGGTGCAGCGGCCCGCCGGCGCCGGTCAGCGCCCACCACAGGCCGGTGCCCAGCGGGGCCAGTACCGCGGCGGCCACCACCAGCGCGGCCACCGGCTGGCGCCAGCCGAAGGCGATCCCGGCCACCCGGGCGTTGGCGCCGTCGGCGCCGATCGCGGCGGCCGCCAGCAGGGCGATCCCGGCGATCAGGGAGGCCGGGCCGGCCCAGGCGGGCACCATCGGACCGCCGGAGGCCGGGGTGACGGAGGTGCCCGCCACCGCGACCGCGAAGACCAGGCTGGCGCCGGCCGCCCCCCAGGCCGCCAGCACCGCGCGGCGGCGGTCGGCGCGCAGCAGCGCGGCGAGCGCGGCGAGCACCACGCCGGCCGACAGCCACACCGGCGGCACCCCGGCGCCGCCCGGGTTGACCAGCAGCAGGCCGACCGCGCTCGCACCGGTGCCGTGCAGGCCGGGCAGGCCGGCCTCCAGCAGCAGCCACTGCGGGTTCGACAGCACCTTCAGCGACCACGGCGCCAGCACCAGGACCGGCACCGCGAGGATCACCAGGACGCGCAGGCCGAGCAGGCGCAGCGCGGCGCCGCCGGAGCCGAAGGCGCCGCCGCGCACGACCGCGACGACCAGCATCGCCAGGCAGAGCGGCAGCGCGAGCGCCCAGGTCAACGGCACGAAGGAGGTGGCCAGGGTGAGCAGCAGGACGGTCATCCAGACCGGCCGCCACCCCGGGCGGGCGCCCTTGGCGGCGCTCTCGTCGCGGATGCCGAGGCCGGCCGCGATCGCGGCGGCGCGGGCCAGCGGCGGCAGCAGCACGGCGAGGACGGCGGTGCCGATCCGGCCCTGGGCGAGCGCGCCGGTGGCGGCGGGCAGCAGCGCGTAGGCGGCGCTGGCCCAGGCGCGGACCAGCTTGGAGTCCAGCAGCGGCCGGGACACCAGGTAGGCGCTGACCGCGGACAGCGGCACGGTGAGCACGATCAGCAGGGTGAGTGCGAGGTCGGCGTGGCCGAACAGCACCCAGGACAGCACCGCGAGCACGCCGAGGTACGGCGGCGCGGCGGCGGTGGAGCCGGTGCCGACCGGGTGCCAGGCGTCCGCGTACATCGACCAGAGGCCGCCGGCGCCGTCGGCGGTCGGCAGCAGGGCGCCGCCGAACAGCTCGCCGCCGCCGAGCAGGCCGCGGCAGGCGATCAGGGCGAACACCAGCAGGGCCGCGAACAGCACCGGCGCCGGGCGCCGGGCCAGCTTCTTGATCAGCGTGAACTGCTCGACGACCAGGTCCTCGGCGTCCTCGTCGCCCGGCCCGGCCTCGACCGAGCCGTGCCGGCCGCCGGAGTCGTCCCCGCCCCCTATGCCGAGCGAGCCGATGACGCCCTCGACGGCCAGGCGGGCGGTGGCGCCGGGCGCCGGGAAGAGCGTGCGGTCGTCCAGGGCGTCGGCGGCCCGGGTGCGGGCGCGGCGCTTGCGCGCGGCCAGCAGCCGGGGGAAGCGGACGAGTTCGTGGCCCAGGCCGGCGAGTTCGTCGAAGGCCTGCCGCGGGTCCTTGCCGAGCAGGTTGGTGACGGCCCGCAGCAGCGTGCCGAGCACCAGCCGCAGCAGGACGTAGGGGAAGAGCGCGCCCTTGCAGTTGGCGAGCAGGGTGTAGACGGCGCCGGACTTGTCCCCCCGGTGCGGGTGGGCGGGGCCGCAGTCGATGGCGCGGCGCTCGCGGCTGGCCGCCTCGGCGTGCCGCAGCACGGCGTCGGGGGCGACCACCACGCGGTGGCCGGCGGCGTTGACCCGCCAGCAGAAGTCGGTGTCGTCGCGCATCAGCGGCAGCGCCTTGTCGAAGCCGCCGAGCTCCTCGAAGACGTCGCGGCGCACCAGCATGCCGGCGCTGGAGACGGCGAGCACCGGGCGGACCTGGTCGTGCTGGCCCTGGTCCTGCTCGCGGCGGTCCAGGCCGGTCCACCGGCGACCGGAGCGGGCGATGGTGACGCCGACCTCCAGCAGCTGGCGGCGGTCGTACCAGCTGCGCAGCTTGGGGCCGATCACGGCGGCACTGGGGGTGGAGTCGGCGACCTGGAGCAGTCGGCGCAGCGCGTCGGTCTGCGGCTCGCAGTCGTCGTGCAGCAGCCAGAGCCACTCGACGGGCTGGGTCTCGCGCGGGCCGCCGCGGCCGAGGTCGTCCTCCTGGGCGAGCGGGTCGCCGAAGTCGTCCCAGCCGCCGGTGACCGGGTCGTAGCCGGAGGGGTCGAGCCGGTACGGGAGGTCCTCCGGGCGCAGCGGCGGGCTGTTGAAGACGGCCTCGGCGACGGCGGTGCCGAAGCCGGCCCGGCGGCCGAGGATCAGCGGGCCGCTCTCGGGCATCCCGTCGGCGAGGCCGAAGTCGGCGAGCGCGTCGGCGAGCAGCTGCGGGGAGTTGTCGGTGGAGCCGGTGTCGACCGCGAGCACCCGCTGGACCTGGCGGTCCTGGCCGAGCAGGCCGGCGAGGGCCTGCGGCAGCCAGCGGGCGCCGTCGTGCGAGACGATCACCGCGGTGACCAGGTGGCGCGGATAGGCGGGCGGCCTGGCAGCGGTGAAGCCGCTCTGGTGGCTGTAGACGGTCATCGAGTGCGCGGGCCCCAGTTCTCGGTGGACACAGCCGGTGAACGGCAACCGGATGGCGCACCACACTAACGGCTCCGGATGACGGCTTCGTCCGCGGTGCCGGTGCGGAAGCGGTGAAGAGGGGGCCGGGAACACGAAAGCGCCCCACCACCGCGGTGAGGCGCCCGTACTGCTGTGAGGTTGTCGAAGGGTCAGCGGGGGTCAGGGCCCACCCCGGTCAGACCGCGCTCTTCTTGAGCCGACGACGCTCGCGCTCGGAGAGGCCGCCCCAGATGCCGAACCGCTCGTCATTGGCGAGGGCGTACTCCAGGCATTCCGACCGGACCTCGCAGGCGAGGCAGACCTTCTTCGCCTCGCGAGTGGAGCCGCCCTTCTCGGGGAAGAAGGACTCGGGGTCGGTCTGGGCGCACAACGCGCGCTCCTGCCAACCGAGTTCCTCCTCTTCCTCCGCGATGCCGTCACCGATCAACAGCTCAAAGAGCTCGCTCATGTGGCGCGCCTCCTCTGCCCCTACTTGGCGTCCCCGTGGTTGCCGTTGCCTCGTGCGGCCGACGACACGAGTGAAATTACAGTTGCGTCACTCTGGCCCAGTCAAGCCGAGCTCTGGTATTGGGGCCAGGATTCACTCCCCGGCACCAAGCCGTTACGAATAGTGTACATATTCGGACACATTGGACCTTCAGCCCAAAAGCCCCGGACGGCCTCGAACCGTCCGCACCTATTCGCCGAGTGACGCTCGGTCACCATCACAGGCCGGTCATCGCCCTGCCTTCCCGGCGATCTTCCCATCGAAACATAGACGGTGATTTATCACCCCATCCGGGCAGCTTCCGGACCTAACCCCCTCGAATACCCCATCCCTGCGTTTGACACCGGGACCGTGGGTACGGTCTCCTTTCCCCTATGTCAGAGTTCGCCAGCCCCCGGAGCGGTTCCACGCTCCGTCGTGCCGTGAACTCTTGTTGTCGCCTCTGTTCCTGCTGTATCTAGGCGCCCGCGTCCCACCGCGCGCCGCCCCCAGGAAGCACAGAGGCCGCCCGCGATTCCGCCCCAGGACATCCCGGATCCGGCTGATCCCTGACGAACCAGCCGCCACTCCGAGGACGACTCCCGTGCGCATGACCCGCATCCGCCAGCGGAACCGCGACCGCAACAAACTCGCCCGTCGTGGACTCGCACCCGCCGCCGCCCGCCCCGCCCGGTCCGCCCGGGGCTGGACCGACGGCCTCAGCGACGTCTCCATCGCCGGCGACCCGCTCGCCTTCCCGCACCTGGCCCGCACCGACCTGCCCGCCCACCCCACCACCGTCGCCGACCACGCCCGGCTGGTCCGCGAGATCGCCGCCGACCGCGCCCGCTGGGAGCCACTGGTCCGCTACGACGCGCTCACCCGCTGGTACGCCCGGCTGGAGACCGGCCCCGGCTACGAGGTCTGGCTGCTCAGCTGGCTGCCCGGCCAGAGCAGCGGCTTCCACGACCACGGCGAGTCCTCCGGTGTGATGACCGTCGTCCAGGGCGAGTTGATCGAGCGCTCGCTGACCCACGAGGGAGAAGCGGCGCGCACCCTGCGCCCCGGCGGGCAGCGGGTCTTCTCCTCCGGCTACCTGCACGAGGTCGTCAACGGCACGCTCGAACCCGCCGTCTCCATCCACCTCTACACCCCGGGCCTCACCGAGATGAACCAGTACGGCGGCACCTCCGTCCCCGAACAGCACCCGCAGGCCCAGGCCGGGACGCACTGAGCACCCGCCGTCGTCAGCCCGGCCGTCGCGCCCGGCGGCGGCCGGGCTGACGGGCAGTCCGGCCGTGGCAGGATGGCCCCATGCGCATCGTGGCACTGGCAGGCGGAATCGGCGGAGCGCGCTTCCTGCGCGGACTCCTCGCGGCGGTCGGACCGCAGGACGAGATCACCGTCATCGGCAACACCGGCGACGACATCCACCTCTACGGCCTCAAGGTCTGTCCCGACCTCGACACCGTGATGTACACCCTCGGCGGCGGCATCCACGAGGAGCAGGGCTGGGGCCGCACCGACGAGACCTGGTCGATCAAGGCCGAGATGCAGGAGTACGGCGTCGGCCCCGAGTGGTTCGGGCTCGGCGACCGCGACTTCGCCACCCACCTCGTCCGTAGCCAGATGCTCACCGCCGGTTACAGCCTCAGCCAGGTCACCGAGGCGCTGTGCGTGCGCTGGAAGCCCGGCGTACGGCTGCTGCCGATGAGCGACGACCGGGTCGAGACCCACGTGCGGATCACCGACGAGCAGGGCACCCGGGCGATCCACTTCCAGGAGTACTGGGTCAAGCTGCACGCCGCCGTCGACGCCGAGGCGATCATCCCGGTCGGCGCCGACACCGCCAAGCCCGCGCCCGGCGTCCTGGAGGCCATCGCCGACGCCGACGTGATCCTCCTCCCGCCGTCCAACCCGGTCGTCTCGATCGGCACCATCCTCTCCGTCCCCGGCATCCGGGAGGCCGTCGCCGCCGCCCCGGCACCCGTCGTCGGGCTCTCCCCGATCATCGGCGGCGCCCCGGTGCGCGGCATGGCCGACAAGGTGCTCGCCGCCGTCGGCGTCGAGGCCGCAGCCGAGGCCGTCGCCCTCGACTACGGCTCCGCGCTGATCGACGGCTGGCTCGTCGACACCGCCGACCAGGACTCGGTCGCCGCCGTCGAGGCCGCCGGGATCGCCTGCCGGGCCGTCCCGCTGCTGATGACCGACGTCGAGGCCACCGCCGAGATGGCCCGGGCCGCGCTCGCCCTCGCCGAGCAGGTGCGCACGTGAGCGAGCGGAGCTCGCGAACCGTCAAAAGGTGCGCGTTTCGCGAAGCGACCGCCGAGCGCGGCGAGGTGGGCGCATGAGCCTGGAGGTCCTGCCGGTCGAGGGGCTGCCGGAGGTCGACGCCGGGGCCGACCTCGCCGCGCTGCTCGCCAAGGCCGGCGACTACCGGGACGGCGACATCCTGCTGGTCACCTCGAAGATCGTCAGCAAGGCCGAGGGCCGGCTGCTGCACGCCGCCGACCGCGAGGCCGCGATCAACGCCGAGACCGTCCGGGTGGTCGCCCGACGCGGCCCCGCCCGAATCGTCGAGAACCGCAACGGCTTCGTCATGGCCGCCGCCGGCGTCGACGCCTCCAACACCGCCCCCGGCACCGTCCTGCTGCTGCCCGAGGACCCGGACGCCTCCGCCCGCGCGCTGCGCGCCGGGCTCCATCGGCTCACCGGACGCCGGCTCGCCGTCGTCGTCACCGACACCTTCGGCCGCCCCTGGCGCAACGGGCTCACCGACGTCGCCATCGGCGCCGCCGGGCTCACCGTCCTGGAGGACCACCGGGGGCGCACCGACAGCCACGGCAACGAGCTGACGCTCACCGTCACCGCCACCGCCGACGAACTCGCCGCCGCCGCCGACCTGGTGAAGGGCAAGGCCACCGGGGTGCCGGTCGCCGTCGTCCGCGGGCTCGGCCACCTCGTCACCGCCGAGGACGGCGAAGGCGCCCGGCCGCTGGTCCGCCCCGCCGTCGACGACATGTTCCGGCTCGGCACCTCCGAGGCGCTGCGCCAGGCCGTCACCCTGCGGCGCACCGTCCGCTCCTTCACCGCCGAGCCCGTCGACCCCGCCGCCGTCCGCCGCGCCGTCGCCGCCGCCGTCACCGCGCCCGCTCCGCACCACACCACGCCGTGGCGGTTCGTCCTGCTGGAGACGGCGGAGGTCCGCACCCGGCTGCTCGACTCGATGCTCGCCGCCTGGCAGCGCGACCTGCGCGAACTCGACGGCTGGGACGACGCCCGGATCGCCCGCCGCACCGCCCGCGGCGACGTCCTGCGCGACGCGCCCTACCTGGTGGTGCCGTGCCTCGTCATGGACGGCTCGCACCACTACCCCGACCAGCGGCGCGCCACCGCCGAACGGGAGATGTTCACCGTCGCCGCCGGCGCCGCCGTGCAGAACCTGCTCGTCGCCCTCACCGGCGAGGGCTACGGCTCCGCCTGGGTGTCGTCCACCATGTTCTGCCGCGACACCGTCCGCGCCGCCCTCGACCTCCCGGCCGGCTGGGACCCGATGGGCGCCATCGCCGTCGGCCGCCCCGCCGAAGCCCCGCGGGCGCGCCCCGAGCGCAGCGCCGACGCCTTCATCGAGGTGCGGTAGCGACCTCGGCGAGCAATGAGGCCCTCCCGATCGTCGGGTCCCCCAGGTGCTGCACCGCCTCACGGGCGGCCAGCGCGTCGGCGGCCTCGTCGCGGGCGGCGCGCGTCCGCGCCTCGGCCCGACGGAGCAACTCGGCCAGGCGCACAGCGACTTGACGTGCGCCCAGGGGGAAGCCGCGACCTCGGCGTAGCGGCGCCGGGCCGGTCATCTGCCCCGGTGGTCGTTGGGGGTGAGGCGGGGGCCGTAGCGGGGGGCGTGGACGGCGGTGGCTGCCAGGAGGCGGCAGACGCGGTGGCGGTGCGGGCGGTAGGGCTCCAGCAGGGCGAGCATCTGGGCGTCGTCGCTGCGGGGGCGGCCGGCCAGGGCCCAGCCGACCAGGTTGGGCAGGTGGAAGTCGCCGACCGAGACGGCGTCCGGGTCGCCGTTGCTGCGCTGCAGGGTCTCGGCGGCCGTCCAGGTCCCGATCCCCGGGACGGCGGTGAGGCGGGCGAAGGCCTCGGCGTGGTCCATCGCGGAGGCCTGCTCCATCCGGGGGGCCAGCCGGACGGCGCGCATGATCGTCGCCGAGCGCTTCGGATCCACCCCCGCACGGTGCCACTCCCAGCTCGGCACCAGGGCCCACTCCCGGGCCGACGGCGCCACCCGCAGGCCCTCGGCCGGGCCCGGCGCCGCGGTGCCGAAGTCCCTCAGCAGGGTGCGCCAGGCGCGGTACGCCTCGTCGGTGGTCACCTTCTGCTCCAGGATCGCCGGGACGAGGGATTCCAGGACCAGTCCGGTGCGGGTGAGGCGGACCCCGGCGGTGCGGCGCTGGGCGTCCCGCAGCGGGCCGGGCGGCAGCACCAGGGCCTCCGGATCGTCCTGCGCGCCCAGCAGCGCCGGCAGCCGTTCCAGCAGCCACTGCGCGCCCGGGCCCCAGGCGGTGGCCTCCACCTCGCCGGCCCCCGGCCGCGCCAGCACCCGCAGCGTCCCGATCCCCGCCGGGGTCCGGGACGCCCGCCAGATCGCGCCGTCGCCGGTGGTGCGGTACGCCGGGTCGGCGGGGCCCCGGCGCAGCGGCAGCAGCGTCCGGGCCGCGTCCAGCGGGAAGCCCGGCCGCCAGCGCCGTACCGACTCGCCCGTCACCGCCGTACGCCTCCTCCGCTGTCCGGCTCCACCGCCTTCGTCGACCATGGGGATATGAACGATACGCGGCTGCCGGAGCTGTCCTCCGGGGACGAGAGCGCGGTGCGGGCGCTGTACCACCGGGCGCTGGAGGGGTGGAACCAGCGGGACGGCTCGGCCTTCGCCGGGCCGTTCGCCGAGCACGGGGAGGTGGTCGGCTTCGACGGGACCAGGCACTGCGGGCGGTCGGTGATCGCCGCCGAGCTGGGACGGATCTTCGCGGACCACGCGACGCCGGAGTACGTGGCCAGGGTGCGGCGGGTGCGCGCGCTGGGGGCCGGGGTGGCGCAGCTGAACGCCGTCGCGGGGCTGGTGCCGGACGACGCGGAGGACCTGGACCCGGCGCTCAACGCGGTGCAGACGGTGATCGCGGTGAACGCCGGGGCGGGGTGGCGGATCGAGCTGCTGCAGAACACCCCGGCGCGGTACGACCTCCGGCCGGACCTGGCGGCGGCCTTGACGGCGGAGCTGCGGGGGCTGGTCGGGCGGGTGCCGGGGCCTGCCTAGAGGGTCTGGAGGTGGGCCGCGGCCGCGCGGAGGGCGGGGAGCCGGGCGTAGAGGGCGGCGCCGGGGCACTCGGTGTTGAAGGCGTCGCGGTGGCCGGAGACGGCGTCGAAGGCGACGACGGTGCCCTTGGGGTAGCGGCTGGCGTCGGAGCTGGAGGTGAGCTGGGCGCGGCCGGTGAGGCCGAGCTTCCAGGCGGCGATGGCGGCGAGGCCGTCCAGGAGGGGCTGGGGCGGGGAGTCGGAGACGAAGGTGCCGATGGCGGCGACGCCCGCCGAGTCGGTGTTGAAGCCGAGGGTGTGGGCGCCGTGGACGGGCCGGTCGACGCCGAGGAGTTCGAACGGCCCGGTGGTGCGCGGGGCCAGGCCGGAGCCGGGGCCGAGCGGCAGTGAGGTGACCGAGCCGCCGCCGGCCGAGGCACGGCGCCGGGCACCGTCCGGGTCGGCCGGACCGGCGGTGGCGGCGGGCTGGAGGAGCAGGGCCACGGTGCAGCCGGCGAGCAGGCCGGCCGGGAGGGAAAGGCGCATAGACCGGATGGTGGCGGCAAATCGGACCGCTCGCCACGCCGCCCCGTGCCCCTCCCGCCACCCTCCCGCCACCCCTCCCGACGCCCCACCCGAAGGCCGTAGGCTGGGGCGCACCATGACTGCGCATTTCGCTGCCGATGCCCGCACCCCCGTCGAGCTGCTGCACGCATACCTGCGAGGCGGCACGCCCACGGTCGATCCCGCGGCCCCGCTGGTCACCTTCTACGACGACGCCACCGGCGAACGGGTGGAGCTGTCCGCCCGGACCTTCGACAACTGGGTGGCCAAGACCGCCAACCTCCTCCAGGACGAGTTGAACGCCGGCCCGGGCGACCGGGCCGCGCTGCTGCTGCCCGCCCACTGGCAGAGCGCCGTCTGGCTGCTGGCCTGCTGGTCGGTCGGGGTGACGGCGGTGCCCGCCGGAGACCCGGCCGCCGCCGACCTGGTGGTCAGCGGCCCGGACGGCCTGGCGGCCGCCCAGGCCTGCGAGGGCGAGCGGGTGGCCCTGGCCCTGCGCCCGCTCGGCGGGCGCTTCCCACAGCGCCCGGACGGCTTCCTCGACTACGCCGCCGAGGTGCCCGGCCAGGGCGACCGCTTCGCGCCGTACTCGCCCGTGGCCCCGGACGGCCAGGCGCTGGAGACCGCCGTGGACGGGCTGCCGCTGAAGCTGACCGGCGAGCAGACCGTCGCGCTGGCCCGCGAGGGGGCCGTCCGGCTCGGGCTGAAGCCCGGCGACCGGGTCCTCTCCACCCTGTCGTACGAGGACTGGGCGGGTCTGGAGGCCGGTCTGCTGGCCCCGCTGGCGGCCGGCGCCTCGGTGGTGCTGTGCCGCAACGCGCAGGAGCTCACGCCCGAGCAGTGGGAGAAGCGGACCGAATCCGAACGGGTGACACTGCGTCTCGGGTAATCCCCGGTTCCGGCCGGGCGGGTAGGGATCCCTGCCATGGCCGAGGACGACACCGCGCACCCCCCGACCGACACTTCCCCGACGGACGCTCCCCCTTCCGGACCGGGACCCGGACGCCCGCACCGGCGCCGGCGGTGGCTGTTGATCACCGCCGGCGTCGTCGCGTTCCTGCTGGTCGCCACCGGGGCGCTGTTCTGGATCGCCTACCGCACGCTGGACGGCAACATCCGCACCGACTCGGCCACCGACGAGCTGCTCGCCCGGCTGGAGGCCGAGCGGCCGAGCCGGACGGCCGGGGCCAAGGGTGCCGAGAACATCCTGCTGATCGGCAGCGACGACCGCTCCGGCGCCAACGCCTCGTACGGCGGCGAGCCCGGCGCCCAGCGCTCGGACACCACGATCCTGCTGCACCTGGCCGCCGGCCGCGGGCACGCGACGGCGGTCTCCATCCCGCGCGACGTCATGGTCACCGTCCCCGCCTGCGAGAAGCCGGACGGCACCCGCGGCAAGGCCGGGCTGATGCAGTTCAACTGGGCGTTCGAACTGGGCGGGCCGGCCTGCTCGATCCGCACCGTCGAGCAGCTGAGCGGCATCCGGATCGACCACTACGTGATCCTCGACTTCAGCGGCTTCAAGACGATGGTGGACGCGATCGGCGGGGTCGAGGTGTGCGTCCCGCAGGCCATCCACGACAAGGAGGCCAAGCTCGACCTGGCCGCCGGGCGGCAGAGCCTGCACGGCGAGCAGGCGCTCGGCTACGTCCGGGCCCGGGAGAGCCTGGGCGACGGCAGCGACACCCAGCGGATGGGCCGTCAGCAGCAGTTCCTGGCCGCGCTGATCCGCAAGGTGCAGTCGCAGGGCGTGCTGCTGAACCCGGCGCGGCTGTGGCCGGTGCTGGACGCGGCGACCTCCTCGGTCAAGGCGGACGGCGGACTGTCCTCGCTCGGCGCGCTGTACGACCTCACCCAGGACCTGCGGGGCGTCCCCTCGACGGACGTGGTGTTCCTGACGGCGCCGCGCCGGCCGTACCGGTACGACTCGGACCGGGACGAGTTCGTGCAGCCGCAGACCACCCAGCTGTTCACCGCGCTGCGGGACGACCGGCAGGTCGCCGTCCGACCGCCCGATGCGGCGCCGTCGCCGAGTGCCGGGGCGGGCGTGGGGGCGAGTCCCGGGGCGGGCGTTCGTGCGAGTCCCGGGGCGGGCGTGCGGGCGGGCGTGGGTGCGGGCGCGAGTCCGGCACCCGGTGCGGGGTCGAACGAAGTGGCCGGCGCGACGGCGGGGGCGTCACCTTCGGCGGGCGCCTCGCCCACCTTCGAGGGACGTACGGCCGACGTGGACGCCTGCGCACCGCACTGATCGGGGCTGCGCCGCAGGTCGGCGCGGGTTTTCCGGAAAGTTCCCGGGTTCTGGGAGCTTGACCGGGCTATTACCTGACCATGGCACGGATCACACCCGGAACGATTCCCCCGTTCGGCTCGTTTAGTGTGTCCGGATCGGCCCGCCGAATGGGCGAGCCGAAGCCGTCACCGGTCGGAGGTAGGGAACCCCCGTGCAGCAGGACAAACCGGAGGTCGATCCCGCCGACCAGTGGACGCGTGACCCGGAAACCGGCCAGTACCGGCTCGACCCGTCCGCCGGCATCCCCGGGCAGCGCCGCCGCCCGTCCGGCCGGAACGCCGCGGCGGCCCCGGCCGCGCCCGCGGTCGAGGCCGGGGAGGCCGCCGGGCCGGGCCGCCGGGACTCCCGACGCCGGGCGGCAGCCGCCGCCAAGCGGACCCGGCGCCGCCGGGCGCTCAAGTGGACCGCCGGGGCCGGCGCCCTGGTGATGGTCGCGGGCTGCGGCGGGGCGTACTACCTGTACCAGCACTTCAACAGCAACCTGACCTCCGTCAAGGTCCAGCTCGGCAACGAGGAGGAGCGCCCCAAGGCCGCCGGGGACGCGCTGAACATCCTGGTGCTGGGCACCGACAGCCGGCAGGGCCTCGGCCGTGAGTACGGCGACGAGGGCAGCGCCGGGCACGCCGACACCACGCTGCTGTTCCACATCTCCAAGGACCGCTCCAACGCGACCGCGATCAGCATCCCGCGCGACCTGATGGTGCCGATCCCGGAGTGCCAGAGCTCCGACGGCAAGAAGATCCCCGGCACCGCGCGGGACATGTTCAACACCAGCCTCGGCCAGGACGGGCGTGACCCGGGCTGCACCTGGAAGACGGTGGAGAAGATCACCGGGATCCGGGTCGACCACTTCGTGCAGGTCAACTTCGAGGCGGTGAAGACGCTCTCCAGCGCCGTCGGCGGGGTCGAGGTCTGCGCGGCCAAGGACATCAACGACTCGGACTCGCACCTGAAGATGAGCAAGGGCCGGCACGTGGTCCAGGGCGAGGAGGCGCTGGCCTTCGTCCGCACCCGGCACGCGGTCGGCTTCGGCGGCGACCTCACCAGGATCCCGCTCCAGCAGCAGTTCATCAGCTCGATGATCCGCAAGATCAAGAGCGACGACACCCTGACCAGCCCGAGCAAGCTCTACAAGCTCGCGGACGCCGCCACCAAGGCGCTCACCGTGGACTCCGGGATAGGCAGCGTCGACAAGCTGAAGGACCTCGCGCTGGACCTCAGCAAGGTGGACACCAAGAACATCACCTTCGCCACCGTGCCGGTCCTGGACGACCCCAAGGACAAGGACCGGCTGGTGCTCAAGCAGCCGGACGCCGGGCAGCTGTTCGCGATGATCGCGGGCGACCGCTCGCTGACCGAGACCGCCACCCCGGCCGCACCCGAGACCACCGAGGCCGCGCCGGCGCCCGCGCAGCCGGCTCCGACCGCCACCACCCCGGCGGTGGACCCCAAGGACGTCCGGGTGACGGTGCGCAACGGCAGCGGGACGCGCGGGCAGTCGGGGCCGACCGTGGACAAGCTCCGCACGAAGGGTTTCGCCAAGGCCGCGACGGCCTCCGACGCGCCCGTCACCGCGAGCAGCTCGGTGTCCTACCCGACCGGGCAGGAGGCCGCGGCCGCCGCCCTGGCCGCCGCCCTCGGCCTGCCCGGCGACGCCGTCCGGCCGGACCCGAAGGCCGACCCGAAGGGCTCGCTGGTGGTGGTGCTCGGCAAGGACATCCTCACCGCGCCGACCACCCCGGCCGCGCCCCCGACCGAGGCGCCGAAGGACCTCCAGCGGGTGCAGGCGGACGACACCGACGCCTGCGCCAAGTGACCCGAGCAGCTGGCCGGGCCGGACAGACCCCAGGGCGTGCCCTAGCCGGGCGCGAGGGTTCCGTCGGTCTCCCGGTAGTGCTCGCCGGTGCGGGGGCAGTGCCAGCGGCCGTCGCCGACGGGCTCCAGCGGCTCGCCGGCGCGGCCGACCCAGCCGATCCGGCGGGCCGGGACGCCGGCGACCAGGGCGAAGTCCGGGACGTCCCGGTGGACCACGGCGCCGGCCGCGACCAGTGCCCAGCGGCCGACCGTCACCCCGGCGACCAGGACCGCCCGGCCGCCGATCGAGCAGCCCTGACGAAGCGTCACCCCCTCGGCATGCCAGTCCTTTTGACGCTTGGGGCGGCCGTCGGGGGTCACCGCGCGGGGGTGGCGGTCGTTGGTGAGGACGGCGGCCGGGCCGATGAACACCCCGTCCTCGCGGACCTGGGCGAGGTGCCACACCGTCGTCCCCGCACCGACGGCGGCCCGTCCGTCGACGTCCGCGCTCGGCTCGATCCGGGCCGCGCCGGGCCCGCCCTCAGCTGTCCCCATGCGCACCGACGATAGCGGCGCGGGACGGGCCCTTGGGGCCGGGCGGCGTCAACTCGCCTTGGACAGCACGTCCGTGGCGGCCGGGCCGACACTGCGTATCACCCTGCGGGCCAGCGAGCGGGGCGAGGCGAGGAAGCCGAAGCCCCAGCTGAGGTGCATGGTGGCGAGCGCCACCGGCAGCAGCGCCTTGGCCTTGAACGACAGGCCGCGGCCCTCGACCAGCCCGCCACCGACGATGCCCAGCAGGTAGGCGCCGGGCACGGCGAGGAAGGCCGGGTGGACGGCGGCGCCCAGCACCAGCCCGAGCGTGACGGCCAGGAAGGCGGTCGGCGGGGCCAGGTAGCGGAGGTTGACCGAGCCGCGGTGGTAGCGGGTGACCACCCGGCGCCAACGGCCGTAGTCCTTGTACTGCTTGGCCAGCGCCCGCACCGACGGCCGGGGCCGGTAGGTCACCTTGAGCTGCGGGGTGAACCAGACCAGCCCGCCGTCCTGGCGGATCCGGTAGTTGAGCTCCCAGTCCTGGGCGCGGATGAACTCCTCGTTGTAGCCGCCGAGCTTCTCCAGCACCTCGCGCCGGAACACCCCGAGGTAGACGGTGTCCGCCGGACCGGCCAGGCCGCCGGTGTGGAAGGCCGCGCTGCCGACACCGATCTTGGAGGTCATCGCGGCGGCGACCGCGTTCTCCCACTCGGTCTCGCCCTCGGCGTGCATGATGCCGCCGACGTTGGCCGCCTCCATCTCGCTGAGCAGCCGGACCGCGGTGGTGATGTAACCGGGGGTGAGCAGGCCGTGGCCGTCCACGCGCACCACTATCGGATGGCGTGAGCCGCGGATCGCGGCGTTCAGTCCCGCGGGAGTACGACCGGTGGGGTTCGCCACGGTCCGTACCCGCGGGTCCTCCGCCACCAGCTCGGCCGCGATCTCCGCGGTCCGGTCGGTGGACGGACCGAGGGCGATCACCACCTCCATCGGCCCGGGGTACTCCTGGTCCAGGATGCGCCGGACCGCCGTACGCAGGTGTCGTTCCTCGTTGAGCACCGGCATGATCACGGAGACAGCCGGCAGCTCCTCAGCAGCCTTGGTGTTCATCGGGGCCAACCGTACCGGTGCGGACGCGTCTCCGTCTTGTCCCGGTCTGGGCCGCTGCGCGCACCTCGCGACGCCGGGCCGGTCCCTTGATCACGCCCACCGTACTCCGCGCCCTCCACGGGCCCGCAACGGGGCCCGGACGGGCGGATTCCGGGGGGCGAACCCGGGCCCGGACGGGCGTTCGGCAGGCCCTCGGCGGGGCCCGGAGGCGGCCGGAGCGGGTTCGGTGCAGGTTCGGCGCAGGTTCGGAGCACGTGGTGAACGATGGTGAAAACCGCGCATCGCGCGGTCATCGCAGCCCACCAGGGGCGGTCCGTGCCGCAGGGGCCGGGTGCGCACAGCACCCGGCCCCTGCCCCCCGTTCCCCCCTCGGCGGCCCCCTCCGCCGGGTCGAGCGGCCCCCGCCGCCGGGTCAGTCCGTCGCGATGGCCGTGAGGACGTTCATCCGCCCGGCCCGGAAGGCCGGGACGAGGGCGGCGACCAGTCCGATCACCACCGAGGCGACCAGCGTCACCGCGAGCGTGGTGGTCGGCACGGAGAGCGTGTCCAGGCCCTGGTCACGCAGCACCCGCTGGGCGGTGACGCCCCAGGCCAGGCCGAGCCCGGTGCCGAGGACCGCGCCGAACACCGCGATCACCACGGACTCCAGCCGGATCATCCGGCGCAGCTGGCGGCGGGAGAGCCCGATCGCCCGCAGCAGGCCGATCTCCCGGGTCCGCTCGACCACCGACAGGGCCAGGGTGTTGACCACGCCGAGCACGGCGACCGTGATGGAGAGGCCGACCAGGCCGTAGATCAGGTAGAGCAGGGTGTCGACCTGGGACTGCACGACCTTCTTGTAGCCGGCCTGGTCCTTGATGGTCAGCTGCGGGTACTCCCTGAGCGCGTCCTCCAGGGCGGTCAGCGTCTTCGCGACGTCGGTCCCGAACGAGGCCTTGGCGAAGAACGTCCAGACCGGAGGCTGGTCGGCGGCCGGTACGGCCTTGGCCATGGTGTCGAAGTCGACGAAGGAGCCGTCGCCGAACAGCGAGCCCTTCGCGAACACCGCCCCCACCGGCAGCACCTGGGTGTGGTCCTTGTCGTAGGCGACGGTCACCCGGTCGCCGACCGTCAGGCCGTGGTCCTTCGCGAAGGCCTCGCCGATCCCCAGCTCGCCCCGCCCGATCGCGTCCAGCGAACCGGCGGTGACCGGGAGGTGGAAGTCGGTGGTGAAGAAGGCGGGCGGCGCGGCGGTGAGGTTCGTCCGCGCGCTCCGGCCGTCCGGCAGCTGGAGCCTGGGGCCGAAGAACTTCTGGGTGGTGACGTGGTCGATGCCCTGGGTCCGGCGGACCGCGTCCAGCATCTCGGGGGTGATCGAGGTGCGGCCGCCCTGGACGACGTAGTCCGCGCCCACCGACCGGTCGATCTGCGCGTTGGCCGAGGTGACCATCGAGGCGCTGAACACCGAGGAGCCGATCACCAGTGCCAGTCCGACCATCAGCGCGGCGGCGGTGGCGCCGGTGCGGCGCGGGTTGCGCATCGCGTTGCGCTGGGCGAGCCGGCCGGACGGGCCGAACACGGCCGGCAGCAGTGCGCCCAGCGCCCGGACCACGACGGTGGCCAGCAGCGGGCCGAGCACCACGAAGCCGATCAGGGTGAGCAGCACGCCCAGGCCCAGGTACCGGCCGCCGGTGGCCGCCTTCGCCGCCTTCGCCGCGAGCACCAGCAGACCGCCGCCACCCGCCGTCAAGGCGAGGCCGACCACCGTACGGACCAGGTTGGCGCGGCCCTCGGCCGGCGTGCCGTGGTCGCGCAGGGCGGCCATCGGCGCGATCCTGCTCGCCCGGCGGGCCGGGAACCAGGCCGCCACCAGCGTGACCACGATGCCCAGGGTGTACCCGGCGAGGAACACGCTCGGCCCGATCTGCAGATCGCTCGCCTTGAGCTCCATGCCGATCGCGTTCATCAGCTTGATCAGGCCGACCGCGATCCCCAGCCCGGCCCCGATCCCGAGGGTCGAGCCCAGCACGCCGAGGATCAGCGCCTCGGCCAGCACCGAGCGGTTCACCTGCCGGCGGCTGCCGCCGATGGCGCGCAGCAGGCCGATCTCCCGGGTGCGCTGGGCGACCAGCATCGAGAAGGTGTTGATGATCAGGAAGCAGCCGACGAACGCCGAGATGAGCGCGAAGCCGAGCATCGCGTTCTTCATGAAGCCCAGGCCGCTGCCGACGTTCTTGGTGTTCTCGTCCTTCTGCTCGGCCGCGGTCTTGACCTGGTAGCCGGTGCCCAGCGTGGCCAGCGCGTCGGCCTTGAGCCGGTCGTTGCCGCGGCTGCCGTCGCCGAACGCCTCGACCGAGGTGTACGCCTGCTCGCCGAGCAGGACCTGCTGGGCGGTCGGGGTGTCCAGGAAGGCCAGCGCCGCACCGGGGTTGGTGGTGGTGAAGGAGGCGATGCCCGCGATGGTGAACTCGTGCCGGCCGCCGGCGTTGTCGACCCGGAGCCGGCCGCCGAGGCCGAGACCGGCCTTCTTCGCGGTGTCCGCGTCCAGCACCAGCTCGCCCGCGCCCTGCGGGGCGTGGCCCTGGGTGAGGCGCACCGCGCTGCGCGGGGTCCCGGTCCAGTTGCCGACCAGGGTCGGGGCGCCGCTGGTCGGGCCGACCAGCTTGTTGGTAGCCGGGTTGACCAGGGTGGCGTTCTCGACCCTGACCTGGCCGACCGCCGTCTTCACCCCGGGCACCGCGGCGAGCTGCCGGGCGGCGTCGACCGGGACGGTCCGCGGCTTGTCGGAGGCCGACGGCTCCTCGTCCTCGGCCGGCTTGGGCGGCTGGACCGAGACGTCGGAGGCGGTCGCGGCGAAGAGCTTGTCGAAGGTGCTGGTCGCGGTGTCGGAGAACACCAGGGTGCCGGAGACGAACGCGACCGACAGCACCACGGCGATCAGGGAGAGGGCCATCCGGCCCTTGTGGGCGAAGAAGCTCCGCAGAGCGGTTCTGAGCAGCATGAGGTCTCGTCCCGCCCGCTCAGCTGGTGCGCTTGCCGTCGAAACGGCGCATGCGTTCGAGGACGGAGTCGGCGGTGGGCGCGTGCATCTCGTCGACGATCACGCCGTCGGCGAGGAAGAGCACGCGGTCCGCGTAGCCCGCGGCGACCGGGTCGTGGGTGACCATCACGATGGTCTGGCCCAGTTCGTCGACCGAGCGGCGCAGGAAGGTGAGCACCTCGGCGCCGGCCCGGGAGTCCAGGTTGCCGGTGGGCTCGTCGCCGAAGATGATCTCCGGCCGGGCGGCCAGCGCCCGGGCCACCGCGACGCGCTGCTGCTGGCCGCCGGAGAGCTGCGCCGGGCGGTGCTTGAGCCGGCCCGCCAGACCCACGGTCTCCACCACCTGGTCCAGCCAGGCCTGATCCGGGCGGCGCCCGGCGATGTCCATCGGCAGCGTGATGTTCTCCAGCGCGGTCAGCGTCGGGAGCAGGTTGAACGCCTGGAAGATGAAGCCGATCTTGTCCCGGCGCAGTCTGGTCAGCTGCTTGTCCTTGAGACCGGTGATCTCGGTGTCGCCGATCCAGATCCGGCCGCCGCTGACCGTGTCCAGGCCGGCCAGGCAGTGCATCAGGGTCGACTTCCCGGAGCCGGACGGGCCCATGATCGCGGTGAAGCGGCCGCGCTGGATGTCGACGTCCACCGCGTCGAGCGCGGTGACCCTGGTCTCGCCCGCGCCGTACGCCTTGGTCACCCGGCGGGCCGACGCGGCGACGGCGGACGCTCCGCCGGGAAGCTGGGGGTCGTGCACGGCTGCTGCTGCCGTCGTCACTGGAGTCTCCTAGGAAGTGGGCCCACCCGTCGCCCCCGGCCGGACGGCCCCCTTCGTGCGCGGCGGGCCGCAGCCGTGCGCGGGCACGCCGGAGGAAGGGGTCGTCGACCGGGGAGTGACCCCACCCACCAGGGCCGGCGGGCGCCGGCTCCGGGGAGAACCTCGCCCTCGTCGGAACGAGCGGGGACAGCCACAACGTTAGGAGTGGTGGCGGGCCGGCTCGTCATCCGCCGGAATGAAGCCGCCCAACCAGGGTTCTGCGGGGCGCGGCGCCGCTCCCCCTAAGGGGTGCCGCGGCCCGTCTCGGGGACGCCCCGTACGGGGTTCGGGCGTCGGCTCCCCCGGGCCGCCCCCTCGCCTGCTCCTCAGCCGGCCAGCGCCGGTGCGGCCAGCCGCTCCAGGGCCTGGGCGAAGCCCTCCACGACCGGGGCCAGCAGGGTGTCGGTCTCGCGCTCGACCAGGGTCGTCCCGTCCTCCCGGGCGGTGATGTGGCGGTCGAGCACGAACCAGCCCTGGGTGATGTGGCCGGCGCCCATCGAGCTGAGCACCGGGCGCAGCGCGTAGTCCACCGCCAGCACGTGCGCGGGCGAGCCGCCGGTGGCCAGCGGTAGCACGGCCTTGCCGGCCAGCGCGTACTGCGGGAGCACGTCCAGCAGCGCCTTCAACAGGCCCGAGTAGGCGGCCTTGTAGACGGGGGTGCCGATCACGACGCCGTCCGCGCGGGCGAACAGCTCGGTGACGGCGACGATCTCCGGGTGGTCGAAGTCGCCCGACAGCAGCGCGTGCGCGGGCAGGCTGCGCGCCTCGAACGGGAGGACGTGGTGACCGCGGGCCTCCAGGCGCGCGTCGACGTGGCGCAGCAGGCGGGTGGTGCGGGAGGTGGCGGACGGGGAGCCGGAAACGGACAGGACGGTGGCCATGGGTTCACCTCTGGCTGGAAGCGGGGGCGGCGCGACGCGGCGCAGCGGGACCGCTGCGGGGCGGGGCCCGGGAAGGGTGTTTCGACGTGCTGCGACGCGGGACGTGCTGCGACGCGGGTCGGGGGTACGTCGACGCGGAGTGGGGGCGCGCTTCAGCCGCGACAGAGCGAACAGGCCACACCACGCCGCAGGTCGACGTGCCGCCGACGCGTGAGTGCCCAACGCTGATCCATACCCGAAATGCAAACACGCTGTGTTCGAGCGGGTCAAGAATCGTTTCGCCAGCTGAACCGCGGTGAACGGCGGGTGACACGGCTCACGTTGAACGCCGCCCCGCGCCCGGGCGCCCCACCGTCGTGCGGCCGCGCGGAAGTTGCGGCGGAACGATCCGACACGTGCATCAAAACTGCTACAAGCAGCCTGGTGGAGCCCCCGGGGGGAGTCAGCACGACCGGGGTCGGGCATCCTCGACGACATGAACACGTGGCAGGAGGGCCGCCCGGGAGGCGGCGGGAACCCGTACAACGACGGGAACCCGTATCGGGGCGGCGGCAACGGCGGCGCGTACGGGCGCGGCGGAGGCGGCACGGCGGCCGAACCGCCGCTGCCCGGGTCGCTGAACCCGCGCGGGCCGGGGGCGCCCGCGCCGCGGCAGCCGGAGCCGTCCCGCGTCGGCGGCGTCCCGCCACAGGGGCCGGGCAGGCAGCCCGCCGGGCCCGGAGGACCGGGCGGTCCCGGTCGGCCGGGGGGTCCGGGTGGCCCGGGAGGTCCGGGTGGCCCGGGTGGCCCCGGCGGTGCGCGGCCGGGTGCGATACCCGCCAAGCGCTGGCCGCGGCGCCGGATCGTCAAGTGGTCGGTCTTCGGCGTCCTGATCGCCGTCATGGTGACCGCGGTCTCCACCTGGTTCTGGGCCGACTCCAAGCTCAACCACGAGAACGTGCTGGCCGACTACCCCGGACGACCGGCGGCCGGCAAGGGCACCAACTGGCTGATCGTCGGCTCCGACAGCCGCCAGGGCCTCACCGACTCGGAACAGGACGACCTGCACACCGGTCACGACACCGAGGGCAAGCGCAGCGACTCGATGATGATCCTGCACGTCGGGGACAACGGGAACACCCTGATGAGCATCCCGCGCGACTCCTGGGTGCCGATCCCGGAACACCCCGGCAGCAACGGCAAGACCGTCAAGGGCACCACCGCGAAGATCAACTCGGCCTTCGGCAACGGCGGCGGCCGGCTGCTCGTCCAGACCGTCGAGCTCAACACCGGCATCCGGATCGACCACTACGCCGAGATCGGCTTCGCCGGCTTCGTCGGCATCGTCGACTCGATCGGCGGCGTCGAGATGCACATCGACCAGAACGTCCAGGACAAGGACTCCGGCCTCGACCTCAAGGCCGGCGACCAGACCCTCAACGGCAAGCAGGCCCTCGCCTTCGTCCGCCAGCGTCACCAGATGGCCGACCAGGACCTCGGCCGCATGCGCAACCAGCAGAAGTTCCTCGGCGCCCTCGCCCACCAGGCGGCCTCCCCCGGCACCGCACTGAACCCGTTCACCTTCTACCCGCTGGTCGACTCCGCCCTCGGCACCCTCATCGTCGACGACGACGCGGGCCTCACCGACCTCGGCTCGCTCTTCCTCGCCATGAAGGACGTCAACGGCGGCAGCGGCAAGTCCCTGACCGTGCCGATCGCCAACGCCGACTACCACACCAAGACCGGCGAGTCGGCGGTCCAGTGGGACACCAACAAGGCCAAGCAGGTCTTCGACGCCTTCAAGAGCGACAGCGCGGTCCCGGACATCAAGTGACCGCCCGCGACTCGTTGTAGTCGCGGCGACACAATGGGTGGATGTCACTCGTCACCGCGCTCGTCTACCGCCGCCGCCACCGCCTCCTGGGCCGCCTGGTCCAGGAGGCCCTCGCGCTCTACGGCATGGAGGTGCCCGCCGCCTGCGAGATCGGGCCCGGGCTCGTCGTGTTCCACCGCGGCTTCGGCACCGTGCTGCACCCGTACACCACGCTCGGCGCCATCTGGGCCAGCGTGCCCGCGCGCAAGGTCGGCGTGCGGGAGGGGGCGTGGGCGGCGGCGCCCTAGGCTTCGCTAACCCGCTTGCGGGAGAAGGCCCGTGCCGCACTCCGGGAAGCGGACCAGCCACTCCCCCTCGCCGCCGTCGGCCTCGGTGGCGCCCGAGTAGCCGTAGTGGATCAGCCGCCCCTGGCCGCCCTCCAGCCAGCGGGCGTCGGTCAGGTGGACGGTCAGGGCCGCCGGGCGGTGCGGGTCCGGCCGCTCCAGCACCAGTTCCCGCTCGGCCTCGTCGGACCGAAAGGCCACCGCCGTCTTGGTGGTCGGCCGGCGCGCACCGCCGCCCTCGTACGTCCAGTACGCGACGACCGTCACGGTGAGCGATCCGTCCAGGCTCCCACCGCCCGGCCGCACGTACTCCTCGTCCGGGACCCAGCGCGCATGGTGGCGGATCTCCTCCGGCCCCCACCGCTCGTCCCAGCGCACCCAGTAGCCCGCCACCCGTTTGACCGTCATGGTCTCGCAGGCCACCCGCACCGCGATCCGCGCGGGGTTGACCGGCTCGCACGAGGCGAGCGAGACCACCGTCACCTGCTCGTACGTCACCGCGCCGTCGTCGGCGTCCTGTTCCATCGGTGAACCACCTTGCCGGAGAGTCGAGTTGGCCGCGGCTCCGACCGCGCACGAAGAGCCTAGGGCGGCCGTGGGCGGGCCGGACCGATTGCGCGATTCCGGCCCGGGCCGGTCCGCTACCCGGCTACCCTGCCCCCGTCACCGGGCAGCCGGTCGAGGGTGATGCCGAAGTGGTCGCGGTAGGCGGCCAGCGCCTCGGGGACGGCGAGCTGCTCCTCGGTGCGGGTGCCGTCCGGGGCCGTGCGGATGAGCTTCGTGCCGTTGAGGGTGATCCGGCCGCCGTCCTCGGCGAGGAGGGAGCACGTCGCCCCGCGGGCGAAGGGGGACTCGGGCGAGGTGGTCTGCCACCAGCAGGTCTGGCGGAAGTCCGCGAGCGGGTAGGGGCGGCGCTCCAGCCGGTACTGCGGCTTGCCGTCCATCAGGACGTCGAGCTCGCCGTGGTCCCCGTACGGGCTGAGGGTGAACGCGCCGTGCGGGTCGGCCTGCGGGGCGCGCTCGTCGAGGCGCAGCGGGTGGCGGCTGAACCGGCCGAAGCCGACGTCGACCAGCCAGGGTTCGTCGAGGTCGACCCGCAGCGCCAGGTGGTCGAACGGCGGTCCGGGCTGCTCGCCGTTGAAGACGCGGGCGGCGAGCAGGCTCACCCGGTAGCCGAGCGAGCGCAGCAACTCGGCGAAGGCGCCGTTGAGTTCGTAGCAGAAGCCGCCCCGGCGGCGGGCTACCAGCTTCTCCACCAGCACGCCGGGGTCGAGGATGACGGGCTCGCCGAGGTGGATGCTCAGATTCTCGAACGGCACGGCCCGGAGGTGGGCGAGCTGGAGCCGCGCGAGCGCCTCCGGGGACGGCGCGCCGGCCTCCGCCACCCCGATCCGCGCCAGGTAGCCGGCCTGCCCGTCGGGGGTCAGCCCTTCGTGCGGCTTCTCGTGATCCATCCGCCCATTCCACCCTGCGCCGGGCCCGTCGACCATCGGTCCTTGGACCTACGTCGCCGATCATCCCCGCGCCGGACGTCGGACAGGCCGACTTCCGGCGCGGCCCACCACCCGGGCGCTGCGGCCGGCACGGAAGCGGCCCTCACCCGGGGACGGCGAGGCCTGCTTTCGCGGATCTCCTGCATGGCCGTCAATCCCGCTGTCGAGGCCGGACGTTGACGCGCCCGGGCAGCTGATCACCCAACCGGGGGACATGCCTGGTCAGGTGCACCCCTCCCGGGCGGGTGCTCGCACACAATCGGCCCATGACCGAACCTCTGAGCCGACGCCACGTGCTCGGCGCCGCCGCCGCGGCCGGCTTCGCCGCCCTCCTCACCACCGGAACGGCCAAGGCCGCCACGGCTGGCACCCGCACCGCACCGCCGGACCCGGCCGAGGCCCCGGCCGAGGAGCCCGCCGAAGAACCCGCCGAAGAACTCGCCGAAGAACCCGCCGAGGACCCGGCGGCCCACGCGGACGACCCCGCCGAGGACCCGGCGGCCGACGCCGACGACCTGGCCGAAGAACCGGCGGCCCCCCTCGACGACCCCGACCGCATCCACCGCGCCACCCGCACCGGCCGCGCGCCCGTTCCGCCCGGCGTCTACAGCATCAGCAAGCCGCGCGAGCATCTCCTCACCGTCGAAGGCCCCCGCGACCCGGTGGTCGTCCTGCCGCCCACCGGCACTCCGGGCGCGCAGGAGTGGCGGGTGCAGACGCTCCCGAACGGCAACGTCACCCTCCGCAACCTCCGGGAGAACGCCTACGCCGGCTTCGACGGCGACCCGGCGCCCAACAAGCCGATCTTCGGCAGGCCCACGCCCACCGAGTGGGTGCTGCGCCAGAGCGCCGAGCCCTTCGCCTTCCACATCGTGGCCCCCGGCGGTCCGGTCGACGGCGTCGAGTTCGCCCTCGACCTCAGCCTGCTGGCGATCTTCCCGCCCCGCACCGCGCTGCGGCGCTACGAGCCCCGCGACCAGCGCCAGGCCTGGCGGTTCGAGCCGCACGAGTAACCGACCCTCCCCCGCGCCCACCCGGCCGGAGCCCGGCGAGCAGTCCGGGCTCCGGCCCCGCCGTGTCCCGCCGCGGCACGCAGGACGAAGATAGGTGGATGTAAAACACAATCGTCCAGGGCGAGGGGTCCGCGCCATGCCGCACATCACCATCGACTACTCCCCCCGGCTGGCCGACGCCTTCGACCGGCAGGCGCTCCTGCGGGAGCTGCACCCGATGGTGCTGGAGGAGGCCGGCTCCGCGGGCGTGTGCAAGACCCTCTGCCGCCCGGCCGCCGAGACCTGCGTCGGCGATCCCGGCACCGACCGGGCCGGCCGGACCGGCTTCGTCCACATCACGGTGGCCCTGCTGCCGGGCCGCTCCGACGGCCTGAAGGCCCGGCTCGCCGAGGACGTCCTCGCCCTGCTGGGCAAGCACCTCCCCCACGACGCGGTCTCCTCGGTGGAGGTCCGGGACCTCGCCGCCTCCTACCGCCTGCGCCCCGCGCAGCCGTAGGGCGCCCCCCGGCCACCCGTCCCCGGGAAAACCACCGCCCCGGATCGGGAAGTCGGACCGACCGACTTTCCGCTCCGGGGCGGTACGTGGAGGAGGAGGCGACTACTCGACGATGCCGGACTTGGCGATCTTGATGGCCTTCGAGGTGCGGCCGCTCTGCGAGCCGAGCTTCTCGATCGCCGTCACGACGTCCAGGCCCTCGACGACCTCGCCGAAGACGACGTGCTTGCCGTCCAGCCAGTCGGTCACGATGGTGGTGATGAAGAACTGCGAGCCGTTGGTGTTGCGGCCGGCATTGGCCATCGAGAGCAGGCCCGGCTTGCTGTGCTTGAGCTGGAAGTTCTCGTCGGCGAACTTCTCGCCGTAGATGCTCTTGCCACCGGTGCCGTTGTGGTTGGTGAAGTCGCCACCCTGGAGCATGAACTGCGGGATCACGCGGTGGAAGCCGGAGCCCTCGTAGCCGAAGCCGTTCTGGCCGGTGGCGAGCTCACGGAAGTTGCGGGCGGTCTTCGGCACGACATCGTCGTACAGCTTGAAGACGATGCGGCCGGACGGAACGCCGTCGATCTCGATGTCGAAGAAAACGTTGGAAGCCATGCAGGGATCATGGCACGACCCGTCGGCCGACGCGCGTCACCCCCCGGGGGACCGCCGTGTGAAGGTGTCGTGTTATCCGGCCAGCGTCGGGTAGTCGATGTACCCCTCGGCACCGCCGGTGTACATCAGGCCGTCCCGGACGGGATTGAGCACGGCGCCGGTGCGCAGCCGCTCGACCAGATCGGGGTTGGCGAGGAAACCCCGCCCGAACGAGATCAGGTCGGCCCCGGCCGCGAGCAGCCGCTCCGCCGCCACCCGGCCGCCGTCCTCCGGCAGCGGCTGCCCCCAGCCGAGCACCGGGTTGGCGATCAGCACGCCCGGCCAGCTCTTGCGGATCTCCTGGAACACCGTGTCCTCGGGGTCGGCGAAGACCACGTGCAGGTAGGCCAGGCCGTCGCCCGCCAGCTCGGCGACCAGCGCGCGGTAGATCTCCGCCGTGTCGCCCTCCGCCATGCCCTGGCCTCCGAAGCCGGGCGACACCCGCAGGCCGACCCGCTCGGCGCCGATCTCGGCCGCCACCGCCCGGACCACCTCGGCCACGAAGCGGATCCGACCCGCCACCGACCCGCCGTACTCGTCGGTGCGCCGGTTGCTCCCCTGAGCGAGGAACTGGTGCAGCAGGTAGCCGTTGGCGCCGTGCACCTCGACGCCGGCGAAGCCCGCGTCGACGGCGTTGCGGGCGGCGGCCGCGAAGTCGGCGACGGTCTGCCGGATCTCCTCCGCCGTGAGTGCTCTCGGGACGACGGCCTCCCGGTGCCCGCTCGCGGTGTGGACGGTGTCGGGCAGGGCGATCGGCGAGGGCGCGACGGGGTGCAGGCCGCTGTTCTCGGGGTGGCCGATCCGGCCGCCGTGCTGGAGTTGCAGGAACATCCGGCCGCCGGCCGCACCGACCGCCTCGGTCACGGTGCGCCACCCGGCGACGTGCCGGGCGTCGTAGATGGCCGGGATGTCGGCGTAGGTCTGGCCGACCCGGTTCGGGGTGGCGGCCTCGGCGATGATCAGCCCGGCGCCGGCGCGCTGCGCGTAGTAGGTGGCCATGATCGGCTGCGGGACGCCGTCGGCGCCGGCCCGGGTGCGGGTCATCGGGGCCATCACCAGGCGGTTGGGGAGGTGCAGCGGGCCGAGGTCGGCGGGCTGGAAGAGGCTCGGGGTTTTGGTGTTCGTCGTCATGCGAAGACCGTAGAAGCTAACATCGGTGTCAGGTTCAAGCGTTGGGTTCAAGCGCTGGGTTCAAGCGCTGGGTCACGGCGACGGGGTGGACGGCATGCGGATCGGTGAACTGGCCCGGCGGACGGGCGTGAGCGAGCGCTCGCTGCGCTACTACGAGCAGCAGGGCCTGCTGGTCGCCGAACGGACGGCGGGCGGGCACCGGGACTACCCGGAGCGGGCGGTGGACCGGGTCGTCCTGATCCAGGAACTGTTCGCGGCCGGACTGCACAGCCGGAAGATCTACGAGATCCTGCCCTGCATGCGCGACTCCGACGGCGGCCCGAACGAGATCGCCACCCCGCTGCTGGTCGAGGAGCTGGCCGCCGAGCGGGACCGGATCGACCGGATGATCAGCGATCTGGCCCGCTCCCGCGAGGTGCTGGACGAGGTGATCGCGACCGCCTCCGGCCGGCCGCAGGCCGAAACCGAAGCCACAGCCACAGCCGCCTAGGCCTGTGGCTCAGGCCTTCAGCTTGCGCCAGACCGTCTCCAGGGCCGCGATGTCGCCCTCGTCGAGCCGGTCGGTGAAGACCGGCGCGAGGACGGCCCGCCGGGTGGCATCGGCCTCGGCGAAGGCGGCGCGGCCCTGCTCGGTCAGTTCGATCCGCACCGACCGGGCGTCGGCGGCGGAGGGTGAGCGGGCCACCAGGCCGCGTGCGGCCAGGGCGTCGACCACGCGGGAGACCTGGCTGCGGCTGAGCATCGTCTTCGCGCCCAGGTCGGAGGCGGCGACCGGCTCCTGCTGCCCGTTGAGCCAGAGCATCACCTCGAACCAGGACAGCGACAGCCCGTGCACGCGGGTCAGCTCGCGGTCCACCTGGGCGGCGAGGGTGGTGCCGGCCCAGACCAGGCCGTAGAAGGCGTGGTCCTGCTCGGACAGCGGGCCCAGGGTGAGGTCGGCACGGTTCATGACGTTCATCGTACCGAGGTGCGTGCGCGTGCACGGATTCCGTGCACGCGCACGACCCCGGCCGCTCGGGGCCGGAACGACTAGAACGGCCGGCGGTCCGGCTCGCACACCGTGCCGGCCGGCGGCAGCGCGCCGCTGACCAGGTACCGCTCCTCGTACCGCCAGGCGCAGGCGCTCGGGTTGCCCAGCGCGGTGTGGCCGTACCCGTCGACGGTCAGCAGGCGGCCGCGGGCGAGGGTGTCCGCCAGCGTGCGGGAGCCCTCGTACGGCCAGGCCGGGTCACCGGTGAGGCCCACGACCAGGATCGGTGCGGAGGTCGGGCGGTCCCACGGGCCGGTGTAACGGTCCCGGGCGGCCTCGGCCGGCCAGCCCGTGCAGCGCTGGGTCTGCCAGACCCAGTACGGGCCGGTGGCACCCGCGCGGTCGCGGGCCAGCGCGGCCGCCGCCGGGTGGGAGGAGGCGGGCGGGTTGGCGGTGTCGGCGCAGAGCGCCCCGAGGGTCTGCGCCTGCCGGAGGGCGCCGCCGGTCGGCAGCGGCGCCGAGGCGTCCGGGGCCGCGGTCCACAACTGCTGCAGCAGCCCGCCCAACGCCGGCCAGCCGAAGCCGGGGACACCGGGGAGGGGCGCGGCCGTGTAGAGCCTCGGCAGCAGGGTGCTCACGGCGGAGGCCTGGTCGAAGGTGACCGTCTGCGGCGCGGTGCCGAGCGTCACCGGCGTCCGGCCGAGCCGGTCGATCAGCTCGTCGAACTTGGCGCGGGTCGCCGCCGGGCCGCCGTCCGCCGCGAAGGCGCACGCGGCGGGGCCGGCGTCGCCGCACTGGTCGAGGAAGGCATCGAGGGTCCGGGTCGCGGCGAGGTCGCCGCCGGTGCGCAGGAACGGCGGTAGGGCGCGCTGCCCCGGGCCGCGCCCGGTGGACCAGGCGACCGGGTCGGGGGCGCTGTCCAGCACCAGCGCGCGGACCCGGTCCGGGAAGAGGTTGGCGTAGGTGGTGCCCAGGTAGCTGCCGTACGAGGTGCCGAGGTAGCTCAGCCGGCGGTCGCCGACGGCCGCGCGCAGCAGGTCCAGGTCGCGGGCCGTGTCGGCGGTGGACAGGTGGGCGAGCAGCCCCGTCCGGTCGGTGTCGGCACACTGGCGGCCGAAGCGCGCGTACGTCGCGGACCAGGCCGACTCCTGGGCGGCGCCGACCGGGTAGCCGGCGGGCAGCCCGGCCAGCAGTTGCTGCTCGGCCTCCGTGCCCGGGAAGCAGCCGAGGGTCGTCGATTCGCCGATGCCGCGCGGGTCGAAGCTGACGATGTCGAAGCGCTCGCGCACCTGCTCCGGGAACATCCCGTACACGGCGGGCAGCGCCTGGGTGCCGGGGACGCCCGGGCCGCCGGGGTTGAAGAACAGCGAGCCGATCCGGTGCGCCCGGTCGGTCGCGGGGTGCCGGATGACGGCCAGCTCGACCGTCCGCCCGGCCGGGTCGCGGTAGTCCGTCGGCACCGCGGCACGCGCGCACTCGAAGTCCGACGCACAGGGCTGCCAGTCCAGCCGGGGTACCGGCGCCGCGGGGGCGGCCGCCGCCGAGGCAGCCGGGGCGAGGCCGGCCAGCAGCAGCGCGGCGGCCGCGGCGGCGCCGAGCCGGAACGCGGAGGTGAGGCGGGGTCGGGGCATGGGCAGGATCTCCCGGTTCGATGGACTGACGTGCTGCCACCGAGCCTCGTGGCGGCGGCTGTCATCCCGCCCACACCCGCCGTCATGCTGCTGTCGGCGTCACCCCGGGAGCGCTCAGGAGCCTTGGGCCGGCTTGCGGGCCAGCACGTACGCCTGCGGGGTCTCCACGCCCTCCTCCGGCTCTCGGGACATCCGGGTGGTGATCCGCAGTCCGGCCGCACGGGCCAGCTCCTCGATCCGGTGCGGCTGCTGGCGGCGGAAGTCCAGCGCCACCGGGCGCCCGAAGGGCTGGTCGATCCGGAGCGGCTCGTCGCCGACCTGGAAGGCGAGCAGCAGGTGGCCGCCCGGAGCGAGCACCCGCGCGAACTCGGCGAACACCTCCGGCAGCCGCTCGGCCGGGGTGTGGATGATCGAGTACCAGGCCACCGCACCGGTCAACTCGCCGTCGCGCAACGGGAGATCGAAGAGCGATCCCTCGGTGAAGTCCAGCCCGGGGTACGTCCGGCGGGCCAGCTCGACCATCCGCGGCGAGAGGTCGATGCCGCGGATGTCGAGGCCCAGGCCGTGCAGGTGGCTCGTCACCCGGCCCGGGCCGCAGCCGAGTTCGGCGACCAGACCGTCGGCACACTCGGCGAGCACCAGTTCGGCGAAGGCGGCGAGCAGCGCCCGGGACAGCGGGTTGCCGGCCAGTTCGTCGCGGTACCGGTCGGCGTAGTCGGCGGCGATGGCGTCGTAGAACGCCCGGGTCGTGGTGAGGAAGTCCGGCTCGGTCATGGTCCGGCACCCTATCCGTCACCCCCGGGCCGTAGCTCAACACCTCCGACACCCCGCAGGAGCGCGAGCACGGCGAGTTCGGCGACCCGCTGGAGCGGATCTGGGCGGCCTGCGTGCTGCCGTACGTCGGCGTCACCGACGTCCGCCGGACGGTGTTCCGCACCGTGACCGACTCCCCCGCCGCGACCCGCGCCGACTGGCTCCGGCAGGCCCGCGCACAGGCGGCTGCGCTGATCCGACGCGAATCGTCGGACACGCCCTAAAGCTCCAGATCCGCCACCACCTGGTCGCCGCTGGTCTCGCCGGTCGGGCGGAAGCCGAGGCCGGCGTAGAAGCCGGCGGGGCCGTCGGGGCCGGGGACGTAGGTGACGGTGGCGCGGGTGCCGCCGCGGCGGCGGATCTCGGCACAGACCTGCTCGACGGCGAAGCGACCGTAACCGCCGCGCTGGTGCCCGGCGTCGACGAGCAGGCGCCAGAGGCCGGAGCGGGGGCGGTCGTCCGGCTGCTCGGGGTTGAACAGGATGTCGAAGAAGGCCATCACGAAGCCGACCGGCCGCTCCCCGTCCATGATCAGCCGGGGCCAGGCGGTGTCGCCGTACGCGTACGCCTCGGCCAGCGACTTCACCACCGGCGCGACCAGGCCCGCCTGCTCGGGGCGCACCGCGAGGGCGAGGGCGGCGTCGATGTTCTCGGGGGTGATCCGGGCCAGGCCGAGGGTGGAGGACATGGCGGGCAGCCTACGAAGCGAGGCCGCCCGCCGTCGCCCGGTTTTTCGGGGCCAGGACGGGCCAGGACAAGCCCGGACAGGCCACGCCGGGCCACGACGGGCCGCGGCCGGCTCGCCCGGGCCCGTGGTCAGGCAGCCGGTCCGGCGCTCACTCCCCGGCCGGGAAGTCGGTGCCGCGCCCGACCGCCTCCCAGACCTCGGTCTCCCGGCGCGCGCCGTCCAGATTGCCGAGGATCGCGTCGACGGCGTCGTTGCCGAGCGCCAGCCGCAGCGGCGTCCGCTCGGCGTCCAGGGCGGCCAGGATCGCCGCCGCGGCCTTCGCCGGGTCGCCGGGCTGCTTGCCGTCCGAGTCCGGCAGACCGCTGCGGACCGGCCCGACCACCGGCTCGTACGCGGCGATCGGGGTGCTCTGGGCGAGCGCCCCGCCACCCGCGAAGCCGGTCCGGAACGCGCCCGGCTCGACGATCAGCACCTTGATCCCGAACCCGGCGACCTCCTGGGCCAGCGCCTCGGACAGCCCTTCCAGCGCGAACTTGGTGGCCGAGTAGGCGCCCACGCCGGGGAAGGAGAACCGCCCGCCCATGCTGCTCATCTGGACGACGGCGCCCGAGCCCTGGGCCCGCATGTGCGGCAGCACGGCGCGGGTGAGCGCGGCCGGGCCGAAGAAGTGCAGCTCCATCAGGTCCCGCAGCTCGCGGTCGGTGTACTCCTCGACGGCGCCGATCAGGCCGCGCCCGGCGTTGTTCACCAGGACGTCGATCCGCCCGTACCGGCCCAGGGTGTCCGCGACCACGGCGGAGATCCGGGCCGGGTCGGTGACGTCCAGCCGGACCGGCACCAGCCGGCCCGGGTGGGCGGCGGCCAGCGCCTCCAAGGTCTCGGGGCGGCGGGCGGCCGCGACCACCGTGTCGCCGGCCGCCAGCGCGGCCTCCGCGATGGCCTGGCCGAAGCCGGAGTTGGCGCCGGTGACCAGCCAGACCCTGCCCGTGGCGGCCTGCTCGGGGGTGTTGCCCATGATCCGTACGCTCCCGTAATCGTCGTGTATCACACTGAAGTTGACGATCATTTATGCCACCTGGGACGCCACGCCGTCCACCGTCCGTCATCCACCGAACGGACGGCGGGCCGGTGCATGCCAGCGGCCCCCGACCGCGGCGTGCGGTCGGGGGCCGAAGCCACGTCCGGTTTCCTGCTGCCGACTTACGGCAGGTTGCGGGCCATGACGATGCGCTGGACCTGGTTGGTCCCCTCGTAGATCTGGGTGATCTTCGCGTCCCGCATCATCCGCTCCACCGGGTAGTCCCGCGTGTACCCGTACCCACCCAGCAACTGCACCGCATCCGTGGTGATCTCCATCGCCGCATCCGACGCGAAACACTTCGCCGCCGCCCCGAAGAACGTCAGATCCCCGTCCCCACGCTGCGACTTCGCCGCCGCCGCATACGTCAACTGCCGCGCCGCCTCCAGCTTCATCGCCATGTCCGCCAACATGAACTGAACACCCTGGAACTCCGCGATCGCCTTCCCGAACTGACGACGCTCCTTCACATACCCCGCCGCGTAGTCCAACGCCCCCTGCGCGATCCCGATCGCCTGCGCCGCGATCGTCACCCGCGTGTGGTCCAACGTCCGCATCGCCGTCGCGAACCCCGTCCCCTCCGCACCGATCATCCGGTCCGCCGGAATCCGCACATGGTCGAAGTACACCTCACGCGTCGGCGAACCCTTGATCCCCAACTTCTTCTCCGGCGCACCGAACGACACCCCCTC
>NZ_JBIUUS010000048.1:0-46136 GCF_044742585.1 Kitasatospora sp. NPDC087861
CGGGGTTCCCCGCCCCCGGCCCCCCCCCCCCCGCCGTGGCCTCCACACCCCCCCCCCCGGGCCCCCCCCCCCCCCCCCCCCCCCCCCGCCCCGCCCCCCCCCCCCCGGCCGGCCCCCCCCCCACGACAGCAGGCTCAGACGCCCAGCAGGTCGACCACGAAGATCAGGGTCGAGCCCGCCGGGATGAGCGGGGTCGGCGACTGGTTGCCGTAGCCCAGGTGCGGCGGGATGACCAGCTCGCGGCGGCCGCCGACCTTCATGCCGGCGACGCCCTGGTCCCAGCCCTTGATGACCCGGCCCGCGCCCAGCGGGAACGCGAACTCGTTCGGGGTCCGGTTCCAGCTGGCGTCGAACTCCTCGCCGGTCTCGAAGGTCACGCCGACGTAGCGGACCTTGACGTTCTGACCCGGCTTGGCCTCGGCCCCGTCACCGACGACGATGTCGCGGATCTGCAGCTCCGCCGGAGCGTCACCGCCCGGGAAGTCGATCTCAGGCTTCTCGTTGAGGCTCACAGTCCCTCTTCTCGTGCTTCTCGTATTCGCTTGCGGTCACGACCAAGCGGCGGACGCCCGCACCCCGGTCCGTTCCCGGACCACGGTACGGGCGCCCGCCGCCCGTACGGGTCCGGCCACGCGGCCGGACCCGAAGGTCACACGCACACCATTGTCACCCGAAAGTGGATCAGCCCTGACCGGCGTCCAGGATGTCCACCACGAACACCAGCGGCGCGCCCGGCGGGATGTCGCCCTGGCCCTTGTCGCCGTAGGCCAGCGCGGCCGGGATCACCAGCTCCACCCGGCTGCCGACGGTCTGGCCCACCAGGCCCTGGTCCCAGCCCTGGATGACCTGACCGCCGCCGACCGGGAAGGAGAACGCCTGGCCCTTGCTGAGCGAGGAGTCGAACACCTTGCCGTCCTTGAACAGCGCGCCGGTGTACTGGACGACGACCTTCTCGCCCTTCTCCACCTTCGGCCCGGTGCCCTGGATCAGGACGTGCGTCTTCAGCTCGGTCGGGTCCTTCGCGCCGGCCACCGGGGTGATCTCGGCCGGCTTCTTGCCGTTGTCCTTGACCTGCGGGAAGTCCGCCGGCGGCGGCGTGACGGTGCCGCTCACCACCGCGTCGGGCGCGCTGGAGTTGCGGATGTCGATCACGAAGATCAGGTCGTCCTTGGCCCCGATCGACATGTCGGCCTTGCCCTGGGAGCCGAACGCGGCGGCCGGCGGGGCCACCACGAGGATCCGGCTGCCGGCCTTCTTCCCGACCACGGCCTGGTCCAGCGCCGGGATCAGCGCGTCCGTGCCGGCCTGGAAGATCTGCGGCTTGCCGTTGTTGTCGTACGAGCTCGGGATGTCCTTGCCGGTGTTCCAGTCCTTGGCGGTGTAGTCCACCGAGGTCCAGGAGTTCTTGTCCACCTTGGGGCCGGTGCCCTCGGACAGCACCTTGACCACGAAGGTGCCGTCGGACGCCTCGCCCGGCACCTGGATCTCGGCCTTCTTGCCGAAGTCGCCGGCGACCGTCGGCAGCACCTTGGCGCTGTCCTTGATCGGCGGCACCGGGTCGGCGGTCGGGGTGGGCGGCGCGGACTTGGCCGCATCCGGCTTCGCGGCGGTGTCCGACGTGGAGCCGTCCTTGTTCACCAGGTACAGCGTCACGGCGCTGCCGGCCAGCAGTAGGGCCAGCACCGTACCGAGGATCACGCCCAGCCGGCCCACCCCGGGCGGGTTCTCGTCGTACCCGGCCTCCGAGGTGTCGCCCCGGCGCACGGTGGAGGCGAAGATCTGCGGGGTGTCGTCGGTCTTGGTCCCGCCCGTGGCACGCGGCTGCTCGCCGGGCTGCGCCCAGCCGGCCTGCTGCTTCAGGATCGACGGCGGGACGACGATCGACTCACCGTCCCCCGGAAGCGGGCCGCCGGGACGCGAGGCGGCCGGGTCACCCGCAGAGCTGTCGTTCGCCGCGGTACCGGCCCCGCCCGGGCTCGGCGTCTTCTCAGTCATGACTCCCCATCCATCTCGCCACGAGGTCTTCCAGATCTGCGACCGGCGTGCTGAGCGCCGGTCTGCCGTCGCACCATCCGCCCCGGCCTTGGCGCCGGGCGGCGCCTGCCACAGTGCGAGGGCAGTATGACAGCTCAGGATGAGGGCGGACGCTTCGTTGTACGAGCGTCCGCCCAAGCGTACGGAATCCCCCGGGCGACTTCCTAGACCGCTTCCAGAATGTCGATCACGAAGACCAGCGTGGAGTTGGGCGGCACCGAGCCCTGCGCCTGGTCCTTGTAGCCGAGCCCGGGCGGCACCACGAGCTGGACCCGGCTGCCGACGGTCTGGCCGACCAGCCCCTTGTCCCAGCCCTCGATCACACTGCCGGTGCCGATCTGCACCGCCTGCGCGCCGCCGTGCGTCCAGGAGGCGTCGAACTGCTGGCCGTTGTTCCAGAGCACCCCGGTGTACTGCACCACCAGGGTCTGCCCGGTCTTGACCTGCTTGCCCTCGCCCTTGATGAGCACCGCCTGCTGGAGGTCGGTGGGCGCGGCCTGCCCGGCCGGGACGGTGATCGTCACCGGGGCCTTGCCGTTGTCCTTGACCTGCGGCAGGTTCGCCGGCGGCTGGGTCATGGCGCCGCTCAGCGTGGAGTCCTGCGGCAGGCTCTCCATGATGTCCAGGACGAACACCACGGTGTCGCCCTTGCTGACGCCGAGCTGGGTGCTGCCCTGCTCGCCGAAGGCCGCCGCCGGCGGGGCCACCACCAGCAGCCGGCTGCCGACCTTCTTGCCGATCACGCTCTGGTCCAGCGCCGGCACCAGCTGCCCGCTGCCCGCCTGGTAGAGCTGCGGCTTCCCGCTCGGGTCGTACGAGCTGGGCAGGTCCTTGCCGGTGGTCCAGTCCTTCGCCGTGTAGTTGACCGTCACCCAGTCGCCCTTGTTGACCGCCGGCCGGTCGCCCTCGCTGACGGTGTTCACCACGAACTGGCCGCTGGGCTGGCCCTCGGGGAGGGTGATGGTGGCCTTGCTGCCGAACCCGCCCTCCGAGAGCGTGGGCATCGGCGACGCCTCGCCGACCGGCGCGGGCACCGTCGGAGGCGCGCTCGGCGCGGACGGAGTCGCCGGGCCGGCCGCCTTGGGCGAACTGCTGCAGGCGACCGCCAGCAGCAGCGGCAGGGTGAGAAGCAAACCGGCGGTGCGGCGCACGGGGGTCCTAACTGTCGTTCGAGGTCGGCTCTCCTGACTCGACGGACAGCGTATGCCCGGACGGTGTCCGGCCCCGGTAGACACCACCGGGGCCGGACACCGCCTTGATCACAAACCCGAGGTCGCCGCGGATCACATCCCGGCGATGAGCTTCTCCACCCGCTCGTCCACCGAGCGGAACGGGTCCTTGCAGAGCACCGTCCGCTGCGCCTGGTCGTTCAGCTTCAGGTGCACCCAGTCCACCGTGAAGTCCCGGCGCTGTTCCTGCGCCCGCCGGATGAAGTCCCCGCGCAGCCGGGCCCGGGTGGTCTGCGGCGGGATCGACTTGGCCTCGAAGGTCTTGAGGTCGGTGGTCACCCGCTGCGCCTGGCCCTTGCCCTGGAGCAGGTAGAACAGCCCGCGCCGGCGGTGGATGTCATGGTACGCGAGGTCGATCTGGGCCACCCGGGGGTTGGACATGCTCATCTGGTGCTTCTCTCGGTAGCGCTCGATGAGCTTGTACTTCATGATCCAGTCGATCTCGGTGGCCACCCCGTCCAGGTTCTCGGTGCGGACGGCCTCCAGGGTCCGGCCCCACAGGTCGAGCACCCGGGCGATGGTGCCGGTGTTGATGCCCTTGCGGTCGGCGAACTCCAACGCCTTGGTGTAGTACTCCTCCTGGATGTCCAGCGCGCTGGCCTCGCGCCCGTTGGCGAGCCGCACCTGGTGGGTGCCGGTGAGGTCGTGGCTGACCTCGCGGATCGCCCGGATCGGGTTCTCCAGGGTGAGGTCGCGCATCACCACGCCGGCCTCGATCAGCCGCAGCACCAGGTCGGTGGCGCCGACCTTGAGCAGCGTCGTGGTCTCGGACATGTTGGAGTCGCCGACGATGACGTGCAGCCGGCGGTAGCGCTCGGCGTCCGCGTGCGGCTCGTCGCGGGTGTTGATGATCGGGCGCGAGCGGGTGGTGGCGGAGCTGACGCCCTCCCAGATGTGCTCGGCGCGCTGGCTGACGCAGTAGACCGCGCCGCGCGGGGTCTGCAGCACCTTGCCGGCGCCGCAGATCAACTGCCGGGTCACCAGGAAGGGGATCAGCACGTCCGCCAGCCGGGAGAACTCCCCGTGCCGGGCCACCAGGTAGTTCTCGTGGCAGCCGTAGGAGTTGCCGGCCGAGTCGGTGTTGTTCTTGAACAGGTAGACGTCGCCCGCGATGCCCTCCTCGTGCAGCCGCCGCTCGGCGTCCACCAGGAGCCCTTCGAGGATGCGCTCGCCCGCCTTGTCGTGCGTCACCAGCTCGATCACGTCGTCGCACTCGGGGGTGGCGTACTCGGGGTGGGAGCCGACGTCGAGGTACAGCCTGGCGCCGTTGCGCAGGAAGACGTTGCTGCTGCGGCCCCAGGAGACGACGCGGCGGAACAGGTACCGCGCCACCTCGTCCGGCGACAGCCGCCGCTGCCCGCGGAACGTGCAGGTCACGCCGTACTCGTTCTCCAGCCCGAAAATCCGGCGGTCCATGAGCACTCCTATCTGGTCGGAGCTGTCCGAAACCGCCTCCACGACGACTGGGCCGCCGCAGGGGCACCGGAGCCCCGTACGGCCTCCGTCCGGCCGCCGTACGGGACTCCGCAGGCACTGCTACTCCGGCGCGGTGTCCGCCGGGTTGTCCTCGTCGTCCGTCTCGGCGGACTGGTCTCCGTCGAGCAGCCGGGCGAGCTGGTTTCCCAGGATGCGCTTGAACTTGCGCTGCTGGAAGCGCTGGCGGTCGAGGACCGCGACCTCCAGTTGCTCCGGGGTGAGGGTGCGCGGGCTGCCGCCGTTGGGGTCGCGGGCGAGCGAGTCCACGGCGGCCCGGACCACCTCGGTGAGGCTCATCCCGGCGCGGTGGCGCTGACCCAGGTAGTTGCCGATCGAGTCGGCGTTGCCGCCGACCACGACGTAGTTCTTCTCGTCGACGATCGAGCCGTCCGGGGTGAGGCGGTAGATCTGGTCCTCGTCCGTGGTGCGGCCGACCTCGGCCACGATCAGCTCGACCTCGTAGGGCTTCTCGCCGACCGAGGAGAAGATGGTGCCGAGGGTCTGGGCGTAGACGTTGGCCAGGCCCCGGGCGGTGACGTCGGCCCGGTCGTAGGAGTAGCCGCGCAGGTCGGCGTAGCGGACGCCGCCGATGCGCAGGTTCTCGAACTCGTTGTAGCGGCCGACCGCCGCGAAGGCGATCTTGTCGTAGATCTCGGAGACCTTGTGGAGCGCTCTGGAGGTGTTCTCGGCGACGAAGACGATGCCGTCGGCGTAGGTGAGCACGACCACGCTGCGGCCGCGCGCGATGCCCTTGCGGGCGTACTCCGCGCGGTCCGCCATGGCCTGCTGGGGCGAGACGTAGAACGGTGTCGACACCGGCGGTCGTCCCTTTCCTGTGAGGTAACGGCTAGAGCAGCGGGGCCTGCGGGCCGTTGGGGTGGGAGAGACGCCGGTCAGTGATCGCGACCGCGATCTCGGCGACCTCCGCGTCGGTGAGCCGGCGGAAGCCGTCCTCGGTGATCAGTGAGACGATCGGGAAGATCTTGCGGGCGAGGTCCGGGCCGCCGGTGGCGGAGTCGTCGTCGGCCGCGTCGTAGAGCGCCTGGACGACCAGGGTCGAGGCCTGTTCGGCCGTCAGGTCGTCGCGGTAGAGCTTCTTCATCGAGCCGCGGGCGAACACCGAACCCGAGCCGGTGGCGGCGAAGCCGCGCTCCTCGGAACGCCCGCCGGTGACGTCGTAGTTGAAGATCCGGCCGCGGCCGAGGTCCAGGTCGTAGCCGGCGAACATCGGGACGACCGCGAGGCCCTGCATCGCCATGCCCAGGTTGCCCCGGATCATGCTGGTGAGCCGGTTGGCCTTGCCCTCCAGGGAGAGCACGGCGCCCTCGATCTTCTCGTAGTGCTCCAGCTCCAGCTGGAACAGCCGGACCATCTCGACCGCGAGGCCGGCGGTGCCGGCGATGCCGACCGCGCTGTACTCGTCGGCCGGGAACACCTTCTCGATGTCGCGCTGGGCGATCACGTTGCCCATCGTCGCCCGGCGGTCACCGGCGATCACCACACCGCCGTCGAACACCGCGGCCACGATGGTGGTCCCGTGCGGGGCCTCGACCACGGCACCCTCGGGGAACCCGCGGTGGCCGGGGATCAGCTCCGGCCTGTGCTCGGCGAGGAAGTCCAGGAACGAGGAGGACCCCGGGGTCAGGAAGGCAGCCGGTAGACGCCCGGTGCCACGAGTGTTGGCTTCCACACGATTCCTTCCAGGTAGCTTGAAGCTCGCGCTGCCCGCACCCTACCCGTCCGACGATCACTGTCCACGTGTGGAGGGGGCCGGTGCCGGGCGGCCGGGTGGCCCTCGCCACCCAGCCGCCCTCGACGGTCGCGACCGTGAATTCCCGAATACCGGTGACGGGCTATTGCCCGCCCTTCTGCACGAATCCCCGGACGAAATCCTCGGCGTTCGACTCGAGGACTTCGTCGATTTCGTCCAGCACCGCGTCGACGTCGTCGCCCAGCTTTTCCTGGCGCTCCTTGAGGTCATCGGAATTCTGGGTTTCCGCGGCCTGCTCCTCGACCTCCTCGGAGGACCGGTTTGCCCGCTGCTGGCCGCCGCCGGTGTCCTTGCTCGCCATTTCCCTCACCCCGCTCGATTCGTCTGGCACGGTTTGGTCGTTGCTTGCTGCATCGACCCTATACACAAGGTGCGACTACCGCTCCCCGTTTGCCGGTGGCGCTTCCTGTCCAACACCCGCTGCCACCCCGGATGATTCCCATTCGGCGGACGTTCACCCATGGTGATCGAAAAGTTACCCGCCGGAGAGGACCCGGAGCAGGTCCTCCGCGGTGCGGCAGCGGTCCAGCAGCTCCTTGACGTGGTTGCGGGTGCCGCGCAGCGGCTCCAGCGTGGGCACCCGCTGCAAGGAGTCCCGGCCCGGCAGGTCGAAGATCACCGAGTCCCAGGAGGCCGCCGCGACGTGATCGGCGTACTGCTCCAGACAGCGCCCGCGGAAGTACGCCCTGGTGTCCTCCGGGGGCTTGGAGACGGCCCGCTCGACCTCCTCCTCGGTCACCAGCCGTTCGAACCGGCCACGGGCCACCAGGCGGTTGTAGAGGCCCTTCTCGGGCCGTACGTCGCTGTACTGGAGGTCGACCAGGTGCAGCCTCGGGTTCTCCCACCCCAGGGCGTCCCGGCTGCGGTAGCCCTCCAGGATCTCCCGCTTGGCGATCCAGTCCAGCTGTTTGGAGAGCGACATCGGATCGCGCTCCAGCCGGCCGAGGACGTCCTCCCAGCGGGCCAGCACGTCCGTCGTCTGCTCGTCCGCGTCGTTGCCGAAGCGGTCCTCGACGTACTTGCGGGCCAGCTCGAAGTACTCCAGCTGGAGTTGGACGGCGGTGAGCTTGCGCCCGTTGCGCAGGGTGATCAGGTGCTTGAGCGTGGGGTCGTGGGAGACCCGGTGCAGGGTGCGCACCGGCTGGTCGACGGCGAGGTCGGCGGCGATGAAGGAGTCCTCGATCATCGACAGGACCAGTGAGGTGGTGCCCAGCTTGAGGTAGGTGGAGATCTCGGAGAGGTTGGCGTCCCCGATGATCACGTGCAGCCGGCGGTACTTCTCCGCGTCGGCGTGCGGCTCGTCCCGGGTGTTGATGATCGGGCGCTTGAGCGTGGTCTCCAGGCCGACCTCGACCTCGAAGTAGTCGGCCCGCTGGCTGATCTGGAAGCCGTGCGCCGAGCCGTCCTGGCCGATGCCGACCCGGCCGGCGCCGGTGACCACCTGGCGGGAGACGAAGAACGGGGTGAGGTGGCGGACGATGTCGGCGAACGGCGTCGCCCGCTTCATCAGGTAGTTCTCGTGGGTGCCGTACGAGGCGCCCTTGTTGTCGGTGTTGTTCTTGTACAGGTGGATGTTCTGCCCGTTGGGCAGCTCCAGCGCGCGCTGCGCCGCGGCCGCCATGATCCGTTCCCCGGCCTTGTCCCAGAGCACGGCGTCGCGCGGGTTGGTGACCTCCGGCGAGCTGTACTCGGGGTGCGCGTGGTCCACGTAGAACCGGGCCCCGTTGGTGAGGATGATGTTGGCCAGGCCGATGTCCTCGTCGGTCAGCTGGCTGGCGTCCGCCACCTCACGCGCCAGGTCGAAGCCCCGGGCGTCACGCAGCGGGTTCTCCTCCTCGAAGTCCCAGCGGGCCCGCCGCGCCCGGTGCATCGCCGCCGCGTACGCGTTGACGATCTGGGACGAGGTGAGCATGGCGTTGGCGTTGGGGTGCCCGGGCACGGAGATCCCGTACTCGGTCTCGATGCCCATCACGCGCCGTACGGTCATGCGGCCCTCCTTGCCCGGTGCGCCGCCCCCCACGGGCGGAGCACGCCGACGTACCGCTGAAACAACACCGACGCCGGCGGTCTGCCCGCGGACGGTGGGTCGAGCCTAGAACCCGGCGCCGACGGGCGGGCCCCGAGACGCGCCGTCCGGCTGCGGGGCCGCGAGGCGCCACAGCCGGACGGGGTGCGTGCTGTTCCGGGGACCGCCGGGCGGCCCGGTCACCGCGTGCTTACAGGTACTGCCCCGTGTTGGCGACAGTGTCGATCGAGCGGCCGGACTCGGCGCCCTGCTTGCCGGTGACCAGCGTGCGGATGAAGACGATCCGCTCGCCCTTCTTGCCGGAGATGCGGGCCCAGTCGTCCGGGTTGGTGGTGTTCGGCAGGTCCTCGTTCTCCTTGAACTCGTCCACGCAGGCTGCGAGCAGGTGGGAGACGCGGAGTCCGCGCTGACCGTGGTCGAGGAAGTCCTTGATGGCCATCTTCTTCGCGCGGTCGACGATGTTCTGGATCATCGCGCCGGAGTTGAAGTCCTTGAAGTACAGGACCTCCTTGTCACCGTTGGCGTAGGTGACCTCCAGGAAGCGGTTCTCCTCGGTCTCGGTGTACATCCGCTCCACGACCGCCTGGATCATCGCCTCCACCGTCGCCTCGACGGAGCTGCCGTGCTCCTTGAGGTCGTCCGGGTGGAAGGGCAACGAGTCCTTGAGGTACTTGGAGAAGATGTCCTTCGCGGCCTCGGCGTCCGGGCGCTCGATCTTGATCTTGACGTCCAGGCGGCCGGGCCGCAGGATCGCCGGGTCGATCATGTCCTCGCGGTTCGAGGCGCCGATGACGATGACGTTCTCCAGGCCCTCCACGCCGTCGATCTCGGCGAGCAGCTGCGGGACGATGGTGTTCTCCACGTCCGAGCTGACGCCGGAACCGCGGGTGCGGAACAGCGACTCCATCTCGTCGAAGAAGACGATGACGGGCGTGCCCTCGCTCGCCTTCTCCCGGGCCCGCTGGAAGACCAGGCGGATCTGCCGCTCGGTCTCGCCCACGTACTTGTTGAGCAGCTCGGGGCCCTTGATGTTGAGGAAGTAGCTCTTCCCCTGGGGGCGTCCGGTGACCTCGGCGACCTTCTTGGCCAGCGAGTTGGCGACCGCCTTGGCGATCAGCGTCTTGCCGCAGCCGGGCGGGCCGTAGAGCAGCACGCCCTTGGGCGGGCGCAGCTCGTACTCCTTGAAGAGGTCGGCGTGCAGGTACGGCAGCTCGACCGCGTCGCGGATCAGCTCGATCTGGTTGCTCAGACCGCCGATCTGCCGGTAGTCGATGTCCGGGACCTCTTCGAGGACCAGCTCCTCGACCTCGGACTTCGGGACCACCTCGTACACGTAGCCGGAGCGGGGCTCCAGCAGCAGGGCGTCCCCCGCCCGGATGGTGAGCTCGCGCAGCGGTTCGGCGAGGCGCACCACCCGCTCCTCGTCGGTGTGGCCGACGACCAGGGCGCGCTCGCCGTCCTCCAGGATCTCCTTGAGGGTGACGATCTCGCCGATGCGCTCGAAGGCCATCGCGTCCACGATGTTGAGGGCCTCGTTGAGCATCACCTCCTGGCCGCGCCGCAGTTCGTCGAGGGCGACGTTGGGGCTGACGTTCACGCGGAGCTTGCGCCCCCCGGTGAAGATGTCGGCGGTGCCGTCCTCGTTGGCCTCGAGGAAGGTGCCGAAACCGGCCGGGGGCTGTGCCAGCCGGTCCACTTCCTCCTTGAGGGCCACGATCTGGTCGCGGGCCTCACGCAGGGTGGAGGCGAGCCGTTCGTTCTGGGCGGTCACACCGGCCAGGTTGGTCTGGAGCTCGACGATCCGCTCTTCGAGGATCCTCGAATTGCGCGGCGAGTCGGCGAGCTTGCGGCGCAACACGGCGATTTCCTGCTCAAGGTACGAGACCTGAGCGGTCTCGTCGGAACCACGAGCGGGCCTGCCGGTGCTGCGGTTGTAGTCGTCATCGTGGGCTGCCACGGTCCTCACCTCCTCCGGGGAGCTGGACGCTTCCAGACCCTACCTGGGACCAGGGGTCCGTAAACCCCTAGATCAAGAAAGATGGAACGGGCGTGTCCGATCTTCGCCCCAGCGTGCTTCCCCTCTGCTAAGGGGATACCCACCGCGCACCACCCAAAGCGGACCAGATGTATCGTCGAGCGAAGTGATATCCGATCGCGACCGCGCAGCCAGGTCCGATCGTTGTACGAATGGCGGGATTGCCCCAGGAATAGGGCGACCCGGGACAGAAACGGCAGGGACCATGTCGGTAACCGAGCAGACGGCCACGACGGCCGAGCAGCTGGAGGTGTGGATCGACCAGGATCTGTGCACCGGCGACGGCATCTGCGCGCAGTACGCGCCCGAGGTCTTCGAGCTGGACATCGACGGCCTCGCCTACGTGAAGGGGCCGGACGACGAGCTGCGCCAGCAGCCCGGGGAGACCGCCCCGGTGCCGCTGACGATCCTTCAGGACGTGGTGGACTCGGCGAAGGAGTGCCCCGGCGACTGCATCCACGTGCGCCGGGTCTCCGACCGGGTCGAGGTGTACGGGCCGGACGCGGACTGACGCGTCCTCCCGTCAGGTCTGGCTGACCGGGGCGGCGGTCTGGGATCGTTCCCAGCCGCCGCCCTTGCGCGTCCAGGTGAGATCGAGTGAGATGTCGGGACGGAACCGCGGCACGTCCTCGCTCGAATACCCCTGCGCGTGGCCGGTGATGGCGCCGTCGGAGCGCAGCGCGAGCCGTCCGACGGTGAGGTTCTCCCGCTCGGAGAGCAGCGTGGTCAGCACCACCGGGTGGGCGCCGGGCCCGAATCCGAGCAGGTAGACGGCGTCCGGTGGGGTGCCGGTCTCGGCCGCGCAGTGCGCGGCGACCACCGTGCCGGGCCGTCCGTCGCCCAGGTCGGCGGGCATGCCGATGACCGTCTCGATCGGGAACGGGCCACATTCCAAAGGAAGTTGGGCCTTGGCCGGGTCGGGGGCGGCGCTCGCGGCGAGGGCCTTGGGAGTACTGCGGACGGGCACCGGGGTGCCGGTGGCCGGCGCGGCCGCGAGGGCGGCGGCCACCACCGCGCCGCAGCCGGCCAGGGCGAGGGCCCAGTGCCAGGGGGCGGTGCGCGCGGGTTCGGGCCCCGTGCGGCCCTGCGGTGTCTGCTGTCCAGCCGTCATCCCGACCGCGGTCTCCACCAGGCGTCCCCTCCAGTGCTCCCAGGAGCTGGTCTGCGTGCGCGAGCATCGTCCCACACGCCGGCGACCGGAATGCCGAGGGGTGGCACGAGCAGGCTCGTACCACCCCTGGGCGAAGCGATCCGGGTCAGCCGAGGTCGGGCTGCTCGGTCTCGGTGGCGCGGGCGGCGGCACGGGCCGCGGCGCGCTCCTGCAGGCTCGGCTCGGAGCCCCCGTTGTCGTAGTCCTCGCCGTACGCGCCCTTGGCCGGGCGGCGGCGGCGCAGCGGCGGCTCGACGCCGTCGGCGAGGCGGCGGGCGGTGAGCAGGAAACCGGTGTGGCCGATCATCCGGTGGTCCGGGCGGACGGCCAGGCCCTCCAGGTGCCAGGTGCGGACCATGGTCTCCCAGGCCTGCGGCTCGGTGAAGGTGCCGTGCTCGCGCAGCGCCTCGACGGTCTTGGACATCTGCGTGGTGGTGGCCACGTAGCAGCAGATGAGGCCGCCGGGGACGAGCGCCTTGGAGGCGACGTCCAGGCACTCCCAGGGGGCGAGCATGTCGAGGATGACGCGGTCGACGTCGGTCTCGACCAGGTTGTCCTGCAGGTCGCCGACGGTGAGCTTCCACGCCGGGTGCGGCCCGCCGAAGTAGCGCTCGACGTTGCTCTGGGCGATGTCGGCGAAGTCCTGCCGGCGCTCGTAGGAGGCCAGCATGCCGGTGTCGCCGACGGCGCGCAGCAGGTAGGTGGAGAGCGCGCCCGAGCCCACGCCGGCCTCGACCACGCGGGCGCCGGCGAAGATGTCGGCCATCGCCAGGATCTGCCCCGCGTCCTTGGGGTAGATCACGGCGGCACCGCGCGGCATGGACAGGACGTAGTCGGGGAGCAGGGGGCGCAGCGCAAGATACGGGACGTTCCCCGTGGTGCGCACGACCGTGCCCTCGGGGGCGCCGATCAGCTCGTCGTGCGGGAACGCACCCTTGTGGGTGTGGAACTGGTTCCCGGCCTGGAGCGTGAACGTGTAGTGGCGGCCCTTGGGGTCGGTCAGCTGGACCTGGTCCCCGACCTGGAAGGGCCCGCGTCGGCGGGTGGCACCGGTCGGTTCGGACATGCGCACAATCCTAAGGGAAGCGGACCGGCCCGCCTGACCAGGCCCCGGGCACGGCCCCGGTCAGCGGCCGCTGACGGCGGCGGTGAGGCGCTGCTCGATGTCGGTGAGCGCGACGACGCCGAACACCCGGCCGTCCGTCTCGACGACCAGGTACTCCCCGGCCGGGGTGGCCTGGACGGCGCGCAGCAGGTCCTCGCCGCCGAGGTCGGCGTCCAGCCGCAGGCCGGGTTCGAGGTCGCGGGCGAGCGGGCCGACCGCGACCCACGGGCGGCGGTGCTCCGGCACCCCGCGGACGGCGGACTCGCGGACGATGGCGATCGGATCGCCCCGGCCGTCCACCACCACGACCGCGCCGGCCTGGGCCTCGCGGGCGCGGCGCAGCGCCTCGCCGAGCGGGGTGTCGGCGGTGACCTCGACGGTCCGGCGGGCGAGGTCGCGCAGCCGCAGGCCGGGCAGCACCTCCTTGAGCCGGGCGTTGCGCAGGCTTCCGGTGGCGCCGTTCCAGATGATCGCGGCGAGGACGGCGGCCAGCACCGCGTCCACCAGGGTGTCGGTGGTGGTGCGCTCGATCCCGCGGGCGGAACTGACCAGCGGCAGGCCGATCAGGACGACGACGGCCAGCGCCCGGCCGACCCAGGCGGCGGCGACCGTGCCGGTCATCGCCTTGCCGCTGATCGCCCAGACGACCGCCCGCAGCATCCGGCCGCCGTCCAGCGGCAGGCCGGGCAGCAGGTTGAACGCGGCGACCACCAGGTTGGAGACCATCAGCCCGGTGAGCAGCACCCCGGGCACGGTGGAGAGCTCCACGGCCTGCAGCCCGAGGTAGAACAGGCCGCCGAGCACCAGCGAGAGCAGCGGGCCGACGAAGGCCAGCCAGAACTCGCGCCACGGGGTCCCGGCCTCGTTCTCGATCTCGGAGACGCCGCCGAAGAACTGCAGCTGGATCCGCCGCACACCGAGTCCGTAGCGCAGCGCGACCAGGGTGTGAGCGAGCTCGTGCACCAGGACGGAAGCGTAGAAGGCGACCGCGAAGAAGAACGCGAGCAGGTACCGGGCGGCGCCGAGCTCCGGCAGGACGTCGCCGAGCTGGCCGCCGAACACCCAGGTGATCAGCGCGGCGATGACGAACCAGGACGGGGTGACGTAGATGGGCACGCCGAAGGGGCGGCCCATCAGGAGGCCGCCGCCGCGCTCGGGCGGCTGGGGCGGGCGCCCCGGGGGGCGGCTGCCGTCGTCTTGCGGTGGCTGGTCGGAGGTCTGCTGCCCCCTGCTGTCGCTCACCGTGATCCCTTCGGTCGTCTGCCCCGTCGTGCCCCGGTGCGCCCACGCTACGTGATCGCGGCGCTCCGGCGGCGCGCGCCCCTCTGTCAGGCTTCATACCCACTGTGCCGACCGGTGTGGCAGCACCGTGGCAGCGGGATGACAGCGAAGGGCAATAGGGTCGGAGGCATGCAGCAGACCGACACCACCAGTGCCGCCGGGGCCCCGGCGCGCCCGGCGGCGCCCCCGACCGGCCTGTCCCCGTCCCGTGCGGGGGACTTCCTGACCTGTCCCCTGCTGTACCGGCTGCGGGTGATCGACCGGCTGCCCGAGCCGCCGAGCGCGGCGGCGACCAGGGGCACGCTGGTGCACGCGGTGCTGGAGCGGCTGTTCGACAGCCCGGCGGCCGAGCGGACGCCGGAGCAGGCGCTGGGCCTGCTGCGCCCGCAGTGGGAGCGGCTGCTGGGCGAGCGCCCGGAGCTGGGCTCGCTCTTCCCGGACGACCCGGACGGCGCGGCGCTCACCCGCTGGCTGGCGGACGCCGAGAAGCTGGTCGGCCAGTGGTTCCGGCTGGAGGACCCGACCCGGCTGCACCCGGTGGAGCGGGAGCTGTACGTGGAGACGGCCCTGGAGTCGGGGCTGCTGCTGCGCGGCTACATCGACCGGGTGGACGTCGCCCCGACCGGTGAGGTCCGCCTGGTGGACTACAAGACCGGCCGGGCGCCCTCGCGGGACTTCGAGGGCAAGGCGATGTTCCAGATGAAGTTCTACGCGCTCGTGGTGTGGCGCTGGAAGGGCGTCATCCCCAAGCGGCTCCAGCTGGTCTACCTCGGCGGGGGCGGCGACGTGGTCAGCTACGACCCGGACGAGGCCGACCTGCTCGCGGTGGAGCGCAAGTTGCGGGCACTCTGGGAGCGGATCACCCACGCGGTGGCCACCGGGGACTTCCCGGCGACCCGCAACCGCCTCTGCGACTGGTGCGACCACCAGGCCAGCTGCCCGGAGTTCGGCGGCACTCCCCCGCCGTACCCGCTGCCCGTGCAGGTCGGCACATCGAGCCGTACGTCTGACGAAGACGATCCCACGGGGGATCTGATGAGCAAGGAGTCCTAGTGACGATCCGAGTGCTGCTGGTCGACGACCAGCCGCTGCTGCGCACCGGTTTCCGGATGATCCTGGAGGCCGAGTCCGACCTGGTGGTGGTCGGTGAGGCCGGCGACGGTCAGCAGGCGCTGGACCAGGTGCGGGCGCTGCAGCCCGACGTGGTGCTGATGGACATCCGGATGCCCAGGATGGACGGCGTCGAGGCGACCCGCAGGATCGCCGGCCCGGGGCGGGACGGCCCGGCCAAGGTGCTGGTGCTGACCACCTTCGACCTGGACGAGTACGTGGTGGAGGCGCTGCGCGCGGGCGCCAGCGGCTTCCTGCTGAAGGACGTCCCGGCCGAGGAGCTGGTGCAGGCGATCCGGGTGGTGGCGGACGGCGCGGCGATGCTGGCGCCGAGCATCACCCGCCGGCTGCTGGACATGTACGCCACCAAGCTGCCCTCGGGCGAGGAGGCGCCGCCGCAGGCGCTGGGCGCGCTGACCGAGCGCGAGCTGGAGGTGCTGAAGCTGGTGGCGCGCGGGCTGTCGAACGCGGAGATCGCGGCCGAGCTGTTCGTCAGCGAGACCACCGTGAAGACGCACGTCGGCCACGTGCTGACCAAGCTCCAGCTGCGCGACCGGGTGCAGGCGGCGGTGTACGCGTACGAGAGCGGGCTGGTGCGCCCGGGCGCCCTGTAGGGCTTGTCCCGGACGTGCCGGCGGCCCGCCCGCTTTCCCCGTGCACCCTGGGGGAGAGCGGGCGGGCCGCCGTGTCGAGGGACCCTACTTGCTGCTGCGGCTGATCTCCCAGAAGCGGAACACGCCGGTGGTGTCGACGGTGGACTCGACGCCGGTGATCGACGAACGGGCCGCGAAGAAGGCCTTGTTCTGGTACAGCGGGATGAGCGGCGCGTTCTCGGCGACGATCTGCTGGATCTGGGCGTAGCCGCCCGCCGCGGCGCTGCGGTCGGCCTGCTTCTGGCCGTCCGGCACCAGCTTCTGGCTGATCCGCGGGTCGTCCCAGCCGTGGTGGTAGGCGCCGCCGTCGACGAGCATCGGGGCGGTGTAGTTGTCGGGGTCCGGGAAGTCGGCGAACCAGCCGATGACGTACGCCTGGTAGCGGCCCTCGGCCCAGCCCGCCCGGTACTTGTCCCAGTCCGGCTCCTGCTGGACCGTCACCTGGAACAGGCCGCCGGCCTCCAACTGCTTCTTCAGCATGTCGGGCTCGGCACTGCCGGCGCGCGAGCGCGACCAGGAGAGGGTGAGCTTGACCGGGGTCTGCACCTTGGCGTCGGTGAGGATCTTCTTGGCCTTGCCGGCGTCCTGGTCGCCGTAGCGGTCGAAGAAGGCGGTGGTGTGGCCGGTGACGCCGGCCGGGACCATCGAGTACAGCGGCTGGACGGTGCGGGCGAAGACGTCGCGGGCGAGCGCCTTGCGGTCGATCAGCTGGGCGGCGGCCTGGCGGACGGCGAGGTTGCCGCCGACCGGGTCCTTGGTGTTGAAGACCAGCGAGCGGGTGTCGTTGCTGTCGCCCTCGACGACCTGCAGGTCGGTCTTGCCGCCCTGCTGGTCGGAGTGGATCTGGGCGGCGGTGTTCGGCTCCAGGCTGTTGTCGGTGAGGTCGACGTCGCCCTTGTCCAGCGCGGTCTTCAGGTCGGCGGGCTTGTCGAAGTACCGCACGGTGAACTTGCTGTTCCGCAGCTTGGCTTCGCCGCTGTACTTGTCGTTGGGCACCAGCACGACCTTGCCCAGCTGCTTGGCGGTGCCGTTGCCGCCGCCCAGGCTCTCGACCGAGTCGAAGCGGTACGGGCCGGAGCCGACCTGCTTGTCGTTGGGGGCCACCTTGTCGGCCGGGTAGACCTGGTGGTCGACGATGGCGCCGGCCGGACCGGCCAGCTTGGCCGGCAGGGTCGCGTCGGGCGCGGTCAGCTGGAAGATCACCTCGGTGTCGCCCTTGGCCTCGACGCTCTTGATCGAGGAGAGCAGGGCCGCCGGGCCGTTCTCGTCGTTGATCTTCTTGGTGCGCTCGATCGAGAACACCACGTCGGCGGCGGTCATCGGGTGACCGTTGGAGAACTTCAGGCCGGACCGCAGGGTGCAGTGGAACTGGGTGGCGTCGCCGCCGGGGAACTCACAGGACTGCGCGGCGTCCGGGGAGGGCGCGCTGGAGGCGGCCGGGAAGGCGAGCAGCGACTGGAAGGTGTTGCGCAGCAGCAGCCAGGAGCCGGAGTCGTAGGCGGCGGCCGGGTCCAGCACGCCGGTCAGCTGCGTGGTGCCCATGGTGATCGCCTTGCCGCCCTCCCCCTTGACGGCGTCGGTGACGGATCCGCAGCCGGCCGCCGTCACGGCGACAAGACCGGCGCAGCCGAGTACTGCCAGGCGTTCAGCTGAAGTCTTCACGGGGCGCGTCCTTCTGGGTACTGTCCGACCGGGGTCGGTGGCCCGCGTCGAGTGCGCTCCGGGGTGCCGAAGGCGTGCGCGGGCCGGCGCCCGTACGACCGCGGGCGGGACGGGGTTGCCCGTCGTCGGCGGTGGCAGGGCGCGAGGGAGGGGAACGAACTGGAGTAGCGTGCCATATCGAACACGCACGACCGGTACCCGTGCAGATGACGTTTGGGACACGGCCGTTGGGGGCATCGCGACGCACCCGACGAGTTGTCAGGCAATGCCCGTTTTCTCCCCGGGCGGTCCTCCGCCACGACCGGATCGGGCCACTTACCGGCGAGTACGCCACCCTCGCAATGAGATGACAATCACACTCGCGAGGTGACCAGCGAGCGCAGCAGTTCAAGATCGACCTGCTCCAGCGAGGAGAGCACCAGCCGCCCCTGGGCCGGCTCGATCGGCGCCACCGAGGGCACCGCGATCACCGGGCAGCCGGCCGCCTCGGCCGCCCGCACCCCGGTCGGCGCGTCCTCGATCACCACGCAGCGGGCCGGCTCCGCACCCAGCCGGCGGGCCGCCTCCAGGTACGGGTCCGGGTGCGGCTTGGTGCGCGGCACCTCGTCCCCGGCGACCGTGAAGGCGAAGTGGTGGGCACCCAGTGAACGCAGCACGATGTCGATCACGTGCCGGTGCGAGGCGGACACCAGGGCGGCCGGGATCCCGTGCGCGGCAAGGGTGTTGAGGAGGCGTTCGGCGCCCGGCATGAGCGGCACGCCGCCCGCCAGCAGGTCGACGAAGCGCTGGTTGATCAGCGCCGTCAGGTCCGCCGGGGCGAGGTCCACCCCGGTGGTGCCGACCAGGTAGTCGATCACCCGCGTCATCGGGCCGCCGACCACCTGGGCCCGGTCCTCGTCGGTCAGCGCGTGGCCCAGCTCGGCGAACAGGGTCACCTCGGCCTGCCACCAGAAGTCCTCGGTGTCCACCAGTGTCCCGTCCATGTCCAGCAGCACCGCCTGCAGGCCGCGGCCGTCCCCGTGGTCGAGGACCCGGGTGGCGGTGGAGGTGGTGGTCATGGCGGGAGTCCTTCCGTCGGTACCCCCGGGGGCGCGCCCGAGCGCACCCTGGGGATGGCACAGGCCGGCCCGCTGGTGAGCGGACCGGCCCGTTCAGGATCATCAAGGATACGCCCGTACCCCCCGGAAGGAGCGAACGCAGCAGGGCACCGGAGTTACCGGGCGTTGAAGTACTTCGCCTCCGGGTGGTGGATCACGATCGCGTCGGTGGACTGCTCCGGGTGCAGCTGGAACTCCTCGGAGAGCACCACGCCGATCCGCTCGGGCCTCAGCAGCTCGGCGATCTTGGCGCGGTCCTCCAGCTCCGGGCAGGCCCCGTAGCCGAGCGAGAACCGGGCGCCCCGGTACTTGAGCGCGAACATGTCCTTGACGTCCTGCGGGTCCTCGCCGGAGAAGCCCAGCTCGTAGCGGACCCGGGCGTGCCAGAACTCGGCCAGTGCCTCGGCCAGTTGCACCGACAGGCCGTGCAGCTCCAGGTAGTCGCGGTAGGAGTTTCCGGCGAACAGCTCGTTCGCCGCCTCCGAGATCCGGTTGCCCATGGTGACCACCTGAAGGCCCACCACGTCCCGGATGCCGGACTCCTCCGGGCGGAAGAAGTCGGCCAGGCAGAGCCGGCGACCGCGCCGCTGGCGGGGGAAGGTGAAGCGGGTCCGCTCGGTGCCGTCCTCGTGGAAGACGATCAGGTCGTCGCCCTTGGAGTTGGCCGGGTAGTAGCCGTAGACCACGGCCGCCTCCAGCCAGCCCTCGGTCTGCAGCCGGTCCAGCCAGGCCCGCAGCCGCGGCCGGCCCTCGGTCTCCACCAGCTCCTCGTAGGACGGCCCGTCGCCGCTGCGGGCCGCCTTCAGGCCCCACTGACCCTTGAACAGCGCGTCCTCGTCCAGCCAGGAGGCGTAGTCGGCGAACGGGATGCCCTTGACGATCCGATCGCCCCAGAACGGCGGAGCGGGCACGGTGTTGTCGACGGCGACGTCGGAGCGGATCTGGCCGAGGTTGACCTCCGGCTCCTCCTCCGCCACCTCGATCCGGGCGTGCCGGCGCTGCTTGAGCTCCGGCAGGGTCGCGCCGGGCACCCCGCGCTTGACGGCGATCAGCGCGTCCATCAGCCGCAGGCCCTCGAAGGCGTCCCGGGCGTAGCGGACCTCGCCCTCGTAGATCTCGTGCAGGTCCTGCTCGACGTAGGCGCGGGTGAGCGCGGCGCCGCCCAGGATCACCGGGTAACTCGCGGCCAGCTTGCGCTGGTTGAGCTCCTCCAGGTTCTCCTTCATGATCACGGTGGACTTCACCAGCAGGCCGGACATCCCGATCACGTCCGCCTTGTGCTCCTGCGCGGCGTCCAGGATCGCCGAGACCGGCTGCTTGATGCCCAGGTTGACCACGTTGTAGCCGTTGTTGGACAGGATGATGTCCACCAGGTTCTTGCCGATGTCGTGGACGTCGCCCTTGACGGTGGCCAGCACGATGGTGCCCTTGCCCTCGCTGTCGGACTTCTCCATGTACGGCTCCAGGTGGGCCACCGCGGTCTTCATCACCTCGGCGGACTGGAGCACGAACGGCAGCTGCATCTGGCCGGAGCCGAACAGTTCGCCGACCACCTTCATGCCGGACAGCAGGGTGTCGTTGATGATCTCCAGCGCGGGCCGCCCGGCCAGCGCCTCGTCCAGATCGGCCTCCAGGCCGTTGCGCTCGCCGTCGATGATCCGGCGCTGCAGCCGCTCGTCCAGCGGCAGCGCGGCCAGCTCCTCCGCTTTGGAGGCCTTGACCGAGGCCGAGGAGACGCCCTCGAACAGCTCCAGCAGGTGCTGCAGCGGGTCGTAGCCGTCCCGGCGGCGGTCGTAGACCAGGTCGAGGGCGGCCTCGCGCTGGTCCTCGGGGATCCGGGAGATCGGCAGGATCTTGGAGGCGTGCACGATCGCCGAGTCCAGGCCCGCCTCCACGCACTCGTGCAGGAAGACCGAGTTCAGCACCACGCGGGCGGCCGGGTTGAGGCCGAAGGAGATGTTGGACAGGCCCAGCGTGGTCTGCACGGCCGGGTGGCGGCGCTTGAGCTCGCGGATCGCCTCGATGGTCTCGATGCCGTCCCGGCGGGACTCCTCCTGGCCGGTGGCCAGGGTGAAGGTGAGGCAGTCGACCAGGATCGAACCCTCGTCGACGCCGTAGTCGGCGGTCAGCTCGGCGATCAGCCGCTCGGCGATCTCGACCTTCTTCCCGGCGGTGCGGGCCTGGCCCTCCTCGTCGATGGTCAGCGCGATCAGGCCGGCGCCGTGCTCGCGGGCCAGCGAGGCGATCCGGCCGAAGCGCGAGTCCGGGGCGTTGCCGTCCTCGTAGTTGACCGAGTTGAGCACCGCGCGGCCGCCGAGCGCCTCCAGACCGGCTCGCAGCACCTGCGGCTCGGTGGAGTCCAGCACGATCGGCAGGGTGGAGGCGGTGGCCAGCCGGCCGGCGATCTCCTTCATGTCGGCGACGCCGTCGCGGCCGACGTAGTCCACGCAGAGGTCCAGCAGGTGGGAGCCGTCCCGGATCTGCTCGCGGGCGATCTCCACGCAGGCCTGCCAGTCGCCGGCCAGCATCGACTCGCGGAACTTCTTCGAGCCGTTGGCGTTGGTGCGCTCGCCGATCGCCAGGTACGAGGTGTCCTGGCGGAACGGCACCGCCTGGTACAACGAGGCCGCCGAGGGCTCCGGCTGCGGGGTGCGCGGGGTGACCGGGCGGCCCTGCACCCGCTCGACCACCTGGCGCAGGTGCTCGGGGGTGGTGCCGCAGCAGCCGCCGACCAGCGAGAGGCCGTACTCGCGGGTGAACACGTCATGCGCGTCGGCCAGTTCGGCCGGGGAGAGCGGGTAGTGGGCGCCGTCCTTGCCGAGCACCGGCAGGCCCGCGTTCGGCATGCAGGACAGGCCGATCCGCGCGTTCTTGGCCAGGTAGCGCAGGTGCTCGCTCATCTCGGCCGGGCCGGTGGCGCAGTTGAGGCCGATGTAGTCGACACCGAGCGGCTCCAGGGCCGTCAGCGCGGCGCCGATCTCGGAGCCGAGCAGCATGGTGCCGGTGGTCTCCACCGTCACCTGCACCAGCACCGGCAGGTCCAGCCCGGCCTCGGCGAGGGCGCGCTTGGAGCCGAGGATGGCGGCCTTGGTCTGCAGCAGGTCCTGGCTGGTCTCGACCAGCAGCGCGTCGGCGCCGCCGGCGATCAGGCCGGCCGCGTTCTGCTGGAAGCCGTCGCGCAGCGTCTCGTACGGGGCGTGACCGAGGGTGGGCAGCTTGGTGCCGGGGCCGATCGAGCCGAGCACCCAGCGGGTGCGGCCGTCGGCGGCGTGCGCGTCGGCGACCTCGCGGGCGATCCGGGCGCCGGCCTCGGACAGCTCGAAGATCCGCTCCGGGATGTCGTACTCGCCGAGCGCGGAGAAGTTGGCCCCGAAGGTGTTGGTCTCGACGCAGTCCACGCCCACCGAGAAGTAGGCCTCGTGGACGGAGCGGACGATGTCGGGCCGGGTGACGTTGAGGACCTCGTTGCAGCCCTCCAGGTTCTGGAAGTCCTCCAGCGTCGGATCCTGTGCCTGGAGCATGGTGCCCATCGCACCGTCGGCGACCACCACCCGGGTGGCGAGCGCTTCACGCAGCGCGTTCGCGCGGCTCTGCTGAGTGATGGACGGATCGGCTGCAGTGGCCATGGGGCTTCTCCCTGGTGCGACGGCTGTCGGCTTTGCGGGCCCGCTTACTCGGGCCCGCACGTGGCCAGCGTATCCGGCCCGCGCCCCGGCCTGCGGCGGCATTCCGTATCCTGAGCGTTCGAGCGCAAGGGGGGAGCAACCGCGTGGCCCGATTCCGGACCTTCGCACGGCGCACGGCGGGGGCCCTGGCGGCCCCGTTCCGGGCGGCGCGCAGACGCTGGCGGAGCTGGTCCTGGTGGCGCCGGGCGCTGCTGGCGCTGGGCCTCGCGGTGGCCGTGCCGGCCGCCGCACTCGGCTCGGCTTTCGTCGCGATCCGCTTGCAGTACACCGGCGACCCGTCCGCCGAGGCCCGCACCCGCGGCCGGGACGCGCTCTGGCTCGGCCACGCCTGGGTGGACGGCCGCAGGACCGAGGCCGACGTCACCGCCCTGGTGCGGCAGCTGGCCGGCACCGGCATCCGCGACCTGTACGTGCACACCGGCCCGCTGGAACACGACGGCTCACTGCCGCCGACCGTCCACCCCAGGGCCCGCTGGTTCACCGACACGGTGCACCGGGCGCTGCCGGACGTCCGGCTGCAGGGCTGGCTGGGCGACGAGGTCAAGCCGGAGAAGGACGCCCTGGACCTGGAGGACGCCCCCACCCGGGAGCGGGTCACCGCCTCCGCCCGGCAGGTGCTGGACCTCGGTTTCGACGGCGTGCACTTCGACATGGAGCCGATCCGCCCCGGCAGCGCCGGCTGGCTGGCCCTGCTCGACCAGGTCCGCCCGGTGACGGCCGCGCGCGACGCGAAGCTCTCGGTGGCGGCCCCGCAGATCGATCCGGTGCCCGGCCTGCACACCGCCGGCATCCTGCTCACCGACCACGGCAAGTGGTGGGACCAGGCCTACTTCACCGAGACCGCCCGGCGGGTCGACCAGGTCGCCGTGATGACGTACGACACCAGCATGCCGACCGAGCCGCTGTACGGCGGCTACGTCGCCCTGCAGACCGAGCTGGCGCTGGAGGCCACCCCGGCGGGCGTGGACCTGCTGATCGGGCTGCCGTTCTTCTGGGACGACAAGTGGGGCCACCGGGGTGACGCCGAGACCGTGTCCGCCGCCGTCCGGGGCGTCCGGTTGGGCCTGGGCCGTCAGGACCCCGGGCGGCGGAACTTCGGCGTCGCGCTGTACGTGGACTTCGCCGCCACCCCGGAGCACTGGGCGGCGTACCGGCGCGGGTGGGTGGAGGTCTAGTCCACGGGGCCCCCGGGGCGAGGGAGCGCCCTCGCGCTGTGTGGCCGCTCCGGCACGGTCTGCACCCGCCCCGGGCGGCTGACGCACCGTCAGCCCGTGCCGTCCGGATATCCGCTGGATCGGGGCGGTCCGCTCCCCCAGACTGTCCCGGTGCCCGGCCGCGGTGCGCATCAAAGCCCGTAGGCTGGGCAGGTAGGGACCATGGGGCGAGGCGTTCCATGGGTGACGAGAGGTTCGACAGTCGGCAGCCGACCCGTCGGCGCCCCGGCAGGCCAGCCGAGGCGGCGCCGGTCCGACCGCCGGCCGGAGGGAGACGCTGGGTGATCGAGCTGGAAGATGTTCCCGAGTTGATCGACCCGGTGATGGTCTGCGCTTTCGAGGGCTGGAACGACGCGGGCGACGCCGCCTCCGCGGCTCTGGCGCATCTGGACGAGACCTGGGGCGGCAAGGTCATCGCCGCCCTGGACGCGGAGGACTACTACGACTTCCAGGTCAACCGGCCCACGGTCTGGCTGGACGGCGGCATCCGCCGGATCACCTGGCCCACCACCCGGCTCTCGGTGATCCGGGTGACCGAGCCGACCACCCGGGACCTCGTCCTGGTGCGCGGCATCGAGCCGAGCATGCGCTGGCGGTCGTTCTGCAACGAACTGCTCGGCTTCGCGCACGAGCTCGGCATCGAGCTGGTGGTGATCCTGGGCGCGCTGCTCGGCGACACCCCGCACAGCCGCCCGGTGCCGGTCAGCGGGGTCACCTCCGACCCGGAGCTGGCCCGCCGCCTGGACCTGGAGGAGAGCCGCTACGAGGGCCCGACCGGCATCGTCGGGGTGCTCCAGGAGGCCTGCACGCATGCCGGGGTGCCGGCCGTGACGCTCTGGGCCGCCGTGCCGCACTACGTCGCGCAGCCGCCGAACCCCAAGGCGACGCTGGCCCTGGTCAACAAGCTGGAGGACCTGCTGGACCTGCGCATCCCGCCGGGTGAGCTCGGCGAGGACGCCCGGGCCTGGCAGCTGGGCGTGGACCAGCTGGCGGCCGAGGACAGCGAGGTGGCCGAGTACGTCCAGCAGCTGGAGGAGGCGCAGGACACCGCGGAGCTGCCGGAGGCCTCCGGAGACGCGATCGCCCGCGAGTTCGAGCGCTACCTGCGCCGCCGGGAGAACGTCGGCCCGACCGGGGAGAAGCCGGTGTCCGGGCACGCCACGGCGGAGCGGCCGGCCGAGCCGGAGGCCCCGGGGGCGGCCCGGGAGAGCCAGGACGGCGACGAGGAGTAGCCCCACGCTCCGAGAGACGCCGAAGGGGTGTCAGGACCAGGTGTCCTGACGCCCCTTCGGCGTCTCTCGGAGCGGTTGCCGGCCGTCGGCCGTCGGTCAGAGCGCGACGCCGAGCAGCGCGTCCACGGTGCGGCTGACCAGGCCGGGCGCGCCGATGTCCGGGCCGCCCTCGGTCTCCTGCCGGGCCGCCCAGCGGTCGACGGCTGCCAGCGCGGCGGGCGCGTCCAGGTCGTTCGCGAGCGCCGTGCGGACCTCGCCGAGCAGTTGCTCGGCGGCCGGGCCGTCCGGCCGGGAGACCGCGGCCCGCCAGCGGGCGAGGCGCTCGACGGCCTCGTCCAGGGTCGCCTTGGTCCACTCCCAGTTCTCGCGGTAGTGGCGCGAGAGCAGCGCCAGGCGGATCGCCGCCGGGTCGACGCCGTCGCGGCGCAGCGCCGAGACGAAGACCAGGTTTCCGCGGGACTTGGACATCTTGTGGCCGTCCAGGCCGACCATGCCGGCGTGCACGTACGCCTTGGCGTACGGGTGGGTGCCGGTGGCCACCTGGGCGTGCGAGGCGCCCATCTCGTGGTGCGGGAAGGAGAGGTCGCTGCCGCCGCCCTGGATGTCGAAGGACATCCCGAGGTACTGCAGCGCGATGGCGACGCACTCGATGTGCCAGCCGGGGCGGCCGTGGCCGAGTTCGGTCTCCCAGGCGGGCTCGCCCGGGCGGGCGGCGAGCCAGAGCAGGGCGTCCAGCGGGTGGCGCTTGCCGGGGCGGTCCGGGTCGCCGCCGCGCTCGGCGAAGACCGGGCGCATGGCCTCCCGGTCGAGGCCGGAGACCTGACCGAAGTGCGGGTCGGAGTCGACCGAGAAGTAGATGTCGCCGTCCACCTCGTAGGCGGCGCCGCTCGCGAGCAGCTTCTGGACCAGCGGGACGATCCACGGGATCGACTCGACGGCGCCGATGTAGTGCGCCGGCGGGAGCAGCCGCAGGGCGGTCATGTCCTCGCGGAACAGGGCCGTCTCGCGCTCGGCCAGCGCGGTCCAGTCCTGCCCGGTGGCGACGGCGCGCTCCAGCAGCGGGTCGTCCACGTCGGTGACGTTCTGGACGTACAGGACGTCGTGGCCGGCGTCCTTCCACACGCGCTGCACCAGGTCGAAGGCGTTGTAGGTGGCGGCGTGGCCCATGTGGGTCGCGTCGTAAGGGGTGATGCCGCAGACGTAGATCCGGGCGGTGCCGTCCTGCGGCACGACCTCCCGGACCGTACCCGCTGCGGTGTCGAAGATACGAAGGGGGAGCCCCTGACCAGGCAGGGCGGGAACCTCGGAGGCGGGCCAGGCATGCATGGAACTGACTTTAACCTTGCGAACATTTGAAAGCCTAACCAGTACGCAAGATCGACTGGATTCGCTTCCTGTCGTTGCCGGACCGCTTCCCGACTGATAAAGAGCGGGTCCGACGAGCCCGCCGGAGGTCTTCGGGCACGGGTGAGCGCCCGGCCGGCCCTGCCGCCGACCGGGCGCCCGGCACCCCGGGGGACGCGGCCGGAGCCGCTACGACCGCTTCCAGAGGGCCGGCACGTTCGGCGGCTCCCAGCCGACCAGGGCGGTGTGCGCCTGGAGGCAGGCGTAGGAGGCGCCGGAGTAGGTGACGCGATCGCCCGCGTTGTACGGGGTCCCCGCCTTCCAGCTGCCGCTCGGCGGCGTGCTGGGCGTTCCGGTGGGGGTGGCGGTGGGCGTCGGGCTCGGCGTGCCCGGGGTCTGCGGCACGTCCAGGACGAAGTCGAAGCTGCCTTCGCGGGCCGGGCCGTTCTGGCGGACGTTCATCAGCAGCCGGGCGTCGTAGATGGTGTCCGTGCTGTTGCGCGGCTCGCCCGGGAAGTAGAGCTGGGTGGTGATCACCGGGCGGCTGGGCGCCTGGAGCTTGACGTGGAGGTGCCGGGTCCGGCCCGGGTAGAGGCCGGGGACGATGGTGTCCAGCTTGAAGACGCCGTTCGCGTCGGTGAACTGGTGGCCGCGGAAGGTGTAGCCGACGTTGTCGTAGGCGCCGTTGTCGTCGGCCTGCCAGAAGTCCAACAGGACGCCGGGGATCGGCCGGCAGGCGCGGCCGAAGACGTAGCCGCTGACGGTCAGCCGGGTGCCGGGGCCGTCGTCGACCAGGGAACTGCGCAGCGGGGAGTCGGGCTTGAAGTAGGGGCCCTCGGTCTGCTCGATGGTGGGGTCGTCGCCGTCGTGGCACTCGGGGGTGAAGCCGGGGGGTCGGCCGGTGCCGGCCTGCTCGCGGGCCAGCGCGACACCGCCGCCGACCAGCAGCGGGGCTGCGCCGAGCATGGCTGCGGCCTTCAGGACGGTCTTTCGGCTGATCATGCCGTCGGGGCTGGGCATGCGCCCTCTCCTTTGGGATGGGGGTGACGGAGCCGGGATGGGGTGGAGGTGAGGCGGCCCTTGCCATGGTGGGGGCATGACAAGGACCGGGCCGGTCACCCGTCCGCGTGCGCCGGACCGGCCACCGGTGGCCAGCAGCAAAGTTACGGGCCTTCCGGAGCCGCCGCGATGGACGCGATCCGGGGATCGTGGTGATTTCCGTCGACCCTGGCCCGGAACTCCCCCGGCGTCATCCCGGTCTCCCGCCGGAAGAAGCGGCAGAAGTAGGCGGGGTCGGCGAATCCCGCCTCCTTCGCCACCTGGCGAATCGTCAGATCCGTGCAGGCCAGCAACCGTTTGGCCTCCAGGGCCTGCTGGCGGCGGATCAGCCTGCCCGGGGTGCGGCCGGTGGCCTGCTTGACCAGGGTCTGCAAGTGGCCCGGCGAGACGCCGAGTTCCTGCGCACTGGAGGCCACCGAGTGGCGCACGCCGCCCGGCCTGGCGATCAACCGGGTGAAGGCGGCGGCCAGTTCGGTCGGCCGACCGGGCAGTGACGGCCGGTCGGCGCGCTCGGCGGCGCGCAGCGCCCGGATGATCAGGATGTGCAGGCTGGCCCGCAGCACGCCCTGGAAACCGGGCTGCCCGGCCCGGTACTCGTCCTCCATGTCGGCGAGCAACGCGCCGATCGGCCCGGCCCGTTCGCCGAGGCCGAGCGCCGGGCGGGTCGCCAGCGCACGTAACGCGGCGAGGTCCTGCGGGTTCCTGAGCAGGAAGTCCTCGTCGAACAGGACGACCTGGCCGGTGAGTTCGTCCGCGTCCGACCAGTAGTGCACCTGGCCGGGCGTGATCACGCACAACTGCGGTGGCGCCAACGGCTGGTGGACCAGGTCCAGGACGTGGGCGCCGCGGCCGCCGGTGACGTGGACGATCTCGTAGAACGAGTGCCGGTGCGGGAAGCCCGCGCGGGAAAGCGGGCCGATCGTGTCGAAAGTGCCGATGGCGAACGGCAGCAGGGCCTGCAGCCGGTGCAACGGCAGGTCCGGCGTGGTTCGGGGGGTGGGGGTGGTCCGTCGCGCGTCCATCGGAGCAGTGTGCGACCGATTCACGTGACAGGTCCAGACCATCAACCGGCCCGTTACCTTCGCCGGTGCTACACCGGCGGCCAGGGGATCGCGGGCCAGTCCTCGGAGGGCAGCGGGTGCCGGCCGGTACGGCGAAGTCCGGCCACCCGATCGCGGGTCGCCTCCAGTTCGGCGGCGGTCAGGTGCGGGGCGAGGCGCTCGGCCAGTTCGCCGTCCAGCCGCTCGGCGAGCCGGGCCAGCACCTCCAGCGCCTCGGCGGGCAGCGGCTCGCCGGCCCAGCCCCAGAGCAGGGTGCGCAGCTTGCCCTCGGTGTTGAAGGTGACGCCGTGGTCGATGCCGTAGACCCGGCCGTCGGCGGCCGGGATCAGGTGGCCGCCCTTGCGGTCGGCGTTGTTGAGCACCGCGTCCAGCACGGCGAGCCGGCGCAACCGCTGGTCGTCGTGGTGCACCAGCAGCGCGGTGCGGCCCTCGCCGACCTCGGCCCGCACGATCGGCAGCCAGCCCTCCTCGGGGCCGCGCGGGTCCTGGAGGGCCAGCAGCGGCTCGGCCTCGTGGTCCGGCTCGACCCACAGCTGCACCATGCCGGGCCCGTGCGGGCCGTCGCGCAGCACGGTGGGCGGGACCAGCGCCCAGCCGGTCGCGGCGGACACCTCGTACGCGGCGACCTCGCGGCCGGCCAGCGTGCCGTCCGGGAAGTCCCAGAGCGGGCGCTCGCCGGCCACCGGCTTGTAGACGGCCTGCGCGCTCAGCGAGCCGTGCGTGACGGTGCAGTACAGCGCGGCGTTGGAGGCCTCGGTGAGGCGGCCGTGCACGGTCAACTCGCCCTCGCGCAGCAGCTCCAGCGCGGTGGGCACGTCGGCGGCGAGGGCGGCGGCGGCCGCCGGGTCCGCCTGGGGCGGCGTCTCGGTGTTCAGCGCCGGTAGCCGTTCGCGCGCGGGCACAGGTGGCCCTCCGGGTCGAGCGGCAGGTTGCAGAACGGGCAGGGCTTGCGACCGGCCGCGACCAGGTCCAGGGCCCGCTTGGCGAACACCCGGGCCATCGCGCCGGACAGCCGCACCCGCAGCATGTCCGGGCCGCTGTCGTCGTCCTCGAAGACCGCCGCGGTGCTGTCCTCGTCGTCGTCCTCGCCCTCGATCAGCGCCTGCGCCTCGACCACCAGGCAGCCGTCCACGCCGTCCCAGGCCAGGGCCATGGTGCCGACCCGGAACTCCTGCTCCAGCGGCAGGTCCAGCGGAGCGGTGTCGAGCAGGTCCTGCGGGGCGGCGGCCGGGATGGAGACGTCGCCGCCGCTGCGCCGCAGCGCCTCGTCGAGGACCTCCTCGATCCGCTCGGCGAGCGCCGCCACCTGGGTCTTCTCCAACAGGACGCTGGTGATCCGGCCCCGGGCGCTGGCCTGCAGGTAGAACGCCCGGGCGCCGGGCTGGCCGACAGTGCCGGCCACGAACCGTTCGGGCTGGTCGTAGAAGAAGACCTGACGGGGCACGCTCTCGCTCCGGATCGTGTCGTTCGTGGGGATCACAGGGATCGCTGGGAGGTCATGGCTCGGGCTGCCGTTCGGCGGCCCGCGCACGGGCTCGCCACGCGGCGGGGCTCGTTAGTCACCCTACGACCTCCGGGCCCCCGTCGGGGAGCCGAGCCGGACTGGCACCGGCCAGCTCAGGCGGTGCCGCCGGGTGGTGCGGGGCCTGACGATCGGCTCGGGGCGGCGGGTCGTGTCGGCGGGCGGTCGCCTCGGGCGGCGGGCCGCCGCGGCGGGCGGTTCGCCTCAGGTGGTGCCGCCGACCACCGCGTCGCCGGCCGGGGTGGCCGGGGCGGCGCCGGTGCGCGGCGCGAGCGAGGCGAGGTCGCCGGTGTCGCCCATCCTCAGCACGAAGGGCCGCTGCGGGGTGTAGCGGATCGCGGTGACCGAGCAGGGCTCGACGCTGATCCGCTGGAAGTGGTCCAGGTGCAGGCCGAGCGCGTCGGCCACCACCGCCTTGATCACGTCCCCGTGCGAGCAGGCCACCCAGACCGCGTCCTCGCCGTGCTCGGCGGCGATCTTCTCGTTCCACTCCCGGACCGCGCTCACCGTGCGGTGGCTCAGCTCGCGCAGCGACTCCCCACCCGGGAAGGCCGCGGCGGCCGCGTGGTCCTGCACGGTGCGCCAGAGCGGTTCCTTCGCCAGCTCGGCCAGCGGCCGGCCGGTCCACTCGCCGTAGTGGCACTCGCCCAGCCGTTCGTCCTCGGCCGGCGGTCCCAGCTCGGGCCGGGCCGCCAGCAGCGGCTCCAGGGTCTGCCGGCAGCGCTCCAGCGGACTGCTGACGACCCCCGCCAGCGGGATCCCGGCGAGCCGGCCGGCCAGCGCGGCGGCCTGCGCGCGCCCGGTGTCGTCGAGGTCCACGCCGGGCGTCCAACCGGCCAGGATTCCGGCGGTGTTCGCGGTCGAGCGGCCGTGGCGGACGAGCAGCAGGGTGGGCATGGGGCTTAGCCTACGGCCTCCGGGCGCAGCCGTGGGGCGGGGGTGCGGGCGCGGGCGCGGGGCGCGGACGCGGGGCGCGGGCGCGGGGCCCGACCGTGGGGCGCGGGCGGGGGTGCCGGTCCCGCAGCCGTGCTGGCCCGGCTTCACACCGGACGCCCCGTCCCGGGCCACAATGGCCCGCATGATCGTCCACTGTGCCAGCTACCACGACGGCCACCGGATCGAGGCCCCCGACGACCTCGCCGGCGCGCTCGCCGCCGCCCGCGCGGCCGGGCCCGGCGGCTTCGTCTGGATAGGCCTGTTCGAGCCCACCGCCGAGGAACTCCACCACGTCGGACGGGAGTTCGCCCTGCACCCGCTCGCCGTCGAGGACGCCGTCAGCGCCCACCAGCGCCCCAAGGTCGAGCCCTACCAGGGCTCCCTGTTCGTCGCCCTCAAGACGCTCGGCTACCACCCCGGCGCCCACGCGGTGACCATCGGCGAGGTGATGGTGTTCCTCGGCGCGGACTTCGTGATGACCGTCCGGCACGGCGCCGACACCCCGCTCTCCGGCCTGCGGGCCCGACTGGAGAAGCAGCCCGAACTGCTGCGGTACGGGCCGAGCTCGGTGCTGCACTCGGTCCTCGACACCGTCGTCGACGGCTACGTGGACGTGGCCACCGGGCTGCAGGCCGACCTGGACGAACTGGAGGCGGACGTCTTCGCCCCCGGCCGGGTCGGTCGCGACACCGCCGGCCGGATCTACGGCTACAAACGCCAGGTGATGACCGTCCGCCGCGCCACCGGCCCGCTGCTGGAGCCTGCGCTGCGCCTGGCCCGGGGCGGCGAACCGTACGTCCGCCCGGAGACCCTGCCCTACCTGCGGGACGTCGCCGACCATCTGGCCCGGGTGACCGACCAGGTGGACGGCATGGACCGGCTGCTGTCCGACATCCTCAACGCCAACCTGGCGCAGGTCAGCGTGCAGCAGAACAACGACATGCGGAAGATCTCGGCCTGGGCGGCGCTGGCCGCCGTGCCGACGATGATCGCGGGCGTGTACGGGATGAACTTCGTCGACATGCCCGAACTGCGCCAGCCCTGGGGGTACCCGGCGGTGCTGTCGCTGATGGTGGCGGTCTGCCTGGTGCTGCACCGGGTGTTCAAGCGGCACGACTGGCTGTAGTGCCGCTCGAAGACCCGGGTACCGCTTCGCCGGGCGCCGGTTCACCGGGTACCTGCTCGCCGGTGACGCCGGGCGCCGCTACGCCAGGCCGGCGCGCTCCAGCGCCTCGACGCCCGTGCGCAGCGCCTGGATCCGCTCGTCCAGGGTGAAGCCGGACGGGGCCAGGGTGAGCGTGGTGACGCCGGCGTCGGCGTAGGCCTGCATCCGGTCCGCGATCCGGGCGGTGTCGCCGATCAGCGAGGTGGCGTCGATCAGCTCGTGCGGGACGGCGGCCGCGGCGCCCGCGTAGTCCTTGGCCAGGTACTTCTCCTGGATCTCGTCGGCGGCCTGCTCGTAGCCCATCCGCCGGGTGAGCTGGTTGTAGAAGTTCTTCTCCTTGCTGCCCATGCCGCCGATGTACAGCGCGGCGTAGGAGCGCTGGGAGTCGACGCCGGCCTTGATGTCCTCGCCGACCGCGATGGTGACGGTCGGGCAGAGGTCGAAGCCGTCCAGGCCCTGCCCGGTCTTGGCGCGGCCGGCCTTCAGCGGGTCGAGGGAGAGCGCGGCGTGCTCGGGCGAGAAGAAGATGCCGAGCCAGCCGTCGGCGATCTCGCCGGTCTGCTCCAGGTTCTTCGGGCCGATCGCGGCGATGTACAGCGGGATGTGCTCGCGCACCGGGTGCACGGTGAGCTTGATCGGCTTGCCGGGGCCCCCGGGCAGCGGCAGCGTCCAGTGCTCACCCTCGTGGACCAGCCGTTCGCGGGACATCGCCTTGCGGATGATCTCCACGTACTCGCGGGTGCGGGCGAGCGGCTTGTCGAACTTCACGCCGTACCAGCCCTCGGAGACCTGCGGTCCGGAAACGCCGAGGCCGAGCCGGAACCGGCCGCCGGACAGGGTGTCCAGGGTCGCCGCGGTCATCGCGGTCATCGCCGGCGTGCGGGCGGGGATCTGGAAGATGGCCGAGCCGACGTCGATCCGCTCGGTCTTGGCGGCGACGAAGCTCAGGACGGTCGCCGCGTCCGAGCCGTACGCCTCGGCCGCCCAGCACACCGCATAGCCGAGCCGGTCCGCCTCCTGGGCCACGGCGATGTTGTCGGCGTCCATGCCGAGTCCCCAGTAGCCGAGGTTGATTCCGAGTCGCATGTGCCGAACCTTCCAGTCGGTGAGGGTTGGTGGCGAGGGTAGCCGCGCACTCACCGGTCATGCTACTGACCGGTAGTGGTGGTCCGGGTCACACCCGCCGGCCCCCGGTGGCCGGTGATCGTTCTGCGGGTCGCCACCCCTGCCCGGGCACCGGCCGCTACGCTCAGCCGACGTGGGGAGCGCTCTTCCCACCTGCGCGTTTTCAGGGCTACCGGCGCTCCCGGTGCCACCGGCCAGAGGAGGGCCCGTCCGATGGAAAAGCGACACCTCGGCCGTACCGGTCTGCAGGTCTCCCGGCTCGGGCTCGGCACCATGACCTGGGGCCGCGACACCGACGAACACGAGGCCGCCGAGCAGCTCAAGGACTTCGTCGACGCCGGCGGCAACCTGCTCGACACGGCCGACGTGTACGCCGACGGCGGCGCCGAATACCTGATCTCCCGGCTCACCGACAGCCTGATCCCCCGCTCCGAACTCGTCATCGCCACCAAGGCCGGCAGCGTGCCGGAGTCCACCCGCCGCTTCGACGGCTCGCGCGGACACCTCCTCTCCGCGCTCGACGCCTCGCTGCGCCGACTCGGCACCGACTACGTCGACCTGTGGCAGGTGCACTCCTTCGACCCCATGACGCCCGTCGAGGAGACGCTCAGCGCCCTCGACATCGCCGTCTCCTCCGGACGCGCCCGGTACGTCGGGGTCTGCGACTTCAGCGGCTGGCAGCTCGCCAAGGCCGCCACCTGGCAGCGCTCCCACCACGGGCGCACGCCGCTGGCCGGGGCCCAGCTGGAGTACTCGCTGCTCCAGCGCGGCATCGAACGCGAGGCGCTGCCCGCCGCCCAGGACGCCGGGGTCGGGCTGGTCGCCTCCTCGCCGCTCGGGCGCGGGGTGCTCACCGGCAAGTACCGACACGGCGTCCCGCAGGACTCGCGCGGCGCCTCGCCGTACCTGTCCGGGTTCGTCCAGCCGTACCTCGGGGAGCGCTCGCGGCGGATCGTCGACGCCGTCGCCACGGCCGCCGACGGGCTCGCCAGCAGCCCGCTCGCGGTCGCCCTCGCCTGGGTCCGGGACCGGCCCGGGGTGGCGAGCGCGCTGGTCGGGGCCCGTACGGTGGCCCAGCTGCAGGCGGCGCTGTCGGTGGAGGCGCTTACGCTTCCGGGTGAGATCCGTGGTGCGCTGGACGACATCTCGTCGCCCGTGCACCGCTACCCGGACCAGGGGTGGAGCGAGCTGTAGCCCCTCGTCCTGATGAACAGGCAGTGGAGTGACCTTTGGAGCGGACGATGAGTGACACGGAGAACGGCGCTCCGGAGGAGACCACCGGGGGCTCGGCCGGCTCGGCCCGCCCGGTGGACAAGGCGGCGGCGATCGCCGAGTTGGCGCAGCGGATCCGCAGCGTCGGCCCGCAGGCCGCACCGCCGGAGGGCGGGGACCGACCGGCCGTCGCCGAGGACGCCAAGGGCGCCGAGGCCCCGGCCACCGCGCCGGCCACCACGCCGACTCCGGGCCCGGCTCCGGGCCCCGGGGAGCTCGACCGGCAGCGCGCCCAGGCGCTCAAGGACACCGCCGAGGTGCTGACCGCCGGGGGCGCCCCGATGGAGCTCGCGGCCGCCGCGGTGGCCGAGTTCGGCGACGGCGCCGCCGAACAGCTGCGCTCCGACCCGTGGGCGGTGCTGTCCCTGCCCGGCGTCCGGCCCGACCACGCGGACGGCTTCGCGCGCGGCCTGCTCGGCCCCGCCGCCGGCCCCGGTGACCCGCGCCGCGCCCAGGCGCTGGTGCCGTGGCTGCTGGAGCAGGCGGCGCTGCGCGGCCACTCCGCCGTGGAGGTCGCCGAGATCGCGGCCGGCCTCGACCGCCACGGGCTGCCGGACTCGGCCGCGGCGATCCAGGCCGCCGTCCTGGACGGGCGCGCGATGCCCTTCCAGGAGGAGCTGACCGGACCGGAGGCGCACGCGGCGGGCGGGGACGAGGACGAGGAGCCGCCGACCCGGACGCTGCTCGCCCTGGAGCGGCTCGCGCTGGCCGAGGAGAGCCTCGCGGACGGGCTGGTCCGGCTGATGTCGACCTTCGTGCCGGGCGAGGACTCGGAGCCGGACGAGGACTCGGTACCGGATGAGGGCCCGGAGCCGAGCGAGGAGGCTGACGCCGGCGAGGGCTCCGACTCGGGCGAGGCCGCCGACTTGAGTGAGGACGCCGACTCAGCGGCGCGCTCCGGCTCGGGCGAGGCCGCCGACTCGGGCGAGCACGCCGACTCGGGCGAGGCCGCTCCGCAGGCCCCCGCCATGCCCGGCCCGACCGCGTGGGCGGCCGCCGGTGAAGCCGCGCCGTCCTCCTCCGCCACCGCCCTGATCCAGGCCGTCGCCGACAGCGCCCTGGTGCTGCACACCGGCGGCGAGGCCGCCCGGGCCGAACCCGCCGCACTGCTGGCCGCAACCCGCGGCCTCGGGCTGCGGGCCTGGGCCGCCACCTGGACCGACCAGGGCCGGGAGTCCTTCGCCGCGCTCACCGACGCCCCGGCCGCCGTGGTCACCCTCGCCGACCTGCTCTCCGGCGCCGCCGGGCCGGGCCGCTCCTCCGACGGCACGCTCGCCCTGGACGTCCTGGTCGTCCTCGACGCCCCGCTGCTGGACGTCGAACTGGCCGCCACCGTCCTGGAGTCGCTCGCCGACGGCACCCGCCTGGTGCTCAGCGGTGACCCGGGCCAGCTCTGGTCGGCCGGCCCCGGACGGTTCTTCGCCGACCTGCTGGCCGCCAAGGTCTGCCCCGCGGTCGCCTCCCGCACCCCGGACTTCGGCCCGATCGGCGAGCTGGTCTCCGGCATCGGCATCGGCGAACTCCAGCCGGTCGAGGCGCCGGACAAGGAGGTGGTCATCCTGACCGCCAAGGACGGCGGCGAGGCCGTCCACCGCGCCATCCAGCTGCTCACCGACTCCATCCCGCGCGCCCTCGGCATCCCCGCCGAGCAGGTGGTGCTGCTCACCCCGGGCCACGGCGGCCCGGCCGGCACCCGGGGCCTGAACGCCGCCGCGAAGGCCCGGCTCAACCCGGGGCCCGGCCGGTTCGGCGGCTTCGACCCGGGCGACCGGGTGGTCGAATCCCCCGCCCCCGGCATCACCCGCCCGGCCCGGGTACTGGACGGCGACGCCACCGGCCTGCACCTGGAGTACGCGGACGGCTCGCGCCGGACCGTCCCGCCCGCCGAGGCCGCCCGGCTGCGGCACGGCTGGGCGCTGACCGTCCACCAGGCGCTCGGCCGCCGTTGGCCGGGCGCGGTGGTCGTGCTCCCGGAGGACGCCGGCCCGGTGCTCACCCGGCAGTGGGTCTACACCGCCTTCGGCCGCGGCGAGCGGCACCTGTCCGTGGTGCACGCGGCGGGCCCGGCGCTCGCCCAGGCCGTCGCCGAGCGCCCGGCACAGCCGCGCACCACCCGGCTGCGGGCGATCCTCGCCGAGAACGCCGCGTCGGCGTACTGATCCGCGCACACCGGTTGACACTCCGGTCCGAACCCGCCGGACCGAAAACACAGCGGGCGGGCCCCACACCCGGTGGGGTCCGCCCGCTGCGGTCCGAGCCGGTCAGTCGTCGGGGTCCTCGTCGTCGTAGACCTCGCTCACGTCGAACCGGCAGATCAGCATCTGCGGGTCGGCGTGCTCGAAGGGCTCCGGCAGCCACTCCCCCGGCTCGGTCGGCTCCGCCGCCGCGACCCAGAGCGTCGAGTCCGCCTCCTCCAGGCCGAACTCCTCGCTGCGGGCGGCGATCTCGTCCGGCTCGTACTCGCCGAACAGCACACCGATCGCGGCGTTCACCCCGCTGGTGCCGCCCCCGCCGGGGGTCAGCGACTCGTCGAGCCGCTCGGCCTGGGCGCGCAGCCGCTTGGGGTCGGCGACGTGGTAGTCCCGGCGGATCAGCACGCTGATCGCCTCGGGCTGTTCGGGGCCGTGGTAGCCGCCCGGGCCCTCGTCCCCGGGGATCTCGAAGGGGGTGACCTCGTCGTAGACCTCGTAGAGGAGTTGGTCGTAGGCGATGGCCGCCGTCGCGAGCTGCTCGTAGGCGGCGGACACAGCGGGATCATCCGCTGCGCTGGGGCTTGACACCGCTTCCAGATGACGGTCGATGGCGGCCTTGACCGCCTCGGCGGCGGCGCGTACCTCGGCAATGGTGGGCTGCGCGGCATCAGACATGGTGCAGACGCTATCTCCCCGCGGTGTCGGTACGCACAGCGGTTGTCACCTACACCCGCGATTTCACCGCAACTTCCCCCCTGATGTCCGATCCGCGTGGTTCTGTCCCCGCGCATGCCCGGCGCAGAGGGCGTGCGGCCGGGCCCGACGAGGCCGATCGGGTGCCGCTTCGCGCGCCGGGATCGGGGTATCCCGTCCACAGGAACAACGGAACTGATGCACTGTCAGCCAGGCCGGTCCGGGCTGGTCCCGTCGGGTCGGGAGGACGGCGGGAACGACGGCAGGAATGACTGCGGGAACGACGGCAGAGAGGACGACCGGAAATACCCGGTCCGGCTGTCCGAGGCAGGTCGTAGGCTTGCGTGCAGGTGATCCTCAGGAGGAGCGTTTTGACCCCACCGAAGCCGGTCCGGCAAACGGAGTACGAGTACCAGTCGCTGCGGATGCCGCGCGGAACCACGCGCAACGCGGCACGCCAACTGCTCACCGAGCACGCCGAGTACGGACACTGGGAGCTCGACCGGTTGCGGCTGTTTCCCGACGGGAGCCGGACGGTCCGGCTGCGACGGCGGATCATCCGACAGGTCCGGAGCTGGTGACGGGCGGGCGCGCCTGAGTCCGCCCGTCACGGCGGGGGCGTACGGGCGGGGGACGTACGGGCAGATCCGCCTCGGGTGGGGAGCGGCCGGGCGGGGTGAGCCCGACCGGGAACGTGACTGCCCCGGCGGGGATTTCACGCCAGGCCTCATGCCCGGCCATCACCCCGAGACTCCACTCCGGGCTTTCACGCGCCTGCGGCCGCCCGATGGACGGGCGGCCGCGGGCGCGTCGCGCGCTCCGGCGGCGCTGCGGGGTGCGACCTACCGGCGGCTCAACGCGCGCCGGCGCGGGCGCGGCGGTAGAGCACGCCGCCGCCGAGCAGCAGGGCGAGGCCGGCGGCGCCGAGTAGTTCGACGTCACCGGCGCCGGTGGAGGCCAGCTGGCTGCCGACGGCGGTGCTCGGCGAGGCGGCTGCGGTGCGGGCCGCGACCGGGACGGCCTGACCGCTCGCGACCGGCGCGGCGGCGGGGGTCGAGCCGCCCCCGGGGGTGCCGGTTCGCGGGTTGCCCGGGGTTTCCGCGCCGCCGGTCTGCGGCGGGGCGGACGGGCTGTGGTCCTCGGGGCAGTCGTCGGTCGGCTTCGGGGCCGGGACGGAGTGGGCGACGTTGCCGCAGTCGTTGCCGAAGGCGGGGTTCCCGACGCCGACCACGTCCACGGAGTTGCCGCAGGCGTTGACCGGGACGTGCACCGGGGCCTGGACGCTGTTGCCGGAGACCACACCGGGCGAGTTGGCGGCGACACCGGAGGCGGACGCGCCCGAGGCGGACGTACCCGCGCCGGTGCTGGAACTGGAACCGGCGCCCGTGTGGGAGCCGCCCGGCTTCGCGGCCTCGTGGTGGCCGCTGACGTTGGCGCAGCGGTTGCCGTAGGACGGGTTCAGCACGCCGATCACGTCGACGGTGTTGCCGCAGGCGTTGACCGGTACCTCGACCGGCACCTGCACCGAGTTCCCGGAGGCGACACCCGCCGAACCGGCCGCACTTCCCTGCGCCTCGGAGCCCGCGTAGGCGTAGCCGGCGGTCGAGGCCAGGACACTGCCGGTGGCCACGACCGTGAGGATCCCCTTCTTGGCTACATTCCTCATCTTTTCCCCTGACGTATCGAGAACGACGTGACGACCTTGACGCGACTACCCTCCGAAAGTCGGAATTTCCGCATATCCAGATATCCGGCAAGGTCTTCGACTGCACAGGGGTTAACGAGAGGGCGACGGGGAGGTTGAGCCGAACGAGCCCGCTTCACCCGATCGAGCGAGGCCCCCGCCCGGCCCGCGACTCCTCAGCTCCCCGGTTCCCCGACTCCCCACCCCCTCCACTCCTCAGCTCCTCGACTCCGCGACTCCGCGACTCCGCGACTCCGCGACTCCTCAGCGTCCAGTCCCCGGACATGCGAACGGCCCCCTGTGCGGCGCGTCCGCCGCACAGGGGGCCAAGTGAGTCGGCTCAACGAGCCTCAGGGGCTCGGAGCGTGGCTCAGAAGTTGGCGCAGTGGTTGCCGAACGCCGGGTTCAGCACGCCGATCACGCTGACGGTGTTGCCGCACAGGTTGATCGGGATGTGCACCGGGACCTGGACCTGGTTGCCCGCGACGACACCCGGGGAGCCGGCGGCCACACCCTCGGCGGCGGCACCGCCGTGAGCGGACGCGACACCGGCGGCGGCGATCACCAGGCCACCGGTGGCGGCGGCGACAGCGGCGATCTTCTTGACCTTCATCATTCCTCCTGTATGGACAACGCAACCCGTTCGGCGGGCTACACAGGAATGAACGACGGTGCGGCAAACGGGGTACGGAACAGATTTGCCATTCACCCGCAACGGTGATGTCTCGCACACATACTCGACACGCATTCCCTTGCAGAATCGTTTCTGATGATCTCCCCCGCCTCGTCCCAAATCATTAGCTCGGACAATGCGGACGGCCCGTCCCCGGCACCCCGGGAACGGGCCGTCCGCACCAGCTGCCGCGCAGGTGCCCGGCAGGTGCTCAGCAGGCGTCGAGGAACCGGTCCAGCACCCGGACGCCGAACTTCAGCCCGTCCACCGGCACCCGCTCGTCCACGCCGTGGAACATCCCGGCGAAGTCCAGCTCCGGCGGCAGCTGCAGCGGCGCGAAGCCGAAGCAGCGGATCCCGAGGTCCTGGAACGACTTCGCGTCCGTCCCGCCCGACAGGCAGTACGGCACCGCGCGGGCGATCGGGTCCTCTGCCCGCAGCGCCGTCTGCATCGCCTCCACCAGCGCACCGTCGAAGCTGGTCTCGATCGCCCGGTCCGAGTGCAGGCTCTCCCGCTTCACGCGCGGGCCCAGGACGCTGTCCAGCTCCGCCAGGAACTCCTCCTCGCAACCGGGCAGGAAGCGCCCGTCCACGTGCGCGGTGGCCTGGCCGGGGATCACGTTCACCTTGTACCCGGCACCGAGCATGGTCGGCTGGGCGGTGTTGCGCAGCGTGGTGCCGATCATCTTGGCGATGCCGCCGAGCACGCGCAGCGTCTCGTCCATGTTCTCCGGGTCCAGCTCGACCCCGAGGGCGTCCGACAGCTCGTCCAGGAAGGCCCGGACGGTCTTGGTGATCCGCAGCGGGAACTTGTGCCGGCCGAGCCGGGCGACCGCCTCGCACAGCTCGGTGATCGCGTTGTCGTCGTTCTCCATCGAGCCGTGCCCGGCCCGGCCCTCGACCGTCAGGCGCATCCAGTGCATGCCCTTCTCGGCCGTCTCCACCAGGTACAGCCGCACCTGGTCGTTGACCGTGAAGGAGAAGCCGCCGACCTCGCCGATGCCCTCGGTCACGCCCTCGAACAGCTCCGGGTGCTTGTCCACCAGGAACCGCGCCCCGTACGTGCCGCCGGCCTCCTCGTCCGCGACGAACGCCAGCACCAGGTCGCGCGGGGGCTTGCGTCCGGTGCGCAGCCGGTCGCGGACCACCGCGAGGGTCATCGCGTCCATGTCCTTCATGTCGACCGCGCCGCGCCCCCAGACGCAGCCGTCCGCGATCTCCCCGCCGAACGGGTCGTGCGTCCAGTCCGCGGCGTTGGCCGGCACCACGTCGGTGTGGCCGTGGATCAGCAGGCCCGGGCGGGAACGGTCCTCGCCCTCGATCCGGACCACCGTCGAGGCGCGTCCCTTCGCCGACTCGAAGATCTGCGGCTCCACCCCGAACTCGGCGAGCTGCTCGGCGACGTACTCCGCCGCCTTGCGCTCCCCCGGGCCGGAACCGTCCCCGTAGTTGCTGGTGTCGATCCGGATCAGATCGCGACAGATCCCGGCGACCTCCGACTCAGCCGTCACCCTCGGCGTCGCCGACTCGCTCCGCTCGCTCACGGTCACTCCTCGTCTCTGGCCCGCACCGACGCACCAGCGCGCCATCCCCAGGACCTGCACCCGGGCCGTACGAGCACGTCCGCCCATCCTCCCCCAGCCCCCGGGCCGGATCCACCCCCCGCACACCCCCGAAACCCCCTGGTCACGCCCCCGCCACACACACCCCCTTGCCTCCGCCACCACCCCCGATCCCCCACCCGGAACCGTTTTGGGAGCCCAAGCCGATCTTTGCTACAGTTACATCTGTCAGCGCGGCCGACGAGAGAACGAAATCCGCAAAGACGACACCCCGTCCGGGTGGCGGAATGGCAGACGCGCTAGCTTGAGGTGCTAGTGCCCTTTATCGGGCGTGGGGGTTCAAGTCCCCCCTCGGACACCATAGATGCGGGTCAGGAGATATCCTGGCCCGCATTTTGCGTTAAGCGCGGCCTGGGCGGCGCCCGGGCTGCGGGGGCGGTTCGGGCGCCGCGTCAGGTGGGGGCTACCTGGTGTGGAGGCGGTGGGCCGGGCCTACCGGAGGGCGGCTGCGGTGACGGCCTGGGGCGAGCGGGTGCCCCGCCGCCGTCACTGCGCCCTTCCTCGGGCTGCCGGAGCACCCGTCCCGGATGGCTCAGAAGGCTCCGGACGCCGGGCGGCACCGCCGATCCGGTGGGTGACGATCAGTCCGGAGAGCCGGCGCAGAGTCGGACCACCAGCGCTGTGGCGAGTGCGGTGAGGCCGCCGAGGAGCATGACCGTGGAGGTCGAGGCGGTGTCGACCACGGCGCCGCCGAGCAGCGCGCCCAGGGAGATGGTGGCCTGGAAGGAGGAGGTGAAGACGACGGTCGCCGCCTCCGGCGCGTGGGGTGCCGCGGTGCGGAACCAGAGCTGGGAGCAGACCGGGACGGCGCCGTACGCGAGACCCCACAGGAGGAGGAGTACGGTCGCGCCAGGTGTGGTCCGCCCGAGGACGGGGAGCAGCAGGGTCGAGGCGGCGAGCAGGCAGGCGGCCGTGACGAACGCGGGGCGCAGGGCTCGTGCGGCCCAGGTGCCCACGAGGAAGTTCCCCGCGATGCCGGAGACGCCGTAGGCCAACAGGAGCACGGTGACGAGGTTCGGGCCGGCGTGGGTGACGTCCTGCAGGAACGGCGTGACGTAGGTGTACGTGCCGAAGTGGGCCGCCACGACGAGGAACGTCACCGCGATCCCGGTGCGTGCGCCCCTCGTCCGGAGCAGGCCGCGCAGCACGGACAGGCTGGTGCCGGTCTGCGGCGGCAGCGGGGGCAGGGACACGGCGAGCGCGGCGAAGACGATCAGCGTCAGCGCGGCCATGGCCGCGAAGGCGGTCCGCCAGCCGGCCAGGTGGCCGAGGAAGACCCCGGCGGGCACGCCGAGGACGGAGCCGAGCGGGACGGCCGAGAAGATCACGGCGTTGGCCCTGGCCTGCCGGGCTTCGGGCACCAGGCGCGGGGCGAGGCCGGCGCCGATCGACCAGAAGGCGCCGATGACCACGCCGAGCACGATCCGGGCCACCAGCACCGCCCAGTAGGCGGGGGCCAGCGCGTTGAGGAGGTCGGCCAGGACGAGGGCGAGCATCAGCACGCAGAGCATGGTGCGCCGGTCGGTCCGCCGGGTGGCGACGGTCACCACGGGGGCGGCGACGGCGGCCACGATCCCGGGCAGGGCCATCATCAGCCCGGCCGTGCCGTCCGAGATCCGGAACGAGGCGCCGATCGGTGTCAACAGGCCGATCGGCAGGATCTCGGTGGTGACGAGGGAGAAGATACCGGTCATCACCGAGACGACGGCGAGCCAGCCGCGCGCCGGGACCCGGACGGAGGCTGCGGGGGCGGGCGGGGCGGCGACCACCGGGTCGGGGGCGGGCGGGGCGGAGCGGGGGGAAGGGGGCACGGCGACGGTCCTGTCTGACGATCAGCGGGTGTCTCCGGACGAGTCCACCAGCCCTCCCGGGCCCCGGTCTGGCGTGATTGCGACGTCGACCGTGACGCTGGGACCTCGACATTCGACGGGTCGGCCGGGTAAGGGTGGTGCCGGGCGCGCCAGCCCCGTGGAGCGCCTGATGCCTGGGAGGAAGCCGATGTCCGCACCTGTTCAGCACCACCGGTTCGCCGTCGACGAGGACGGCAACGACCTGGGGTACGTCCTGTCCCTGCCGGACGGGTACGACGGGGGCCCCGGGCCGTGGCCGCTGCTGCTGTTCCTGCACGGCGCCATGGAGCGCGGCGAGGACCTGGCGGCACTCGCCGCGCACGGGCCGGTGCGGCAGATCGCCGACGGGGCGAAGCTGCCGTTCGTGGTGGTGGCGCCGCAGTGCCCGGCCCACAGTTCGTGGGTGGCGGAGTTGAGCACGCTGGCGGCCCTGGTCGAGGACGTGTCGCGGACGTACCGGATCGACCCGGACCGGCGGTACGTGACCGGCCTCAGCATGGGCGGCGCCGGGGCGTGGGCGCTCGCCGCCCGGTACCCGCGCCGGTTCGCCGCGGCCGTACCGGTCTGCGGGTCCTGGCTGCAGGAGGCCGCGCCGCGCCTCGCCGCCCTCCCGGTGTGGACCTTCCACGGCGACGAGGACGACGTCGTCCCGGTCGAGCACACCGACCGACTGGTCGCGGCGCTGCGGGAGTTGGGCGGTCCGGTGCGGTTCACCCGCTACCCGGGAGTCGGCCACGACTCCTGGACGCGGACGTACGACGACCCCGAGGTCTACGCCTGGCTGCTCGCCCAGTCCCGCAGCGCGGGCTGAGGACGCGGGCCGGGCGGACCGGGGGCCGTCCGGCACCGGTGCCACCGACCTTGGGCCCGTCCGGCCCTGGCTCCACTGCCCCTGACTCCGCTGCCCCCGGTTCCGCCGGCTACTGCTGCGGGCCGGTCGCCTGGCGGGGGCGGGTGGGGCGCGGGACGGCGACGGGCAGGGCGTGCCCGGTGCGGTCGTCGGTGTGCCAGGACTGCGACTGGAAGGCCAGGAACACCGCCGCCCAACGGTTCTCCGACGGCAGGTGGATGAGCAGCGCGCCGTCCTGGTACACCCCGTCGTCCGCCCGGAACCGCCCGCCGTTGCCCTGGTTCATGTGCACGTCGTGCACGCCGTTGCCGGGCAGGAAGCCGAACACCTTGTCCGGGACGCCGGGTTCGGGCCCGAAGCGCTGCCCGAACACGTACACCGCGGCCACCGGGTCGGCGATCGCCCGCTGGACGTGCCGGTCGAGCAGGTCGGCGAGGTCGTTGTCCGGGCCCGGGAGGTCGGGCGGCAGGACGCGCATCGCCGCAGGGTCGAACAGGCGCCCGCGGACAAAGTCCAGGCTCGCCGTACCCGGCCGTGACGGGAGCGGGTGCCAGCCGCTGCCGGCCGGTGGGAGGGCAGCGGTGGCGGGGTGCCGGAAGTCCTCGACCGCGAGGTAGCGCAGGTCGGCGGGGGCCTGCTGGGAGAGGACGTTGACCGCCGCGCGGAAGTCGGTGCCCTGCGCATCGCGCAGGTGGATCTGGTAGTGCGGGGTGTCGGTGGCGCCTTCACGGCGCCGGTCGACGGCGGTGCCGGCGAGCACGCCGTAGTCACGGATCGGCATGGGTGCGGTTCCTCGGTTCGCTGGTTCCCCGCCGGCCGGTCGGCCGGGGCTTCCTCCGTTATCGCGCACCCCGCCGACCGGGTTCCGGCGCATCCCCAGGTGTTCATCTCCCGTCCGCTGAAAGGGCTTTCGCGCCGCGGGGCGTTGGCGTCCGGGCCGGCGGCAGGGGCCGAAGCCGGGCGTCGGCAGTCGGTCGGGTCACCGGCCTGGCCGGCGCCGCCGCGCCCCGGTCGGCCGGGACGGGACCACGCCTGCGCCGACCCCGGACCAGCTCGCCGGTGACGAAGGCCGTCACCGCCGCGACGATCAGCAGCGGCATCTGACGCAGGGCGGGGCCACCACTCTGCTGCTGGGGCGTCCCCGGCATCGCCGCTCCTTCGCGCTCCCGGGGCTCGCGGCCCCCGTCCTGTGACCGAGTCTCGCCCGGCGGCGGGGGGAGCGCACGGCGTGCGGCCGTCAGCCGGGCGCCGGGCGGCCGTGGTGGCGCCGTACGGGTGAGGGGGTGAGGCGTGAAGCGTGAGGCGGTGAAGCGTGAGGCGGTGAAGCGTGAGGCGGTGAGGCGGCCGGCGCGAGGACAGACCCCTAGGTGTACTGACCACGGAGGTTGGTGACGGGGCTCACGGGACAGAACACCTAGACCCGCTGGACGTCGCCGAGCGCGCTCTCGATGCCCTGGACCATCCGCCACAGCGGCGCCCGGCGGCTGGCGACCAGCACCACCACGTCGTCCGCCCCGGCCTCGCCGTCCGCTCCGCCCTCGGCCGGGCGGTCGCGCCAGGTGCCGGTGACGAAGGCCATCGCCGCGTCGACCTCGGCCACCCAGTCGCTCTCCCCGCCCGATCGCAGCCAGGTGCGCAGGGCGTGGTTGTGCGCGGAGACCACGGCGGCGGCGATCACGTCGGCCCGCAGCGGGCCGTCCGGACGGTCGGCGAACCGGCCGCGCAGGTAGGCGGCGAGGGTGTGCTCGTAGCGCCAGACCACCGACAGCTCGTACGCCCGCAGGCCGGGCACCTTGCGGGTGAGGCGGTAGCGCTGGACGGAGAAGGAGGGCTGCTCGGCGTACATCCGCAGGACGAGCCGGGCCGCGTCGCAGGCGTGCTTGACCGGGTCCTCCTCGCCGGTGCCGGACTCCAGGAACTCCGTCATCTCGGCGAGGCTGCGCTCGTGGTCCGGGAAGACCACGTCCTCCTTGGCCGGGAAGTAGCGGAAGAAGGAGCGCCGACCGACCCCGGCGAGCGAGACGATGTCGTCGATGGTGGTCTGCTCGAAGCCGCGTTCCAGGAAGAGCTCGAAGGCGGCGGCGACCAGCGCCTCGCGCATCGCCGGCTTGGCGGGCCCGTCGTTCATGGGCAGGTCCTGCTCTTCCTTCTCGCTCATTCTCGGAACATAGCATCGGCCCCGAACGGCCGGACCGGTGCCCGGTCCGGCCGTCGGTACACCTCGGAGCCGCCGTTACGGCAGGTTGCGGGCCATGACGATGCGCTGGACCTGGTTGGTCCCCTCGTAGATCTGGGTGATCTTCGCGTCCCGCATCATCCGCTCCACCG
>NZ_JBIUUS010000049.1:0-44785 GCF_044742585.1 Kitasatospora sp. NPDC087861
ACCAGATCCGCCAACGCCTCGTCCGTACGCCCCGCGATCGGCGAACCGATCGCGACGTCCTCCCCCGCACCCAACTGCCGCAACAGCACCGCAAGCCCCGCCTGCAGCACCATCGACACCGTCGCACCCCGCCCCCGCGCCAGCGCCTCCACACCGGCCAGCAACTCCGGCTCCAGGACGAACTCCACCGTGTCGCCGCGGTGGTCGGCCCGGACCGGCCGCGGCCGGTCGGTGGGCAGGGTCAGCGGCTGCGGCACACCGGCGAGTTGCTCCCGCCAGTAGGTGGACTGGGTGGCGAGCAGGCTCTCCGGGTCGTCCTCGTCGCCGAGCAGCTCGCGCTGCCACAGCGTGTAGTCGGCGTACTGGACCGGCAGCTCCTCCCACGCGGGGGCCCGGCCCGCCCGGCGCGCCGTGTAGGCGGTGACCAGGTCCCGGGCCAGCGGGGCCAGCGACTCGCCGTCCCCGGCGATGTGGTGCAGCACCAGGACCAGCACGTGCTCGTCCGGGGCGGAGGTCAACAGCGTGGTGCGCAGAGGGAGTTCGGCGCACAGGTCGAAGCAGTGGCCGGCCGCCTCGGCGACCGCGGCCGCGACGTCCACGGCCTCCTGCCGCAGGACGGTGACCTCGGCCTCCCCGGTCGGCAGGATCCGCTGGTACGGCACCCCGTCCGTGTCCTCGGCGAGCAGGGTGCGCAGCGCCTCGTGCCGCCCCACCACGTCGCGCACGGCCTCGGCCAGCGCCTCGGTGTCCAGTTCACCGGAGAGCTGGAGCCGGCCCGCGATGTTGTAGGTGGCCGTGGGGCCCTCCAGCCGGTGCAGGAACCACATCCGGCGCTGGGCGAAGGACAGCGGCAGGCGCTCAGGGCGCCCGGCGGCACGTACCAGCGCGGTGCGGGCCCGGGCTCCCGTGCCCAGCCCGGCGGCGAGTGCGGCCGGTGTCGGGGCCTCGAACAGCGTGCGGATGGGCAGTTCGACGCCGAGGACGGCGCGGATCCGGCTGACCAGCCGGGTGGCGAGCAGCGAGTGCCCGCCGAAGTCGAAGAAACCGTCGTCGATGCCGACCCGCTCCAGGCCGAGCACCTCCGCGAACAGCCCGCACAGCACCTCCTCCTGCGGGCTTCGCGGCGCCCGCTGCGAACCGGCGGCGAACTCCGGCTCGGGCAGCGCCCGGCGGTCCACCTTGCCGTTCGGGTTCAGCGGCAGCGCGTCCAGGAGGACGAAGGCCGCGGGCACCATGTACTCGGGCAGGCCCCGTGCCGCGTGCTCGCGCAGCGCGCCGGGGCCGATCCGGCTGCCGGGCGCGGGGACGACGTAGGCGACCAGTTGCTTGCCGGCTCCCGGGACACGCCCTTCGCGGGCGGTCACGAAGACCTGGGCGACCTCGGGGTGGGCCGCCAGGGCCGCCTGCACCTCGCTGGGCTCGATCCGGAAGCCGCGCAGCTTGACCTGGTCGTCGACCCGGCCCACGTACACGATGCGGCCGTCGGTGTTCCAGCGCACCAGGTCACCGGTGCGGTACATCCGCTCGCCGGCGCCGAACGGGCAGGCCACGAAGCGCTCGCCGGTCAGGGCGGGCCGGTTCAGGTAGCCGCGGGCCAGTCCGGTGCCCGCGATGTACAGCTCGCCGTCCACGCCGACCGGGACCGGGCGCAGCGCGGCGTCCAGGACGAAGGCCCGCATGTTGTCCAGGGCTCGCCCGATGGGCACCTCGGGGTGGTCGGCGGCGACCGGTCCGACCGGGTGGCCGGTGCAGTAGGTGGTGGTCTCGGTCGGGCCGTAGACGTGCACCACGGAGGTGTCCGGCTGCCGCTCGGCGATCCGGCGCATGGCCCCGGGGTTGACCTTCTCGCCGCCGGTGAGGATCTCACGCACCCCGGCGAAGCACTCCACGTGGTCCTCGACCAGGAGATTGAACAGGGCCGTGGTGAGGAAGACGGCAGTCACCTCGCGACGCACCATGACGTCGGCGAGCCGCTCCACGTCGGTGTCCCCGGGCGGGGCGACTACGACGGTGCCACCGCCCAGCAGCGGAACCCACAGCTCGTAGGTCGAGCCGTCGAAGGAGTGCGGGGAGTGCAGCAGCACCCGCTCGTGCGCACCGCCCTGCCAGGCCCGGTCCGACGCCAGCGCCACGACGTCCTTCTGCTGCGCCGCGACGCCCTTCGGCTCCCCGGTGGAACCGGAGGTGTACATCACGTACGCCAACTGGTCCGGGTGCACCGAGACCTGCGGATCACTCTCCGGACACCCCTCGGCCCCGACCAGATCACCGTCGCTCAGCAGCACCGCCGCACCCGCCTGCCGGCGGATCCACTCCAACCGCTCACCCGGCCACGCGGCATTCAACGGCACGTACACCCCGCCGGACTTGGCGACCGCCAGCAACGCCACCACCAACTCGACCGAACGCTCCATCAGCACCGCCACCGGCACCTCCGCCGACACACCCCGCCCGATCAGCCAGTGCGCCACCCGGTTCGACCACGCATCCAACTCCGCGTACGTCAGCACCCCTTCCTCACCCACCACGGCCACCGCGTCCGGCGTCGCACCCGCCTGACGGCGGAACAACTCCGCGACCGCCCCCTCCGGCACACCCGTCGCGGTGTCGTTCCAGTCCACCAGGACCCGCCGCCGCTCCTGCACCGACAGCACCTCGACCTGCCCCAGACGCAACCGCGGCTCGGCGGCGACCGCGGCCAGCAGGCGCTGGAAGCAGCCCAGGATCCGGTCGGCGTCCTCGGCGGTGAAGGCGGTGGGCTGGTAGTCCAGGCGCAGCCACAGGCCCTCCTCGCCGGGGACGGCGGCGAGGACCAGGGGGTAGTGGGTGGCGTCGGCGATGTCGGTGAGGCGCCCGCGCAGGCCCGCGCCGGTCAGCTCGGTCGAGGTGACGACGGGCAGGCCGGGGTAGTTCTCGTACACCGTCAGTGTGTCGAACAGCCGCCCGGCGCCGGCGAGTTCCTGGATCTCGGTGAGCCCGAGCTGGTGGTGGGCCAGCAGGGCGGCCTGCTCGTCCTGGAGCCGACTCAGCAGCTCGGCGAAGGTGTCGCCGGGCTCGAAGCGGACCCGGACCGGCAACGTGTTGATGAACAGGCCGATCATGGACTCCACGTCGGGCAGTTCGGCGGGGCGGCCGGAGACCACGGTGCCGAAGGTGACGTCGGAGCGGCCGGTCAGGCTGCCGATCAGGACGCCCCACAGTGCCTGGACGAGGGTGTTGACGGTCACGCCGAGCTCGCGGGTGGCCTCGGCGAGGGCGCGGCCCTGTTCCTCGGTGAGCCGCGCGGTGATCCGGTGCGGCTCCTGGGCCCGGGCCTGCCGGTGGTCCGGGGCGACCAGGGTCGGCTCCTCGACCCCGGCCAGGGCGGTCTGCCAGGCCTGGCGGGCGGCCACCCGGTCCGTGCCGGACAGCCAGGCCAGGTAGTCGCGGTACGGACGGGCCGGCGGCAGCGCCGAGGTGTCGGCACCGGCGTGGTACAGCGCGAGCAGTTCGCCGAGCAGCAGCGGCATGGACCAGCCGTCGAGCAGGATGTGGTGGTTGGTGGCGACCAGCCGGTACCGGTCGGTACCGAGCTTCACCAGGACGAAGCGGAGCAGCGGCGGCCGGTCGAGGGCGAAGGGACGTCCGCGCTCCTCCTCGGCGAGGTCGCGCGCGGCCGCCTCGGGATCGGCGTGGTCGGACAGGTCCGCCTCGGTGAACGGTGCCTCGCAGGCGGCGCCGACCACCTGCAGGGTGGTGCCGTCGGCGCCCTGGCGGAAGCCCGCCCGGAGGTTCGGGTGCCGCTCCAGCAGGGCCCGCAGGGTGGCCCGCAGCAGGCTGGGGTCGACCGGTCCGCTCAGGTCGAGGGCGAACTGGGCGGTGTAGACGTCGCCGGTGCCCCGGTCGTAGCCGGCGTGGAAGGCGAAGCCCTCCTGCAGCGGGGACAGCGGCAACAGATCGTGCAGCCCGTCCCGGCCGAGCTCGTCCTCCAGTGCCGCGATCTCGGGCTGGGTGACGGAGACCAGCGGGAAGTCGGAGGGGCTGTGCCCGCCGACCTGTCCGGCCTCGGCGAGCCGGACCAGCTCGGTGAGGGCGGCGAACCAGGCCTCGGCCAGGGCGCGGACCCGGTCCTCGTCGAGCAGTTCGCCCGCCCAGGACCAGGCGGCGGTCAGCACCGGCCCGTCCGGGGTGTCCTCGGCCTGGGCGTTCACCTCGACGACGTGGGCCAGCGGCAGCTCCGGGTCGGCTCCGGCGCCGAAGGCGGCGGAGCGGCCGAGCACTCCGGTGCCGCGCTCGGCGCGGATCCGGCCCAGGTAGTTGAACCCGATCTGTGGTTCCGGGCCGGCCGCGGCGAGCCGGGCTCCGGCGTCGGGGTCGAGGTGGCGCAGCAGGCCGTACCCGATGCCCTTGTCGGGGACGGCGCGCAGCTGCTCCTTGACCCGTCGGACCGCGTCGACGGCGTCGCCGTCGCCGGGGTCGAGCCGGACGGGGTGGACGGCGGTGAACCAGCCGACCGTCCGGGACAGGTCGAGGCCGAAGGCGTCCTCGCGGCCGTGGCGCTCCAGGTCGACGGTCACCGGCCCACCGGTGCCGCGCCACCGCCGTACGGCGAGGGCGAGCGCGGCCGGCAGGACGTCGCCGACCTCGCCGTGGAAGGCGGCGGGCACGCTGGTCAGCAGGGGGGCGGTGACCTCGGCGGGCAGCCTCAGTTCGATCCGCCCGGCGGTGGCGACGGTGTCGCGGGCCGGGTCCAGGGCCCGGTCACCGAGCAGTGGGTCGGGCCCCGCAAGCATGCGCTGCCACAGCTCGGCCTCGGCCGCGCGCGCCCGGGCCTGCTCCGCGAGCCCGAGGGCCCAGCCGCGGAAGGACACCGGCACCGGGGGCAGGACGACCGGCCGTCCGGCGGCGGTCGCCTCCAGCGCGGCCGTCAGGTCGGGTAGCAGGATCCGCCAGGAGACGCCGTCCACCGCGAGGTGGTTGACCAGGAACAGCAGCGTGCCGTCGGCGGCCGTGCCCGCGTCGTACCACAGCGCCTGCACCATCACGCCCTCGGTGGGGGCCAGCCGGTGCTGCGCGGCGCGGACGTCCTCGGTCACCCGCTCGGCCGGGTCGCCCGCGGCCTCGATCCGGCGCAGCACCTGTTCGGCGCGGGTCGCCCCGGCCGGCGGGACGGTCAGCGTCCAGCTCCCGTCGTCGGCCGGCCCCCGGCGCATCCGCAGCACGTCGTGGTGGTCGAGCAGGGCCTGCACGGCGGCCAGGACCTGGGGCTCGGTCAGGCCTGCGGGCACCGCAGCGCCCATGGACTGGTGGAAGCCGTCGAGCGGGCCGCCGAGTTCGGCGAACCGCCGCATCAGCGGGGTCAGCGGGACCTCGCCGGTCGCCTCCGCCGTCGGCCCGGACTGCGCCACGCCGGCCGGCCCGTTCTCGGCGGCGCGCAGGGCCAGTGCCTCGGGGGTCCGGCAGCGGAACACGTCGCCGGGGGTGAGCTCCAGGCCCTCGGCGCGGGCCCGGGAGACCAGCTGGATCGCCACGATCGAGTCGCCGCCGAGGTCGAACAGCGAGTCCTCGGCGGTGACCTGCTCCCGGCCGAGCAGGTCGGCGTAGATCCGGCACAGCAGTGCCTCGGCGGGGGTGCGCGGCGCGCGCGAGGAGCCGCCCGCGGGGGCCGCGGGCTCCGGCAGCGCGGCCCGGTCCACCTTGCCGTTGCGGGTCAGGGGCAGCGCCGCCAGCGCCACCACGGCGCTGGGCACCATGTACTCCGGCAGCCGCTCGGCGAGCGAGCGCCGGACCGTCTCGGGGTCGGCCCCGCCGACCAGGTAGCCGACCAGGCGCTTGGTGCCGTGGAGGTCGGTACGGACCACGGCGACGGCCTGCTCGACGCCCGGCTGGGCGCGCAGGGCCGCCTCGACCTCTCCCAGCTCGATCCGGAAGCCGCGCAGCTTGACCTGGTCGTCGACCCGGCCCACGTACCGCAGGCAACCGTCGGCGTCCCAGCGCACCAGGTCACCGGTGCGGTACATCCGCTCGCCGGTCCCGAACGGGCAGGCCACGAAGCGCTCGCCGGTCAGCGCGGTGCGCCCCAGGTAGCCGCGGGCCAGTCCGGCGCCGGCCACGTACAGCTCGCCCACCGCCTCCGGCGGCACCGGGCGCAGCCAGTTGTCCAGGACGTGCGCGCGGGTGCCCGGGGCCGGGCGGCCGATGGTGACCGGCGCGCCGGCGGCGAGCGGTTGGCTCATCGCGGCGCACACGGTGGTCTCGGTCGGACCGTAGCCGTTGAGGATCCGCCGGGTGGGAGCCCAGCGGTCGATCAGCTGCGGCGGCACGGCCTCGGCGCCGACGAGCAGGTGGGGCAGGACGCCCTCGGGCAGTTCGGGCACGCTGGCCAGGACGGCGGGGACGATGACCGCGAGGGAGATGCGCTGCCCGGTCAGGAAGTCGGCGAGGACCTGTCCGGCCAGCGCCTCGGGGCCCGGCACGACGAGGGTGGCGCCCGTGGTGAACGCCATCAGGATCTCCCAGACGGAGATGTCGAAGCTCGGCGAGGACAGCTGGGCCACCCGGTCGCCCGGCCCCACGGGGAAGTGCTCGTGCTGCCCCGCGACCATGTCGGCCAGGCCTGCGTGGGTGACCGCCACGCCCTTGGGAAGCCCGGTGGAGCCCGAGGTGTAGATGACGTACGCGGTGTTGGCCGGGACGGTGCCGGGCTCGGGCGCGGTGCGCGGCCGATCGGCGCCGGCGGCGAGGGCGGCGGTGAGCGCCTCCTCGTCCAGGACGAGCCGGGGGGCCGTGTCGGCGAGCATGCGGGCGATCCGCTCGGCCGGGGCGCCGCGGTCGACCGGCAGGTAGGCGCCGCCCGCCTTCAGGGTGGCCAGCAGCGCGGTGACCATCCGGGCTGAGCGGGGCAGGATCAGGGCCACGACGTCCTCGGCGCCGACTCCCCGGTCACGCATCCAGTGCGCCAACTGGTTCGTCCGCTCGTCGAGTTCGCGGTAGGTCAGGCTGGTTCCGCCCTCGACCAGCGCGACCGCGTCCGGGGTGCGGGCGGCCTGCGCGGCGAACAGGGCGGGGAAGGTGGCGGGCGGGACCGGGGCGCCGGCGTCGTTCCACTGCGCCAGCCGAGTGCGCTCGCCCGGGGCGAGCACGTCCAGGCGGCTGACCGGCAGGTCGGGGTCGGCGCCGGCCAGGGCGTCGATCAGCCGCTCCATCCGGGCGGCGTGCTCGGCGAGGTCGCCCTCGTCGTAGAGGTCGGCGTTGGCCTCGACCTCCAGCCGCCAACCGCGGCCGTCCTTGCGGTCCATGACCAGGAAGCCGAGGTCCTGGGTGGGGCCGGTGGACAGCACATGGCCGACCGCCTCGGCCTCGCCGAACCGCAGCGTGTAGTCGAAGTTCATCACGTTCACGCCGGGGCCGACGAGCCGCTGGCCGGTGCCGACCACGTTCAGGTCGCGGCTCATGTCCTCGTACCGGTAGTGCTGGTGGCGCAGCGTCAGCAGCGTCTGCTCGGCGACGCGGTCGAGCAGACCGGCCACGCTGATGCCGGCGTCGAGGCGGACCCGCAACGGGGTCACGTTGGCGGCCATGCCCGGCACCTTGCGGGTGCCGCGGGCGGAGCGGGCGGCGGCCGCCAGGCCGAGCACGATCTCGTCGGCGCCGGTGGCCTGCTGGGTGTACGCCGCGGCGGCCGCGATGACCACGGTCGCCTCCAGGACGCCCTGCTGACGGGCCAGTTCGACGACCCGGTGCACGGTGTCCCGGCCCAGTTCGCCGGAGTGCCGCAGCACCCGCCGGGGCAGGTCGGGCAGCCGGCTGGTGCGGGTGAGCCGGGGCGGTTCGGGCAGGTCGGCCAGGTAGTCCGTCCAGAACTCCCGGTCCTCGGCGTACCGTTCGGAGTTCCGGTAGGCCTCCTCGGCGTCCCGCAGCACGTGCAGCGGGGCGAAGGGGCTCGCGCCGGTCTCCTGACCGGTCGCCAACCGGGTGTAGACCTCGGCGATGCGCCGGATCACCAACCAGATGCCCCAGGCGTCGTTGGCGACGTGGTGGAAGCGGTAGAAGGCGACGAAGCGGTCCTCCGCCAGCTTCCACAGGTCGATGGTGAACGACTGCCCGCCGGTCGGGTCGATGACCTCGGCCATGGCCTCGCGCATCCGGGTGTGCGCCGCGGCCCACGGGTCGCGCTCGCCGCTGAGGTCGGCGAAGGGAACGTCCGGCGCGTCCTCGTCCAGGACGTACTGGACGACGTCCTCGCCGCGCACACCGATCCGCGAACGCATCGTCTCGGCCTCGGCGACCACCTGGGCCACCGCCCGGCGGAACAGCGCGTGGTCGACCGGTCCGCAGATGTCCACGTATTCGGCCGTCCCGAGCACCGGATTCCCCGGGTCGATCTGCTGAAGCATCCACAGACCCCGTTGCGACGCCGTCAGTGGAAATTCAGGACGCGCGTTTCCATGCATGGCAGAAACCTTCCCCAACCCCTCGTGAGCCGGCGCTCGACCATTCTTCGCAGATGAATTCGATGGGAGCAGGTGCCGGACTCGTGACCCACAATTACGGACTGGTGTGATCGCGCATTCATTCTAATCGTTGTCGGCCGACCCGGAACTGCGCAGTTGAACGATGCCGATCCGGAACAGCACGAGGAGCGCTGCAAACAGCGAGCCGAAAATCGGCATGAGCAGCGGCATAGCCGGCGAAAGGCACAGCGGCACGAAAAAACGGCAGGCACGGCGCTCCGTGGGGCACCGTGCCTGCCGTTCCCGGCGGCGGGTCAGGCGCGTATCTCGAGCGTGCAGCACTTCACGCTGCCGCCACCCTTGAGAAGTTCGGACAGGTCCATGCCGATCGGCTCGAACCCGCGCCCGCGGAGCTGCTCGGCCAGCGTCTGCGCGGCCTCCGGGATGACCACGTGGCGCCCGTCGCTGACCGCGTTCAGGCCGAACGCCCCGGCGTCCTGCTCGCCGACCAGGAGCGCGTCCGGGAAGAGCTGCTCCAGGACGGCCCGGCTTCCGGCCGAGAACGCCGCCGGGTGGTACATGACCTCGTCCCCGTCCAGCACCGCGAGCGCGGTGTCCAGGTGGTAGTAGCGGGGGTCGGTGAGCCGCAGGCCGATGACCGGCTTGCCGAAGAACTCCTGGGCCTCCAGGTGTCCTTCGGGGGTGCTGCGGAAACCCCAGCCGGCCAGGACGAAGTTCGTGGTGACGAGGAAGTCGCCCTCGCCCTCGTTGACGAACTCCGGGTCGAGCACCTCGGTGAACCCGTTGGCGCGGAACCACTCCTGGTAGGCGGGGCCCTCAGCGGCCCGCTCGACGTTGCGGAAGCGGGCGCCGAGCACCTTGCCGTCCACCACGGTGGCGCCGTTGGCGGCGTACACCATGTCGGGCAGGCCGGGCAGCGGGTCGATCAGGTCCACCTGGTGCCCGAGCGACAGGTAGAGGTCGTGCAGGCGCTCCCACTGCATCACGGCCCGGGCCGTGTCCACCGGCTTGGTCGGGTCCATCCAGGCGTTGATGGCGTAGCTGACCTCGAAGTACTCGGGGCGGCACATCAGGTAGCGGCGCGGACGGGCGGTGCGTCCCGGCACACCGCCGGGGGTCCGACGAATCGTCATGGTAACTCCGGTCCGGTCGTCTCGGGTGGGGGCGGTTCAGGCGCCGACGGCCTGCGCGGCCATCGCGTCGCGCAGGCTCTTCGGACGCATGTCGGTCCAGTTCTGCTCGATGTACGCCAGGCAGGCGGCGCGCGCGTCCTCACCGAAGACGACCCGCCAGCCGGCCGGCACCTCGGCGAAGGCCGGCCACAGGGAGTACTGCTCCTCGCCGTTCACCAGGACGTAGAACCTGCCGTCCTCGGCGTCGAACGGGTTCGTGCTCATCGTTCCTCCACTCTCGGGATGTTCTCGGGATGTGTTGCGATCGACCCCGCGGACGGGTCAGGACACCGTCTGCGGGCTGGTACGACGGCCGACGAGGGAGTCGGCGATCTCGCCGCTGCGCACGGCGATGTTGGACAGCAGGGAGGACGCGAGCCCGTGCGTGTGCTCGGTGCCGCCCTGGAGGTAGATGCCGCACCGCAGTTCGGGCGAGGTGACCAGCCGGTAGTCGCGCTCGACGCGGTGCCGGCCCTCGGCGTCACGCAGGCAGTGGACGTCCAGGTCGCCGAGCAGGCCGGCCGGGTCCATGACGTCGTAGCCGGTCGCGCAGACCAGGAGGTCGACGTCCAGGTCGGACACCTGCTCGGTGGCGAGCGAGTGGACGCTGATCCGGACCTCGTCGCCGATCCGCTTGACCTGCTCGGCCCGGGCGAGGTTGACGAAGCGCAGCCGCGCGGCGCCCGCCACCTCGTCGTCGTACGCCCGCTGGAACAGCGCGCGGATGACCTCGTCGTCCACCACCGAGTAGTTGGTGTTCCGGTGGTACCGCCAGAACGCCTCCCGGGACCGGTCGGAGCCGAAGTAGTACTCGTCGGTCGCCGCCGGGTCGAACACCTGGTTGGCGAAGGGGGTGTCGTCGGCGATCGAGTAGCCGTAGGACGGCAGGATCGCCGAGACCTCGGCGTGCGGCAGCTCGTCGTAGACGTGCCGGACGATCTCCGCCGCGCTCTGTCCGGCGCCGACGACGGCGATCCGGCGCAGTCGGCGCGGGTCCATCGCCCGGAACCGCTCCAGGAACTCGGAGCTGTGCCAGACCCGGTCGTCCCGGCCGATGCCGATGGGCATCCTCGGGACCAGGCCGGTGGAGACGACGACGTTGCGGGTCCGGACGGCGCTGGTCTCCCCCCGGGTGTCCCGCACCACGACCTCGACGCTCTCCAGCGGGCCGGGGCCCGCCCCGGCGGGGCGGCGGATCCCCGTCACCTCGACGTTGTAGGTCACCCGGTCCGCGAAGCCCGCCTCGGCCCACTCCAGGTAGTCGTGGAACTCCAGCCGGGTCGGGAAGAAGTCCTGGTTGTTGACGAACTGCGGGAGCCGACCCCGCTCGTGCAGGTACGAGATGAAGCTGTACCGCGAGGCCGGGTTACGGAAGGTCGCGAGGTCCTTCAGGAAGGAGATCTGCATCTTCGCCGACGGCAACAGCATGTTGCGGTGCCAGCCGAGTCTCGGCTGCCGCTCGAAGAATGCGAACGCGACCGGTTCGCCGCACCGCGCGCTTTCGTGCTCCTCCAGCGCGACGGCGAGCGAAAGATTCGACGGGCCGAATCCCACGCCGACGATGTCGAGTATTTCCCGTTCAGTTTCCACTGACGTCTCCCGCAGGTGATGTTTGCATCAACCGGCCCATGAGAGCGGCCGCTTCTCGGTGTCTTCCGGAATCCCGCTGCGCGAAACACTGTCGCACACGGTCGCGGATTTCAGGCTCCTTTTCCTGACTGAGTTTGAACATGCCGTCGGCGCCGGTCACCTCGAACCGGAAAGCGCCCACCGCCGGCACGATGCTGCGGAAGTAGTCGAGCGATCCGGTCATGTCCCACTCGACGCCGAGCTCGGAGCCGAAGTCCCGCTCGAAGGCGCGCACGGTGGCCTTCACCACCTCCAGCGTCTCCTCGATCGTCGCGATCTTGCGGAGCACGCCGCGCACGTGCACGGCGGTGAAGTTCCAGGTCGGCGAGGCCGGCGTCACCCCGTACAGGGTCGGTGAGACATAGGCGTGCGGGCCGGTGAAGGTGAGCAGCGCCGTCGTGCCGGACTCCAGCGCCGCCCAGTGCGGGTTGGCCCGGTTCATGTGCCCGACCAGAAGGCCTCCGCTCAGGTCCGGCGGCCAGTCGCCGGTCATCGCCGGGTCGCGGATCACCGGCAGGTGGGTCACGCGGGGTCCGTCGGCGGCCGGGCCGTTGGTCACCAGTTGCGCCAACGGGTTGCGGCGCACCAGCTCGGCCATCCACGAGCCGTCCGGCTCGCGATAGCACTCGGGGACGAACATACGGGTCTCCTTGTCTGCGTTCGGTGTTCGGTGTTCGGGAGGCGGCCGATGGCACCGCCGGCCCGGGTCGCGGCCGCCGGGTCACCGACCACCGGTGACGGCGGCCAGGTGACGCCGGGTCACGGGCGGCGCGTCTCCAACTCGGCGGCCAGGCGCAGCCAGTGGTCGGCGCAGCGGCGCGCGGCCTGCGCCAGCAGCTCCACCTGGTGGCCCGGGACCCCCTGGGCCATCCGGTGCCAGTCGTCGTCGTCGCCGATGTGGTGGTCGCTGAGCATCCGCAGCAGCCTGCGGCCCGCCTCGGTGCGCAGCGAGGGGTCCTTGCCCAGACTCGACAGCACCAGTCGGCGCGGCTGCGCGGGCCGGACCGGGTCGGCCTGGCGTGCAGGCACGGTGCACCCGCGGGGCTCGGTCCCGGCCGCGCCAAGGCGGCCGCGGGGGGCCACCGGGTCCTGCCCGGCGCGCATCCGGTCCCGGACGTCCTTGGCGGTGGCCGGGGCAATACCGGCCGACTCGGCGATCTCCCGCAGCGAGGCCTCGGGGTGGGCGGCGATCAGCTCGGCCGCCCGCCGACGCCCCTCCGCCGCGTGCAGCGGCCTGGCCCGTCCGTCCCGGCCCACCCGGACGTTCAACTGTCCGTCCTGGTCGGTCGAACGGCGCCGCAGCGCCGCGACGGTGCCGGCCGCAAGGCCGGTGCTGGCGGCGACCCGGCGGTCGGACCAGTACGGGAAGGCCGCCAGGATGCGGTCGGCCGCGGCGTTGCGGTCGGCCTGGGTCAGCGGCAGGCCGTGGGCGATGTTCAGCCGGACTGCGAGGACGAAGGCGTCGGCCTCCTCGCCGTCGAAGAACTCGACCTCGATGCCGTCGTCCCCGCGCAGCTGCGCGGCGCGCAGCCGGTGCATGCCGTCGATCACCCGCATGGTGCTGCGCTGAACCAGGATCGGCGGCAGCCCGGTGTCCAACTGGGCCAGGACCCGGGCGTGTTCGTCGCTCTCGCCGTTGACGCGGGGCGAGTGGGAGGGCTGCAGCAGGTCCAGCGGAACCCGCGCCCGCTCGCGCCCCGTGCCGCCCGCGGTGGGCAGGGCCGTCCTGAGCGGTGTGACGTCGGTGACCTTCATGAGGTGTCCGTTCCTCCCCGTACTGAGCTCCGCATCAACAGGCGAGACAAAAGGAATTCCGAGGACTGGAATGCGCAGGCAGGGCGTCTGCGGCAATGAGAACCGTAGGCTCCGGTCAAGTCGGCGGACAGTGAAGGCTTAACCGGTCTCCGCATGAATTCCACGCCCGTCGGATGTGAATTTCTCACCCCCAGGTCTTCCCCCACCCGTGCGCGAGGCCGCGCGACCACACCGCCGTCGAAGCGATTCTGACGCTTCCTTGATGCGCAGCGGTCTTGACTTCCGGGCAGCCGTACGGATCCCGGAGTGGCCCGTTCCGGAATCCGTGAGAACTTCACATCCGCGCGGTGAATCCACCACTGTCTGCGCCTGACCACGTCAGGCAGGATCGCAACCGCCCCGCAAGACCGACCGGACAGGAGTGATGACACCATGAGTACCACCACCCTTCCCCTCGCCCGCCTGGGCGAGCTCGGCGTGACCGGCGCGACCTCCCCACTCGTGATCGAGGACCTCGACGGGTCCTTCGACAACGGCACCGCCCTCTTCACCGCCTGCGTCCTGTACCCGCCGCTCGAGCGGTCCCACGGCCGACCGGTGTCGGGCGCCCGCTGAAACGGGAGACGGGGGAAGTGATGCAGGAAACGGGGGGGACAGAATTGACCACGGCGGATATGGGCGGCGCCCGTCTCGGCCTCAAAAGCCACCTTTCGGCATTCCCGGTCCCCGGCGAGGCCGTCTATCTGGTCTCGCAGCGCGGGGTCACCGCGCTGTCCGGCCGGCCCGCCGCGATCCTGGTGCCGCTCCTGGACGGCAGCCGGGACGAACCGGCCGTGGTGCGGGACGCGGCGCCCGCGATGGGCCGGGACGACGTGCTCGCCGCGCTGCGCAGCCTGGAGGCGGCGGGCCTGCTGCGCCGGCGCGCCCTCGGCTGGGCCCCGGACGCCCCGCCGCAACCGGTGGACCGGGCCGAGGAGGCGTACTGGGACCTGGCCGGCCTGGACGGCAGCCGGGTTCCGTACACGGTGGCCGCCCGCCCGGTCCACCTCACCGCGCTGACCGACGTCGACCTCGACCAGGTGCGCAACGCCTGCGCCGAGTCGGGGCTCACGGTCACGGCGTCCAGGCCGGACGCAGCGCTGGAGATCGTCCTGTGCGACGACTACCTGGACCCGCGGCTCGCGGAGATCGACGCCGCGCACCGCCTGGCGGGCCGGCCCTGGCTGCCGGTGGCGGTGGGAACCGCCACCTCCTGGGTCGGGCCGGTGTTCCGCCCCGGCGAGGGACCGTGCTGGCACTGCCTGGCCACCCGGTTGCAGGACCACCGCCACTCGGAGTCGCCGCTGCGGCGCGCGCTCGGACTGGACGGTCCGCCGCCCCGGCCCATGGCGACACTGGCGGCGGGTCGCTCAATGACCGTGCACCTGGCTGTACTGGAGGCCGCCAAGTGGCTGGCGGGTGTGCGCAACAGCGCTCAGGACGCCGTGCACACCCTGGACACCCTCACCTCCACCGCTGCGGCCCATCCGGTGGCCCGGCGCCCGCAGTGCCCCGCCTGCGGAGACCCGGGCCTGGTCGCCAGGCGGGCCGCCGCCCCGTTCGTCCCGGTCTCCCGTCCCAAGGCCGCCCGGCACCTCAACGGCCACCGGGCGCTGACCCCGGCCCAGATGCTGGAACGTTACGCCCACCTGGTCGACCCGGTCACCGGCATCATCCGGGAGATCCGCCGGGCGCCCGGCAGCCCCTCCTTCGTCCAGGCGTTCCTGTCCGGGCGCAACCTCGCCATGCGCAGCGCCTCGCTGGCGGGGCTGCGTGCGGGCCTGCGCTCGCTCAGCGGCGGCAAGGGCCTGACCGAGGAGGAGGCCCGGACCAGCGCGCTCGGCGAGGCGGTCGAGCGCTACAGCGGCACCCGGCACGGCGACGAGCCCACGCTGCGCGCCAGCTACCGCTCGCTCGGTCCGGTCGCCGTGCACCCCAACGCCTGCCAGCTGTACGCCGAGGCCCAGTTGGCGGACCGGGACGGGTGGAACGAGCGGGGTTCGCAGCTCCAGTACGTCCCCCCGCGCTTCGACGAGGACCGGCCCACCGACTGGACGCCCGTCTGGTCCCTGACCGGGCGCACCCGGCGGCTGCTGCCGACCTCGATGCTCTACTACAGCGACCGGGCCGCCCCCGACGGGCTGTGCGCGGACTCCAACGGCAACGCCGCCGGCAGCTGCGCGGAGGACGCGCTGGTCCAGGGGTTCCTGGAACTGATCGAGCGGGACGCGGTGGCGCTGTGGTGGTACAACCGCACCCGCCACCGGGCCGTCGCCCTCGACGCCTTCGACGATCCCCGGATCGACCGCCTGCGCGCCACCTACCGCGACCAGCACCGCGAAACCTGGGCGCTCGACCTCACCTCGGACTTCGGCATCCCGGTGGTGGTCGCACTGTCCCGGCGCACCGACAAGCCGGCCGAGGACGTCATCTTCGGCTTCGGCGCGCACTTCGACCCCCGGGTCGCCGTGTGCCGGGCCCTGACCGAGATGGGCCAGCTGCTGCCCCTGGTCGCCGGGGTGACGCCCTCGGGCTCGGGCTACCGGATCAACGATCCGGACGCGCTGGCCTGGTGGCAGCACGCCACCCCGGCGAACCAGCCGTACCTGTGGGCCGACCCGGAGCGGCCGCCGGCCGGTCCGGACGCGTGGACGTACGCGCCCACCGACGACCTGCTCCAGGACGTCTCTTTCCTCACCGAGTTGGTGCGTTCCAAAGGAATGGAACTGCTGGTCCTGAACCAGACCCGGCCGGACCTTGAACTGCCCGTGGTGAAGGTGATAATTCCCGGACTGCGGCATTTCTGGCCCCGCTTCGGCCCGGGTCGACTATTCACCGCACCGGTGTCCCTGGGTCACCGCAAGGAGCCGACCCCGTACGAAGAGCTGAACCCCATTCCGCTTTTCGTATGACTCATCGGCTGACCCATGATCAGGAGTCACACCATATGATTCCTCCAGTCACAGCCGCCGGCCGGCAGGAAGACAACGGGGGAAACCATGGTGGAGACTCACGGTGAGGCGGGGTCCACTCGGGAGACGACGCCCTCCGGTCCGGACACGTCGGATCTCACGACCCGGCTCTCGGCCCGGGCCATCCTCGTCGTCGCCCTGCTGTGCTACAGCGGCGTCACCGTCAACAACCTGTTCGGGGCACACCTGTCCCGCGCGGCACTCGTCATCTGCGTCGTCTGCCAACTGGTCATGTTCTTCCTGCAATTGAGGCACTCCAGCCCGGGCGCCGCCCGGGCGCCGCTGCGGCAGAAGTGCCTGACCCTCGGCACCCAGGCGCTGCTGACCTACCTGCCCATCACGCTCTTCCACAGCGTCTGGGGCTCCATGGCGGGATTCCTGGCCGGCTCCCTGCTGCTGCTCCTGCCCGGCTGGCTCGCCTGGGCCACGTACGGTTTCGTCGGCCTGACCATGGTGATCCCGCCGGCGATCGACCATCTCTCCACCCAGGACAGCGTCTACCTGCTCCAGTCGACCCTGCTGACCGGCCTCGTCGTCTACAGCCTGTCCCGGCTGGCGGCGCTGGTGCAGGCGCTGCACGAGGCCCGCGGCCAGCTGGCCGACATGGCCGTCACCCGGGAGCGCCTGCGGTTCGCCCGCGACCTGCACGACCTGCTCGGCTACAGCCTGTCGGCGATCACCCTCAAGACGGAGCTGATCCAGCGGCTGGTGACCACCAATCCGCGGCGCGCCCTGGACGAGGTCGGCGACGTCCTGGAGATCTCCCGGGAGTCGCTCGCCGACGTCCGCGCCATCTCCAACGGCCTGCGGCACATGTCCCTGAAGCAGGAGCTGGGTTCGGCCCGGTCGCTGCTGGAAGCGGCGGGCCTGCGGGTGCAGGTCGAGGCGGACACCGAGGAGTTGGAGCTGCCGGTCGACTCCGTCCTCGCCACCGTGCTCCGTGAGGCGGTCACCAACCTGCTGCGGCACTCCCACGCGACGTTCTGCACCGTACAGGTCGCCCGGGAGGCGGGTCTGGTCCGGCTGACCGTGACCAACGACGGCGTGGACCCCGCCTACCGGGACACCTCGGCGCACAGTGGCAGCGGCCTGGGCAACCTGCGGGAGCGGCTGCTCGTGCAGTCGGGCACGCTGAACGTCGAGCGGGGCACGGACGGCACGTTCCGGCTGATCGCCGAGGCCCCGGCCCGGGGCCGGCTCAAGTCGGTCGGCCGGGACGAGCGGGGCGAATCCGCCGCCTGACCCGGCCGTCCGGCCCCGGCGCCCTCTCCCGACGATCGATTCCGGCGCCTGATCACACGTCAACCATCCGCCCCTGGAGGAACTTCGCCGTGACCATCCGCATTCTGCTGGCCGAGGACATGCACATGGTGCGTGGCGCCCTGGTCGCACTCCTCAATCTGGAGGACGACCTGGAGATCGTCGGTGAACTCGAACGCGGCGACGAGATCCTGCCCACCGCCCGGGAGCTCCGGCCGGATGTGGCCGTCATCGACGTCGACCTGCCCGGTATGGACGGACTCGCCGCCGCCGCCCTGCTGCGCAAGCACGTCCCGGAGTGCCGGACCGTGATCCTCACCAGCCTCGGCCGGCCGGGCACGCTCCGCCGCGCCCTGGAGGCGCAGGTCTCCGGTTTCCTGCTGAAGGACGCCCGGCCGCAGGAACTGGCCACCGCGATCCGCAAGGTGGCGGCGGGACAGCGGGCGATCGACTCCCAACTCGCCCTCGCCGCCTGGGGAAGCGCCGGGACGCCGCTGACCGAGCGGGAGACGGAGGTGCTCCAGCTGGCCGCCGACGGGGCCGAACCCCGGGAGATCGCGAACCAGTTGAACCTGTCCCTGGGGACCGTGCGCAACTACCTGACCACCACCGTGACCAAGCTCAACGCCCGCAACCGGGTCGACGCCATCAAGCTCGCCCGCGAGGCCGGCTGGCTGCTGTGAGGCGGCGCCCGGTTCAATCCTCCGGCGACGCCGGCCGACTCGGCGACCCGGGAGCGGCGTCGCGGATGTGGGTGAGCATGCCCGCGGCCACCAGGTACTCCAGGATGCTGCGGGTGACCGACCAGGGCAGCGGAAGCTCCCGTGAGACGGCGTCCGGCGTGGTGGGCCAGGCCAGCCTGGCGACCACCCAGGCCGCCTCCGGTCGGTGCAATTCGACCCGGTACGCGGCACCCTCCCGCCGGAGCACGATCCGGTTGCCGTCCACCGTGAACGATGCGCCCTGGGGCAGTTGCAGGCGACTTCGGGACGGGAGCCGGGCCACGGCGAGGAGGGCGGTGGGCACCAGGGGGACGACGGAGAGCAGCGGGCCGCGCAGATCGTCCACGCCCAGGGTGCACACCACGAGGTGCGGGATGCGTTCGAGGACACGGGAGAGGGCCGACTGCACTTCGTCCGGCGAGAGGCCGCTGTCCGAGCCGGCCTCGACGTTGGTGAGGAGTACGGGGCCGAGTTCCATGCGCCGGAGCGCCTCGGCGACGACCAGCGGTTCGTCCTTGATGTGTTCGGTCCCGAAGAGACCGACCAGAACAAGCTCACCGTCGAGGGCGCCCGGGTGTACGGCGACGTCCTCGGCCAGCGACCACAGATGCACGACGGGGCACTCGTCCATGATTCCCACCGGCTCCCTCGTCTCGACGGCTCTTAGCCGGAGTATGCGAGCAGGGAAGTGGCCGCGGACAGTAAGGAAATCACGAAGCCGGTGTGAAGATGTCATACCTCGGCTTCAGGCGGGAAGCCGGCCGGTGAGCAGGAAGGCGGTGAACGGGCCGCTGACCCGGGGATCGCCGAAGTCGACGCCGTGGCCCGCCGCGTCGACGGTCAGCATGGCGGCCCGGTGGCCGAAGGCGGCCAGGGTCTGCCGGGCGCCGGAGTACGGGGTGGCGGGGTCGTACCGGTTCTGCAGCAGCAGGACGTTGCGCGGCCCGGCGGGGTTCGGGCGCACCTGCGGCTCCTTCGGACGGTAGTGCCAGAAGGCGCACGGCCAGACGTTGCCGCCCATCCCGGCGGTGAGCGGGTAGCGCTCCCGGTCGGCGGCGGTGCGGGCCGCGTAGTAGGCCGGATCGCGCGGCCAGGCGGAGTCGTCGCAGATCACGGCATCCTGCGCGGCGACGAAGTTGTCCGGGATCACCCGCGGGAGCGGGCTGCCCGAGGAGCCGCCCGGCGGCGTCGTCGTGGCGCGGGTGGCGGCCCGCTGCAGGACGACGGCCGCCAGCGGGTAGTAGCGCGGGTTGGTCAGCGAGGAGTACGTGACGGCCCGTAGCACGGTGCCGGTGAGCGTCCGGCCGTCGGCCAGGACCAGCGGCGCCCGGTCGAGTTCGGCGCCCAGCCGCAGGTACGCCGCCCGCACGGCCTCGGGGGTGGCGCCGAGGTGCAGGGTGGCGTCACGGGCGGCGAGGTACCCGGCCAGGGCCGGGAAGGTGTCCTCGGCGCCCTCGCCGAACAGGCTCACCCCCTGCTGCTCGCCGCCCGGGGCCACCGTGCTGTCCAGCACGACGCGGTCGGTGCGGGTGGGGAAGAGGCTCGCGTAGACCTGGCCGAGGTAGGTGGCGTACGAGGTGCCCAGGTAGGAGATCCTGCGCACGCCCAGCGCGGCCCGGATCCGGTCCAGGTCGCGGGCCGAGTTGGCGGTGGTGATGTCGGCGAGGTAGGAGCCGCCCGCGGCCGCGCAGGCGTCGGCCACCGTCCTGGCGTAGGCGAGGTTCGCGGTGATCGAGCCGTCGGGGGCCGGAAAGGGGTAGTTGAGCTGGGCGGCGCGGTCGGCCTCGGACAGGTCGCAGTGCACCGGGGTGCTGTTGCCCACGCCGCGCTCGTCGAAGCCGATCAGGTCGTAGGAGGCGAGCACCGCGGGCGGCAGGAACGACACCGCCTCGCCCGGGTAGTCGAGTCCGGAGCCGCCGGGCCCGCCGGGCACCACCACGAGGTCGCCCTTGCGGTGCGCCGGGTCGGCGGTGCGGATCCGGGAGACGGTGAGGGTGAGGGTGCCGGACCGCCGGTCCCGGTAGTCGCGGGGGACGCGCAGGGTCGCGCACTGCTCGCGCGGATCGCGCGGGAACGGCACGCCGTTGGCGTTCAGGGTCGGCGCCGGGCACGCGCCCCAGGCGAGCGCGGCGGGAGCGGCAGGAGCCGTGGGAGCGGCTTCGGCGGCGGAGGGGGCCAGGACGGCCGGCAGCAGCACGAGGCACACCAACAGGCCGCCGGTCGCGGCCTTCCGGCGGAGGAGTGCGGTCATGGCGCGACGGTACGGCGGCGGCCCGGCGGTCGGCCTCGGCGCCGGGGTGGACATCGCGCCGGCGGCACTCCACCCGCCCGCCGCGCCCGCCTCCACCCGGCGGTGGACACCGGCGCCAGGCCGGGTCAGGACGCCTCACGCCGCCCCACGCCGCCTCAGCCGGCGAACCCCGGCACCACCAGGCCGGACTCGTACGCGATCACCACCGCGTGGGTCCGGTTCTGCGCGCCGAGCTTGGTCAGCACGTTCCCGACGTGCGTCTTCACCGTCTCCAGGGTCACCGTGAGCGACTGCGCGATCTCCGGGTTGGACAGGCCGGTGGCCATCGCCCGCAGCACCTCCTCCTCACGTCCCGTCAGCGCCGCCCGCGGCAAGGCCTCGGCGGAGTCCAGCGGGCGGGCCGCGACCATCCGGCGCAGCGCCGCCGGGAAGAGGATCGCCTCCCCGGCCGCCACCACCCGCACCGCCTCCGCGATCTGCCGGACCGGAAGCCGCTTGAGCACGAACCCGCTGGCGCCCGCGCCGAGCGCGGCGGTGACGTAGCCGTCGTTCTCGAAGGTGGTGATCACCACGACCTTCGGCGGTTCGGCCGACCCGGCCAGCAGCTGCCGGGTGGCCTCGATCCCGTTGCGGCGCGGCATCCGGACGTCCATCAGGACCACGTCCGGCCGCAGCAGCAGCGCCTGCTCGACCGCCTCGACGCCGTCGGCCGCCTCCCCGACCACCGCGATCCCCGGCTGTGCCGCGAGCAGGGTGCGCAGGCCGCTGCGGGTCACCTCGTCGTCGTCCGCGATCAGGAGCGTGACGGGGGTTCCCGCGGGGCCGGTAGCGGTGGCTTCACCCGTCGCGGAGCCGGTCACGCGGACAACCGTACCGGCAGCCGGACCGCCAACCGCCAGCGCTGCGGGCCGTCCTGGCCGGCCTCGATCTCACCGTGCAGCAGCCGCACCCGCTCGGCCAGCCCGGGCAGGCCGTGCCCGGACGTCGGGAAGGCGCCCCGGCCCGTACCGGCCCCGGTCCGGTTGACCACGCTGAGCTCCAGCCCGTCCGGCGCGGCCGCCACCCGAACCTCGATCGGACCGCCCGCCCCGTGCCGCAGCGCGTTCGTCAGCCCCTCCTGCAGGATCCGGTACGCCGCCCGGGAGAGCGTGCCCTGCACCTGCGTCAGGTCGCCCGACAGCTCCGGCTCCACCACCGCGCCCGCGTGCCGCAGCCGGTCCAGCAGCTCGGGCAGGTCGGCCAGGGTCCGGGCCGGCGCCGTCCCGGCCTCCTCCTCGCGCAGCACGCCCAGCACGTAGTCCAGGTCCTCCAGCGCGGCCCGGGTCGACTCCTCGATGCTGCGCATGGCGGCCCGCGCGGCCGCCGGATCGGCGGCGAGCACCTCGCCCGCCACCGCGGCCTGGATCGTGGCCGCCGTCAGCGTGTGCCCGATCGAGTCGTGCAGTTCGTGGGCCAGTCGGTTGCGTTCGGCCAGCAGCAGCTCCCGCTCGGCCGCCAGCGCGAGCCGCTCGGCCGACGACGGGCCCAGCAGCGGCGGCGCCAGCCGGCGCAGGGCGCCCGTCACCAGCACGCACACGGCCAGCGCCAGCAGCAGGCAACCGAGCGCCACCGGCCAGCGCCAGGCGCCCGTCACCTGCACCGACCGGCCGAACAGGCTCAACCGCGCCTCGCCGTCGAGCCAGTCCCCGGGCAGGGACAGGGCCATGACGAACAGCACGCAGCTCGCCAGCCCGCCCGTCCACCCCAGGACCACGTGCAGCAGCAGCCAGAGCGGAGTCCGCCAGCGGTCGGCGCCGGGGTTCGCGGTTCCGGAGGACGCGGCGGCGCTCGGCGCGGTGCCGGGCGGGCTCGCGGGCCGACGGCCGGCCACCGGATCCGGCAGCGGCACCCGCAGCAGCCGACGGGCGCCCACGACCAGCACCCGCCGCGTGGTGCGGGCCAGCCCGACCGCGGCGACCAGCGCCGCCCAGACCAGCAGGCACAGCGCGGCCTGCACTCCCCAGGGAGCCGATCGCCACAGCAGCGCCGGCAGCATGGCGAACGCCAGCAGTGGAAGGCTGGCCAACGCGCCGCAAGAGGCGAACAGCACACCCGCATACGTGGAGCCGCGCAGAAACGGCCGGATTCCCCTGAACATGGTCGCCAGTATGACCGGGCAGCTCAGCAGCGGCCTCCCCCGATCGAGGGAGCACTTTCTCCTGCCTTTCCGCGATGCGCACCCGGGCCCGCGGAAACCAGGATCGTGCCCCGACCAGTTGACGAGAGGGCTGCTGTTGAACGCGCAAGGGATGCCGAGGACAGGGCTGTCCAGGACAGGGACATCGCCGCATCACACGGCACCGACGCCGGTCGGCGGGAGCGACCCGTCCGGCGGAAACGGCCCGGCCGTGGCCGCCCTGGTGCTCGGCGTCCTCGGCCTGCTCACCTCGGTCGTCCTCGTCGGCGGCCTGTTCGGCGTCCTCGGCCTGATCGGGGGCGCCGTCGCCCTGCGGACGGCCCGGCGGACCGGCGTCGGCCGGGGCAGGGCGCTCACCGGCGTGGTGACGTCGGTCCTCGCGATCGCGGTGTCCGTCCTGGCCGTGTTCCTCCTGGCCTGGTACGCGAACAAGACGCAGGCCTGCTACCGGCCCGACAGCTTCCAGCAGTACCGGGAGTGCGTCCACCGGCAGCTCACCGGTCACTGACCGGACCCGGCCGACGGGTGGCCCCCGACATCGGCGCCCACCACCGTTTCCCGACGATTCCACAGGAGTTGACTCATGCGTGCGCAGACATGGCAGCGGATTCGTTCGCCCCGGCGGCAGCAGGGCGGTCGGCGACGGGCCGTGCCGGCGGCGGCCGCGATGGCCGTCGGCGTCCTGGCGATGAGCGCCCTGGCGCCCCCGGCCTCGGCCTCGGCCGCCGCCCGGCCGAACACCGCCCGGCCGGACACCGTCCAGCAGGGCCTGGACGCGCTGGTGCGCACCGACCGGCTGCCCGCCGCGCTGGCCTCCGTCCGCGGCCCGGACGGCCGCACCCGCATCTACACCGCCGGGGTCGGCGACCTGGCCACCGGCGCGAAGGTACCGGTCGACGGCCAGGTCCGGATCGGCAGCAACACCAAGACCTTCACCGCGGTCGTCGTGCTGCAACTGGTCGGCGAGGGGAAGGTCAGCCTCGACGCCCCGGTCGACACCTACCTGCCGGGCCTCGTACGCGGGGACGGGATCGACGGACGCCACATCACCGTCCGCCAACTGCTGCAGCAGACCAGCGGACTCCCCAACTACAGCACCTACCTCGGGGACGACGTCCGGTACTTCGACCCCCGCGACCTCCTCGACCTCGCGCTCCAGCACAAGGCCGACTTCGCCCCCGGCGAGAAGTGGGCGTACAGCAACACGAACTACCTGCTGGCTGGCCTGATCGTCCAGAAGATCACCGGACGCCCCCTCGCCGAGGAGATGGACCGACGCATCATCAAGCCCATCGGGCTGCGCCACACCTACTTCCCCGCCCCCGGCGACGCGACCATCCGGGAGGCCCACCCCAAGGGCTACTACCGGGATTCGGCCGGGGCGCCGCTGCTCGACGTCACGGAGACGGACCCGTCCTGGGGCTGGGCGGCGGGGCAGCTGGTCTCCACCGACTCCGACCTCAACCGGTTCTTCACCGCGCTCCTGCACGGCGACCTCCTCCCGGAGGCCCAGCTCACCCAGATGCGCACCACCGTCGCCACCGAGTACCCCTTCGGTGACGGCGCCCGCTACGGACTGGGGATCGTGAGCAAGCCGCTGTCCTGCGGCGGTGTGTACTGGGGCCACGGCGGCAGCTTCCCGGGCTACGAGACCCGAGGCGGCGCCACCGACCGCGGCCGCGCCGCCAATGTCGCGGTGACCATGCAGCTGGACGACGAGGCGACCAGGAAGCACGTCGACGCCGTCGTGGACACGGCCCTCTGCCGCTGAACGACGCCGCCCGCAGAGCGCCGGTCCCCTGCGAGACCACAGGGGACCGGCGCCCGTTCCGCAGGGCCATGAGCCGAGGAACTCCCGCTCCGCTCGGCCCCGACGGGTCAGGGGATCGGCTGCGGCTGGGTGACGCAGTGGATGCCGCCGCCCCCGAGGCCGATGTAGTCGATGTTCAGTTGCTCGACGACCCGGCCCGGGAAGAGGGACCGGAGCGTCGCCTTCGCCGCCGCGTCGGCCCGGGGGTCGCCGAACTGGGCGGCGATCACGGCGCCGTTGCAGACGTAGTAGTTGGCGTAGGAGCCGACGAAGGCCGGATCGCTCTGCCGGATCGTGTAGTAGTCGGGGCCGCCGAGCTTGGTGGCCTGGATGTGGACGCCACGGGCGTCGGTGGCCGAGGAGAGCACGCCGTACTGGCTGAGCTCGTCCTTGGTCCAGACGTCCGACGGGTCGTCGGTGGCGTTCGGCTGCTGGACGAGGCCCTGGCCGGGGGCGAGGAAGCGCGAGGTCGCGTCGACGTGGTCGCCGGTGATGTCCTGGCCGGCGACCCCGGTGAACCAGATGACCTTCGTCGCGCCGTACCCGGCCGTCATCGCGTTCTCGGCCTGGGCCTGTGTCATGCCCGGGTTGCGGTTGGAGACGAGGATGCTGCTCCGGGTGGCCATCAGCGTGCCCGTGCCGTCGGTCTCGATGGCGCCGCCCTCCGAGACCAGTCCGGCCGCCGTGAACGGCACGCCGACGTGGGCGGCGACGCGGGCGGCGACCTTGCCGTCGTTGGTGAAGGTCTGGTTGCCGCCCCAGCCGTTGAAGTTGAGGCCGATCGCGTCCAGGCCGCCGAGCCCGTCGGTGCGGAAGACCGGGCCGGAGTCGCGCATCCAGCAGTCGTTGACGGGGATGGTGGTGAGCACGGTGACGTCGGCCGCCGGGCAGGCCCGGCGGGCGGCCGCGGCCGCGGCCGGGTTGGCGCACAGGTAGACGGGTTCGTACGTCGCGATGGTGTTGGCGACGAGTGCGATGTTGGCCTGGATCTGCGCGACCGAGGGGGTCGTGCCGCCACCGCGGCCGCCGCGGCGGCCGGTCCAGATGGCGGGGTCGTCCGGCCAGGCCATCCAGGTCCTGGTGTGGGCCACCGTGTCGATCGGCACCGCGAAGGTGCCGGCGAGCGCGGGGCCGACGGGCGCGCGCCCGGCCGCCGCGAGGTCGGCGCCGGCGCCCCGGACGGCTGCGGCGGCGCCGTCCGCCGCCCAGGCGGTGCCCGCCACCGCCAGCCCGGTGGCGGCGAGGAAGTTCCGCCGCCCGAGTACGCCCCGCGCTCTGCCGGACGAGACGTGCGGTTCGCTGTGACCGTTCATCTCCTGACCTCCCGGTCCTCTCCGTACGTGGCCGTTTCCACGTGGTGGCCATGACCGTAAAACTGACCAAGCGCTCGGTCAATACATCGCGCCGGTACCGGTACATTGCGCAAAGGGCAGCCCCCACGGGCTCGTTAGAGTTTCCGGATGGCCACGCGCTCCGACGACCCCCGCCCCCTCGCCCCCGCCCCCCGGCGCCCGCGCGCCTCGGCCAAGGGCGAGCAGACCCGGGCCCGGCTCCTGGCCGCCGCGCGCGAACTGCTCGCCGGGGACGGCACGGTGCCCTTCACCACGCGTAACGTCGCCGCCCTCGGCGGCGTGACGCACGGTATGTGCCACTACCACTTCCAGAACCGCACCGACCTCATCGTGGCGGTGGTACGGAGCATCCGGCCGGAGTGGATCACCCCCCTGGAGGAGGCGGTGGCCGGCCCCGGGACGTTCGCCGAGCGGGCCGAGCGGGTCATCGGGCTGCTGGCGGAGCCGGAGGCCGGCGACCTGGCGCGGGTGCACTCCGCCCTGCACTGGTTCGCCGCGAACGACGACAGCGTGCGGGAGAGCCTGGAGGCGGAGTACCGGCGGTGGCGGGCCTGCTTCATCGCCCTGTTCCAGGTCCTGGCGGACGAGCACGGCGGCGCCTTCGACCCCCGCCCCCTGGGCGAGGCGGCCGCCGCCGGCACGGACGGCCTCGCCGCGTTCCAGTCCCTCGGCGCGCGGATCGACCCCGCCCCGGTGATGCGGGCCCTCATCCTCGGGCTCGCATCCGGCGCCACCGGCACCTGACCCGGGCCGCCGGACCACGGATACGCGGCCGCGACCCCGTCCGGGTTCAGGAGGTGAACTCCTCGATCGTGGGGACGTCGTCCGGCGGCCCGTGCAGGAGCTGGAGGCGGGCGTAGCCGGGGCTGGTGGCGAGCAGCTGGTCGTGGGTGCCGAGTCCGGCGACCCGGCCGTGTTCGAGGAAGACGATCTGGGTGGCGTCGCGGACGCTGAGCAGGTTGTGCGAGATGAGGATCGTCGTGCGGCCGCTCATCAGCAGGCGCAGGGGCTGGAGGATGCGCTGTCCGGATTCGGCGTCGAGGCCGGTGGTGGGTTCGTCCAGGATCAGGACGGGTGCGTCGCGGATCATCGCGCGGGCGATGGCGAGGCGCTGGCGCTGTCCGCCGGAGAGGAGCCGGCCGCGTTGGCCGACGACGGTGTCGTAGCCCTCCGGGAGCCCCGTGACGAAGTCGTGGGCGTCGGCGGCGCGGGCCGCCGCGACGATCTCCTGCTCGGTGGCGCCCGGGCGGCCGAAGGCGATGTTCTCGCGGACCGTGCCGTGCAGGACGAGGGTCTCCTGGAGGAGCACCGAGACGTGGTCGCGCAGGTCGGTGAGCCCGAGGTCGCGCAGATCGTGCCCGTCCAGCCGGACGGCGCCCTGGTCGGGGTCGTAGAAACGCAGCAGCAGTTTCGCGATGGTGGACTTTCCGGCACCGCTCGTCCCGACCAGTGCCACGATCTCGCCGGGGGCCACCTTGAAGGAGACGTCCGTGAGCGCCGACCGGGTCGTCTCCGGGTAGCGGAAGTGGACACCGTCGAACTCGACGGATCCCTCGGTCCGCCGCAGCGGGCAGGGGTGGGCGACCTCGGTGACCTGGGGGCGCTGGTCGAGCAGCTCGGCGATCCGCTCGGCGGAGGCGGACGCGGCGTAGAAGGTGTTGCTGAGCTGCGACATGCCCCGGATCGGGGTGTAGAGCCTGCTCAGCAGGGTCAGGAAGACCATCAGCCCACCCAGCGTGAGCCGGCCCTGGGTGAGCTCCCAGGTGCCCAGGCCCATCACGACCAGCGCGCCGACCAGCTCGATGACGTCCACGATCGGTCCGAACAGCGCGCCGATCCGGGTCGACGCCATCGTCGCGCGGTAGCGGCCGAGGCTCTCGCGCTGGAACCGCTCCTGCTCCCACCCCTGGCGGTTGTACGCCTGCACGAGCGCGATGTTGCCCAGGGTCTCCTCGGCGGTCGCGCTGATCGAGCCGCTGCGCCGGCGCCGTTCGCGCGAGACGGCCTTGATCAGACCGGAGAAGCCCCGGGCGGTGAACCAGAACAGCGGGGCGATGACCAGGGCCAGCAGGGTCAGTTCCCAGCTCAGGTAGAACAGGACGCCGAGGAAGAGTCCCAGCTGCACCACGTGCGAGAGGGCGTTGGCGACGCCGGAGAGCAGGAAGGTCTCGACGGCCTCGACGTCGCCGGTCACCCGGGTGAGGATGTCGCCGAGCTTTCGGCGTTCGAAGAATCCGAGGGACAGGTTCTGGACGTGGCGGAACACGTCGAATCGCAGGGTGAGCAGGAACTGTTCGCTGACCCACGTGGAGACGACGCCGTCGATGAAGCCGATGACGCCGGAGAACAGCGTGAGCCCGACGAAGGCGAGCGCGATCGGCAGGAAGAGCTGCAGATTGCGGGGGACGAGCATGTCGTCGATCACGATCTTGAACAGCCAGATCTCGGCGGTGTCCACCACCGGCCCGATCACGATCATCAGGAAGATCACGATGAGCCATTTCCGGCGACCGCGCGTGTACGGCCAGAACCGCCGGAACAACTCCCGCATGGGGACCGGAGGCGCGGCCTCGACGATCTCGTCGGAATCCTGGGCGACGGTCACCAGGCGCCGCAACGCCGACCGCATGGCACGAATCGTGGTCATCACCCCGCGTCGTCCATCACAGGACCAGCCATGGCCGGGCATGAAGCCCGGCCATGGCCGGATCAACAGGGTCGAGTACTAACGGCCACCACCGCCGCCGCCACCCCGTCCTCCCCCGTAGCCCCCGCCGCCCCCGTAGCCTCCGCCGCCCCCGTCGCCTCCGAAGTCACCGCGTCCTCCACGGCCTCCGAAGTCACCGAAGCTCGCATAGCCTCCGTAACCAAAGTCGTCACGGCCCCCATAGCCTCCGCGGCGCCCGCCGCCTCCCCAACCGCGGCCACCACCGCAGCCGATGTTCCATCGGTCGAAGAATCCCATGATGATCTTCTCCCTTCTCATGGACTACTTCCAACGTACTTGAGAAAACCGCGAGCTTGAGCAAAGTGTTCCCCCAGGAAGTATCAATCCAGTTCGCATAAGTATTCATTAATTCCTTGGACGGATAAGGGAAATTCGCTCTCGGTCCGTCACCCGCCGTGAACGCCGAACGCGGCGGTGACGGAAGGTCACCGCCGCGAGGCACCGCGGCGGAAGTCCGTGCCGGAAGTCCGCGCCGGAAGTCCGCGCCGGGAACGGCCCACGGGGCGGACCCGGGGTGATCCGGCGGAATCGTCCACGCCTGGCGCTTCTTCACTCGCTGTGCTGAGGCCGGGGCACCCGGACCACCCGGTGACGCCAACGCGCAGGAGGATCAGGGGTGTTGCCGTCCGTTCGATCAACCGGCCGACGCAGCCGTCCACTCGGGCCGCCCCGACAGCGGAGACGTGCACGACCGACACCCGGACAGGCGCCGGGGTCCGCAGCGGGAGCCCGGACTCCGCCGTCGCGCGGGCGGCCTGCTCGCCGCACGTCAGACACGCCCCGGGCCGGCGTGCCGGCGCTGCCAGAACGGGCGGTCGGGCCAGCGCTGTTCGAGTCCGTAGTAGGCGGCGTGGTTGCGCCGGTAGGCGGCGGTGATGCCGGCGAGGTCGGCGCCGTAGCGGGTGAGGGCGTGCGGGTCGCCGTCGAGATGGGCGTGGACGGCGAGGCCCGCGGCCCGGCCGGTGTGGAGGGCGGTGAGGATGCCCTGGGAGGAGAGCGGATCGAAGGCCGCGGCGGCGTCGCCGGCGGCGGTCCAGCCGTCGCCGTGGACGCGGTCGAGCCGGGCGCTGTGCGCGGGGGCGCGCGGGGGCGCGGGGAGTCTCCCGTGCGGTGCGGCACGGGCGGCGGTGGGATCGGTGGCGGCGAGGCGGCGGCGGAAGGTCTCGCCGTCGGGCCGGGCGCCGGGGAGGTCGGCGTCGGTGAAGAACGCGAGGAGCAGCCTTCGATCGGGCAGCAGGGCGCTGTACCACCAGCCGTCGGGTGCCGCCTCGACCAGGGTGGTGCCGTCCGCGGCGTCGGCCGGGCCGAGGGTGAGGTGGAGCGCCACGAGGCGGTCGCCGACCAGGCGGCGGGCGCCGTGGGTGGTGGCGATCGCGGCGCGGCGGCCGGTGGCGTCGACCAGCCAGCGGCAGCGCACCCCGCCGGGCGGGTGCGGGCCGCGAAGGGAGACGGTCCAGGTGCCGTCCGGGTGGCGGGTGCCGGGGCGGACCGTCGCCGCGCGGACGTCGACGCCGGCCACCGCCGCGGCCTCGCGCATCCGGCGGTCGAAGAGCGCGCGGTCCAGGTGCCAGCCGGGGCCGTACGGGTCGTTGATGCTGTCGACCGATCCCAGGACGTCCGATCCCCAGGCGGAGCGATTGCCGTAGCAGGGCAGGTGGCCTGCCCCCGGCACGGTGGCGGCCACCCCGAGGTCGTGCAGCAGCATGCGGGTGGCGGCCGGCAGGGCCTCGCCGAGCGCGGGCGGGCCGCCGGGGGCGTGGGCGAGCAGGACGCTGCGGCCCCCGGCGGCCAGGGCGAGGGCGGCGGCCGTACCCGTCGGTCCGCCGCCCGCGACCACCACGTCGTAGGCCGCTGTCACGCGCCGCCCTCGGCGCGCCTGCCGGCGTCCTCGCCGAACGGGTCGAGCTTGTCGAAGTACCCGATGGTGACCTCGTCCGCGGTGAGCCCGGTCAGCGCGAGGATCTCGCCGGCGGCCTGGGCCGTCAGCGCGTCCGTGGCGGCGGTCGCCGCGGGCACGTGGATGGCGGTCAGGTTCCGGTTGTCGGAGACGCCGTCGAGCGGGAAGCCCGGCTTCGACTCGACCTGCAGCCGCTCCGGGAAGCGGCCGTCGCCGACGGTGTACGGGCGGACCTCGACGATGCCGAACTCGTGCCACTCGGCGACGGCCTGCTTGAGCTGCTGCTTGTAGTCGCCCTTGAGGCCGCGCAGCCAGGAGGCGCGCCTGGCGAACGCGGCCTCGCGGCCGTCCTCGTCGGTCTGGGTGATCTCCTTGTTGACGATGTGGTAGTCGCTCTCCTTCAGCACGTGGTTGGGCACCCGGGCGGGCCAGAAGGTGGGCAGGTAGGGGTCGTAGCGGGGGCCGAGGTTGGCGTTGGACTCGTAGCCGGAGCGGCAGCTGGCGGTGTCGGTCTGCCAGGGGACGGCCATCCAGCGGGTCAGGTCGCCCGGGCCCTGTTCGTGCAGCGGTCCGTCGGCGCCGAGCGCCCTGGCCTGGCTGAGCGTGTCTCCGTAGTCCGGTTCGACGCTGCCCGAAGGCCGGTGGTGGATGCGCAGCGGCTCGGAGTACATCGTGGTGTGCCGGATCGGCCAGGTGACCTCGCAGCCGGGGTGGAAGGCGTCCGCGAGGCAGAAGTCGAGGGCGGCGCGGTCCAGCAGGGCGGGCTGGTCGGCCACCGGCGCGTCCTCCAGGCGGCTGGGGAAACCCTTCCACGGGGTGGTCTCGAACTCGCCCTTCATCCAGGAGAGCAGCGTCGCGTCCTGGGTCGGGGACAGGGCCAGGTACTGCAGGACGGAGTCGGGGTGGCTCTTCATGCCGTCGCCGTAGATCCAGGGCCAGGGCATCGGGGAGAGGCCGTCGCGCTTGGGGTCGCGCAGCGAGGTGTAGACCTGCCGGCGCAGTTCCTCGTAGGTGGGCGAGGGGCTGGCGAGCTTGGCGAGGTGGTCGGGGGCGAGGAAGTGCTGCGGTCCGCCGAAGCCGAAGTGGGTGGCGAACCCCTTGTTCACCCACTGGAGTTCGCAGAACCGGTGCAGGATCGGCTTGACGTCCCGGTCGAAGTTGACGGTCTTGGGCGGGGCCAGCGTGCCCTGGGTGACGAAGAGGTCGTACAGCAGGTCGTGGAGGGTGCGGACGGTCTTGACGTCGGGCGCGTAGTTGGGCGGGGCGACGACGACCCAGGCGGGGTCGACGCGCACGGGTGTGCCGTCGATGGTGAGGGTGGCGGTGACCGGGCCGTCGGAGGTGTCGTCGCACCAGCCGTCGTTGTTCCCGTACGAGGTGAGCTCGCCGCCCTCGGGGTTGCGGGAGGTGCCGGGCCCGCCGAGGACGACGAGGCGGCCGTGCTCGTCACTGTGCATCCGGCCGAGCGGGACGGGCGTGCCGAGGAAGGAGCCGCCGGTGAACTCCACGGCCTGCTTGCTGCCGGCGGTGAGGGTCTTGCGGCCGGGGTCGATGATCAGGCGCGCGCGGTCGGTGACCTTCTTGTTGCGCAGCGGCTCCGGGTGGTCCTTCATGTCGGGGATGTCCAGCGGGAGGCTGAACTCGTACCAGGCGGCCTTCTTGTTGGCCACGTGCACCGACCACTCGATGTGCACCTGCGGGTCGTCGGTGGTCAGCTCGCGCACGACCCGGCCGTCCGCGCCGTAGCCGTAGATCCGGAAGCGGGCCGCCTGGCGCTTGATCGCGCCCTGGCCGTCCTTGGTGAAGCCGGGCTTCGCGGCGGGCGGGTCCGGCACTTCGGGGCCGTGGAACCAGCCGTCCTCGCGGGTGCTGTTGCCCACCCGGGCGATGCCGATGGCGGGGTGGATCCTGGCGTAGGCGATGTCGTTGCCCAACGGGCACACCTCTCTCTGGTCGTTCTCTCCGGGGCGCACCGTCGACGGCGCGGAACAGGCGATCGATCGTCGAACGCCTGATGCGGCCGCCTTCCGGGATCTTCGGTAGACGAGCGACGGCAGTTGAGGGTGCGTTGGTGTGAAACAGCGGCGATCGGCCTCATCGGGTCGGTGTCACCGGCACCGTCCCGTCACAGGTCCCGTCACAGGTCCCGTCACGGGTCCTGGATGGTGCCGCTGGTGATGGTGATGTGCTTGTACTCGAGGAAGTCGTCCATCACGGCGAGGCCGTTCATGCGGCCGAGGCCGGACTGTTTGAAGCCGCCTTCCTCGAACTCGTCGTAGACCTTGGCCCAGTCGTTGATCCAGACGGTTCCGGCGTCGACGTCGCGGGCCACCCGCAGGGGCCGGTCGATGTCGCGGGACCAGATGCTGGCGGCGAGCCCGTACTGGTTGTCGTTGGCCAGGCCGACGGCTTCGGCCTCGGTGTCGAAGGTCTGGAGGGTGAGGACCGGGCCGAAGGTCTCCTGCTGGACGATGTCCAGGGAGTTGTCGGTGACCTCCAGCAGGCTGGGGCGGTAGAACGCGCCCTTGGCGAGCGGGCCTTCGGTGATCGGTCCGCCGCGGACCAGGGGTTTGGCGCCTGCGGCGATCGCCGCCTGGACGGCCTGGTCGATGCGTTCGGCGCCGGCTTTGTCGATGACGGGGCCGAGTTCGCTGGCGGGGTCGGCGGCCGGGCCGACCCGCAGGTTCTCCAACCGCTCCGTCAGGCGCTCGCGCAGGATATCGGCGATGCCGCGCTGGGCCAGTACCCGGCTGCCGGTCATGCAGAACTGGCCGTTGAAGACGGTGAGCGCGGTGACGAGGGCGGGTACGGCGGCGTCGAGGTCGGCGTCGTCGAAGACGATCATCGGTGTCTTGCCGCCGAGTTCCAGGCCGAAGCGCTTCAGGTGCTCGGCGCCGGTGGCGGAGATCGCGCGGCCGACCTTGGTGCTCCCGGTGTAGCTGATGCACGGCACGTCGGTGGAGGCCATCAGGTGGCGGGCGCCGTTCCCGTGGAGTTCGGTGAAGGCGTTGACCACGCCGGGCGGCAGCGAGCGGGTCTCGGAGAAGATCCGGTAGATCAGGGAGTTGAGCTGGGCGGTCTGGCCGGGCATCGCGACCACGGCGGTGGTGCCGGCAGCCAGGGCCGGGGCGAGGGAGCGGATCAGCAGGACCACCGGGGAGTTCCACGGGACGACGATCCCGGCGACCCCGCGGGCCTGCTTCAGCACCATGGAGAAGGTACCGGGCCTCACCTCCATCGCCCGGCCGTAGTCGGTGCGGATCACGGAGGCGTAGTAGCGGAGCTTGGGCGGGACCATCTCGACCTCGAAGAGCGCGTGCGGCTTGAGCTTGCCGTTCTCCAGGGCCAGGGCGTCGACGAGCTCGTCGGTGTGGTCCTGGAAGACGTGGGCCATCTCGTTGAGGGCCCGGGCGCGCCGCAGGCGGTCGTCCTTCCAGGAGGTGCCGTGGAACGTCTCCTTGGCGGCGGCGATGGCGGCCTCGGCCTCCGTCTCGCCGCCGTCGGCGTACCGGCCGATCGTCTCGCCGGTGGCCGGGTCGATGCTGTCGGCGTGCGTGGGAGAGTCGGCCCACGCGCCGTTGATCCAGTGCAGCGCGGTCGGTTTCATGGGGTTCCTGCCCTGTGCCTGGGGTCTCCGCGACGGGTCAGGGAACGAGCACCGCGCGGTACTTGGCCTTGTTCATGGTCTGGAAGACGGTTTCGGCCTGGTCGAGCGGGTGGGTCTCCACCATGGGGCGGACGCCCTTGAGGGCGGCGAAGGCCATCGCCTCCTCGCTGTCCTTGGCGTGGCCGCTGTACCAGCCGGCCACCGCGCGACGGCCGAACACCAGCAGTTCCGGGTCCACGGAGATCGGTTCCTGGCCGGTGGCGATCACCACCAGGCGGCCGTTGGGCGCGAGGCCCTGGACCAGGCCGGCCTGGGAGGGGCTGTGACCGACGGTGGACAGGACGGCGGCCGCTCCCCCGAGCTTGGCCAGCGCCTCGCCCGCGCTGCCCTCCTCGCTGTCGATGTACTCGTCCGCGCCGAGCCTGCGCGAGAGGTCCTCCTTGGTGCGGCCCCGGTTGATCGCCACCGTACGGAAGCCCATCTTGTCGGCGAACTGCACGGCCAGGTGGCCCAGGCCACCGATGCCCTGGACGGCGACGGTGTCACCGGGCCCCGCGCCGCTGTGGCGCAGCGCGTTGAAGGTGGTGATGCCCGCGCACATCAGCGGTCCGGCCTCCTCGAAGGAGAGCGCGTCGGGGATGCGGGCGAGCGCGTCCTGCGGTGCGACGGTGTACTCGGCGTAGCCGCCGTCGAAGGTGACGGCGACGACCCTGCCTTCCACGCAGTTGGCGAAGTCGCCCCGGCGGCACGGGTCGCAGACGTGGCAGCTGCCACCGTGCCAGCCGATGCCGGCCCGGTCCCCGACCTGCCAGGTGGTCACGCCGGGGCCGACGGCGTCGACCTCCCCGGCGATCTCGTGGCCGGGCACCCGGGGCAGCCGCACGCCCAGCAGGCCGTAGCGGACGACGTTCTCGCCGCCGCACACCCCGCAGGCCCGCACCCGTACCCGTACCTGGCCGGGGCCCGGCTCGGGGACCGGCAGTTCGGCCGCCTCGAAGGGCTTGCCGGCTTCGACCGCCTGTACGGCCCTCATGGTCGACTGACTCATCACCGTTCTCCTGCGTTCTTCGGGTGAAGGCGTCTTCCGGACGGCCCGGCGCGACCACCCTGCCCAGGCCTCACCCCCCATTCACGCATACGCCCCATACGGGCGCATCTGGGTCCGCGCTACCCAGGGCGGCCGTCCGTGGTCACCGGGCGTGCTCGGACTCCGTTCCCGGGCCGGGCCCCGGCGCAGCCGCGAGGTCCCGGGCCCGGTGGGTGCGGGTACCGGGCCCTGACGGTGGCGGTGTCAGTCGACGACGTCGACGTAGCCCATCATGCCGTTGTCCTCGTGCGCCGCGATGTGGCAGTGGAACAGCCACCGGCCGGTGTAGTCGGTGAAGGCGATGCGCACCACCACGCGGCCCGGCGCGCCGTTTTCCGCGTGCGGCACCGGGACGGTGTCCTGGACGTGGGTGTAGGGCTGGGGCACCCCGTTGATCGACGTCACCTGGAAGTGGTTGGTGTGCAGGTGGAACGGGTGGTCCTCGCCGCTCTGGTTGTCGATGGTCCACTCCTCGACCGTCCCCAGCCGGGCGGGGGTGTCGAAGACGGGGTTGTCCTCCGAGAACTGCTTGCCGTTGATGGCGAAGACCGTGCCGTCGTCGTTCTCGGACAGCTCCAGGGTGCGCTGCCGGGCGATCGGTACACCCGACAGGTCCGCCGGTGCGGTCGGAACGGCGCCGGAGACGGTGGGCAGCCGGCGCGCGGGGTGGCCGGCGACGGCGACGCGGGCCAGGTCCACGTCGGGGTAGGAGTCGCCCTGCGGGCCGTTGCTGTAGGCGGTGGTCCGCAGCGTGGTGCGCTCGTGCTCGGCGCCCGCGGTGACGAGCACGTCGTAGCGCTTGCCCGGGGGCAGCAGCAGCGTGTCGGGGGTGGTCACCCGCGCTACCGGGGTGCCGTCCTCGCCGATCACGGTGAAGCGGTAACCGTCCAGGCGCAGTTGGTAGAAGATGTCGGCGCCCGCGTTGACCAGTCGCCACAGCTGGGTCTCGTTCGGCCTCATCGACAGGACGGGCCGCAACCGCCCGTTGACCAGCCGTACGGTCGGGTTGTTCGAGTCGATCGACGTGGTGTCGGTGTTCTGGACGATGTGTCCGCTCGGGTCGATCTGCGCATCCTTCAGGACGAGGGTGTGCGCGGTGATGCGACGCAACGCCGGCGGGAGCAGCTTGCGGTCGTCGCCGATGATCAGGGCCCCGGACAGGCCGGCGGAGATCTGGTTCTCCACGTCGCCCGGCATGAAGCCCGGGTCGGACGTGCCGGACGTGCCGTGCATGGAGTGCGTGGAGTGCATGGAGCGCATCGCGCCGGAGGCCGGGCAGGTCGTTCCCATCGCGTGGCTGTGGTACCAGAAGGTGCCGAGCGCGTGGTCGGCGGGAATCGCGAGGCGGTAGGTGGTCGAGCCGCCCGGAACCACGCACAGGAAGGGGTCGTCCGACTGGCCCGAGGGCGAGACGTGCAGGCCGTGGAAGTGCAGATTGGTGGCGACCGGCAGGTGGTTGACCAGGCGGATTCTCACCTCCGAGCCGGGTTCGAAGCGCAGGGTGGGAGCGACGAAGGAGCCGTTGTAGGACTCGCCCCACACCTCCCGCCCGGACAGGTCGAAGCGCGTCCTGTCCGCGTCCAGGGTGATGGTCAGGTGCGCGTGGCCGCCGGCGTCCGCGTCCACCGGGTCGCGGAACGGCCTCCCCGCGGTCATTCCCGCCTCCTGGGCGCCGGTCGACGGCGCCTGCACGGCTCCGTCCGTCGCTGATCCGACCGGCGCCGCCCCGGCTGCCGAGCCCGTCGTCGTCACGGCGAGCGCCAGTCCGACCGCCGCGGTGATACCCCCACGGGGCCAGGCCCACCTGCTCCGTCTCATGCCGCCTCCACGTTCGATTCCGTCGTCAATGGCCGCAGGCCGTCGGGCAAACAGTTCGTGACGGCATGCAGGCGAAACGTAACCATCCGTGACGCGAGAGCCGTGCGAGCGCGGCGGGATTCGTACCAAAACACGTCATATGCACCAGAGAAGTGGACCGCCCGGACACCCCCGCGCCCGGACGGGCGCCCGCCGTCTCCGAGTTGGACCAGCCTCCCCCCGATCGCCCGGGAGGGGCCTGACCTCCCTGCGGTCGACCGACACACTCCACCGCCCCGCGACGGCACACCACCGGCGATCAGGCCGCCCCACTAAGCGGATGGCTCATCCGCATGTGTGTTACGGTCACACCAAGCGGATGAACTATCCGAATATGGACGGCGGTGGAGGAGCCATGAAAAGGACTGCTGTGGTCACGGCCGGGACGGGCGGCATCGGCTTGGAGACGGCGCTGGGACTGGCGAGCGCCGGGTTCGCGGTCACCGTGGTCGGGCGCAACGCCGACCGGGGCGCCCGGGCGGTGGACCGGGTCAACGCGACGCGCCCGGCGCACCCGGGCCGCTTCCGGTCCGCCGACCTCGCCTCGCTCGACGACGTGCGCCTGCTCGCCGACCGGATCGCCTCCGACCACGCCGCCGCGGGTGAACCGCTGGCGGTGCTGGTCAACAACGTCGGGGCGATGTTCGCCGACCGACAGGACCGGGACGGCGTCGAGGCGTCGTTCGTCGTCAACCACCTCTCGCCGTACCTCCTGACCGAACTCCTGCTGCCCACGCTCACCACCGGGGCGCCGAGCAGGATCGTGAACGTGACCTCGGGTGCGATCGGGGTGGCGAAACGGGTGTTCGACGCCGTCGAACCACCCGGCGGCTACTACGGATTCCACTGGTACGGCCGCGCCAAGCTCGCCAACCTGGCCTACACACTCGACCTGGCGTCGCGGTTGGACGGCACCGGCGTGTCGGTGTTCGCCGCCGACCCCGGAGGCGCGGCGACCGACATGACCAGCGGCACCCTGACCGACCCGAAGATCGTCTCGCCCGCCCTGCGGCTGCTGTGGCCGCTGGTGCGCCGCAAGTTCGAGCGCTCGACCTCCGGCCCGGCGTCCGTGGCGGCCAGGCCCTCGATCGTCGCGGCCACCGACCCCGCGCTCACGGGTCGCACCGGTGCCGTCATCGGCGCCCAGACGCGCCCGGTGGCACCGTTCCGCGCGGCGACCGACCCCCGCATCGCCGAGGCCGTACGCCTGCTCAGCGAGCGGCACGCACCGCTCGCGGCCACCTGACCTGGCACGCGGTGCCGGCGCGGGCGGATGGCCCATCCGGACGCGGGACCATCCGGATGGGCCATCCGATTACCATGGCCCCATGACGACGACGCCATTGCGCAAGGACGCGGCCCGCAACTGGGACCGGATCGTCGCCGTCGCTCGCACCCTGGTCGACCAGGGCACACCGCTGCAGCTCAACGACGTCGCCCGCCGCGCGCACCTCGGTGTCGGCACCGTCTACCGGCACTTCTCCACACCCGAGGCGCTGCTGGAGACCGTCGCCACCCCGCGCCTGGAAGCCCTGGTCGCCCACGGCGAGCAGGCGCTGTCCGACACCGACCCCGGGCGCGCGCTGGAGGGCTTCCTGACCCGCACCGTCGAAGCGCAGGTCACCGACGCCGCCCTGGCCCCGGTTACCGCCGCACCCGCGGACGCCCTGCCCCGCACCACGGAACTCAGGAACTCACTGTGGTCGGTCGGCACCGCGCTCCTCGACCGGGCCCGCGAGGCCGGGACCGTCCGCGTCGACCTGACCTCGGCCGACCTGGTCCCGCTCATGTGCGGCATCGCCCACGCGGTCAACGTCCATGGCGGCCCTCCCGCCCACCGGATCACCACCGCTCACCGCTACCTGGCCACACTGCTCGGGGGCCTGCGAGCCACTCCCCCGCACGGCTGAGCCACATCCCGCGTCCCGCACCACGGAGACCGGGACCCGGTGGTCAGCGGCCGGAACCACGGCGCCGAAGTCGGCCAACCGCGCTTCACGAACCGCCTCCTGGGCGCATACGTGGGTCACACCCCCAACGACGGCGCTACGCACGAGGCGAGCAGGACCTTCCCGTCGAACTGCCGCGACAGCGCGTCGAGCTCAGGCAAAGACATCGCAATGAACTGACCAAGCGTGAACAAGGCAACAGTCAACCGCAGCATGCTCGGCATGGGCGCCCAGCTGGAGATGACCACCGACCTGCGCGCCGCGATGTTCGCCTCGGGCAAGAACACCCGGGCCGAACGGGCCACCAACACCCTGCCGCTCTTCTGGAGCTTCACGACCGCCGTTCGCACCGCGATCCAGCGCCTGGAGGCCACCCAGCCCGTCCTGTAGGCAGCTTCACGCCGGGCAGCCGCGCCCAGCTGCCGCCCGGGACCGCCCCGGAACAGTACGGCACCATCAAGGGCGACCGCGCGCTCGCCGTCAAGTTGCACGTGTCCGTCGACCGCGTGACGCTGGACATGGCCGCTCGTTCGGGTCCGCTGGACCATGAGCAGGACGCCGTTGAGGCGTCGGCCGCGCTGGGCAAGGGACGTGCACCAGCCCGGACCGTCGACCGGTTCGCCTCTGGCTCACCGTACAGATCCGGAGCGCCGAGGAACCGTCATGACTCTGTTCACGGGTCCCGTTGACGACCCGCTTGCGTTCAACAACAACCCGCCCATGCAGGACGCCCTGGACACCACACGGCAGCAGCTGTCGGATGCCGGCACCCCGACGGTCGACGATCTGGCCGTCATCGTCGTCGCGCTGACCGGGTTCGAGGGAGGGCTCAACCATCCCTGGGCGGCGATCCGGGACCAGGACGAGTGCTACTCGGCCAGCCTGCTCAAGATCGCGGCGATGTACACCGCCTTCGACCTCCGGGCGAGTGCCGATCAACTGGCGACCGACCAGGGTCTGACCACATGGCCGGCCGTCCAGGCCGCCCTGACGGCCACCTTCGATCCGGACATCACCGCGCACACACCGGCGTTGATCAGCCAATCGACGGTGCTGCGGAGCGAGGACAAGGCCAGGAAGCCGAACTATTCGGCCGTTCTCCGACTCGGCGACGGCAGTTCGCCCTTCGCCGTCGACTTCACCCCGGCGCAGACGAACGCGTTCGAGGACATGATGGTGCAACAGCACGATCCGGGTGCCACCACGACGATTCACGGGCTCGGATACCCGTACCTCGACGGCAAGATCGCCGACGACGGCCTCTTTGACAGCACCTCGTCACAAGGGTTGTGGCTGGCGGGCGACTACGCGGGGGTCTGGCCGGCCGCGCGCATTCCGTGCGTCAACGACGGTGACACCGCTCAGGGCACCACGGCGCGGCAGCTCGTGAGACTGCTGACCCTGCTCGCGGACGACAAGCTCGTCGGGCCGACGAGCAGCGAGGACATGAAGGCCCTCATGGCGCGGGCCGGGAAGTTCTTCGCATCCACCGTTCCACCGATCTGGCCCCCCGGCGGACAGTTCGTCGCCACCCACGGCAAGGTCGGCATCGGCTCGTTGCAGACCCTCCAGACCGTACTGTCGGAGGGGATCCTCGTCAGCGACACCGTGCGGGGCAGGAGCTTCGCCGTCGCGTACCAGAACGTGATCCAGGACGGCTTGACGCAGCGACAGGCACTCGTGCCGGTGGCGACACTGATCGAGGCCGCCCTGAACGCCTTCTGACACCGGTCCGCTCGCCGCGTCAGGACGAGCCGACGGGGCGGGCGGCCCGCCGGCACGTGACCGAGTGCTCGCGCGTCACTTCCTCGCGTAGGTGACGATGCTGACGCCGGACTCGAAGTCGCGGCATGCGGTCGGCAGGAAGCCGGTGGGAGCGAACGGGCCGTCGAACAGCGGAATGCCGGTGCCGATGACGACCGGATTGCGCTTGATGACCAGTTCGTCGATCTCGTCGCGGAGCGCGGCGGCGAGCTTGCCGCCGCCGGCGAGCCAGATGCCCATGCCGTCCCGTGTCTTCAGGTCGCGCACCAGTGCGGCCGGGTCGTCGGCGACGATCTCCACCGCCGGGTCGGTGGAGGTCAGGGTGCGGGAGACGATGTACTGCTCCAGGTGGGCGTAGGGGCTGGTGATGCCGATTTCCAGGGCCGGCTCATACGTGCCGCGCCCCATGATCACGGTGTCGAAGTGCCGGTGAAGGGTGGCGGTCAGGCCGAACGGCCCGCGGGCGTGCGTCGGGATCGTCTCGGGATACTCGGCGAGGATCGCCTCCCGGACCTCCCCCTCGAAGGGCAGGAAGTCGCAACTGCCGTCCGGTGCGGCGATGTAGCCGTCGAGGCTGGCAGCGACGTAATAGGTGAGCTTGCGCATCCGGTCTCTCTTCCCTGTGGCGACGCGGCGGGCCCGGGCCTGCTCGGCCCCACGTGATGTACTGTGCTTGAAGTGGCTTGAACGTAGTACTGCAAGCACAGTGATGTCAATGAGTTTCCGAGGAGATGCCGATGCGTCAGAATCCGGCCCGCCGCACCGCCTTGCTCGATGCCGCCATCGAGGTCCTCGCCCGCGAGGGCTCCCGGGGCCTGACGCTGCGCGCCGTCGACAAGGAGGCGGCCGTGCCCACCGGGACGGCGTCCAACTACTTCGCCAACCGCGCCGACATGCTGGCCCAGGTCATGGGACGCACCCGCGAGCGGCTGACCCCGGACCCGGCCGAGCTGGCCGACACGATGAACGCCGGGCCGTCACATGAGCTGGTCAGAGCGCTGATGCTGCAGCTCGTCGACCGCATGCGCCGCGAACGCAGCACGCATCTGGCCATGCTCGAACTGCGCCTGGAGGCCACCCGGCGGCCCGAACTCCACACGGAGCTGACGCGCTTCTTCACCGCCGAGCTCGACGCCAACATCGACTTCCACCTGGGCTTCGGCCTGCCCGGCGACCGCACCGGAGTGGTCCTGCTCTACCTGGCCATGCTGGGGCTGATCGTCGACGACCTGACCGTCCCGGAACTCCTCACGCCGCACCGGCTGGACGCTCTGATCGACGCCATGGTGACGCGCCTCCTCCCGGCGGAAGCCGCCTCGACGTAGGCGCGGTACGCCGTGCGCCCGGCCGGGCTGGAGCCGTCACCGGCACGGGGGCGACTTGATGCTTCCAACGCCCCTCGGGATGCTGCGTGTCAGTGAGGGGTTTCTGCCGTTGTGGGGGGCATCAGGCAGGGGATTCTGGCCCTGAAGGCCAGAAGCCCTCCAGTCGTGGTCTCGACCGTGATCAGGTATCGGCTCGATGCCTGGGAGGCGTCGAGAATCGTGTCCACCTTGCCGTTGATGCCCTCCCGGTAGCCGTCGATCTTGAAGCCCTGTTGTTCGAGCATCGCGCGGACCTTGCGGACGGCCTCGGGGTGCCGTTCGAGCGGGGTGGAGCTGTAGACCGCGTACATCAGTTTGTACCGGCCGTCATTTACGACCTCGTCGTGTTTGCCGACACAGTCGCTGAAGATCGGCTCGGCGCTGCCGGTGTCGAGGACCGCTCCGGCGGTCTGCGCCATGTACTCGGTCATGTGCTGGGCCCAGTCCTGGGCGTCCTGGCGGGCCTTGACGGGGAGCGGATCGTTGGGACCGGGCGTGGACATGCATCCTCCGAGAATCAGGGGCAGGCAGAGCGCTATCGCGGCGGACAGCTGGTTGCGGACCTCGGTGACCTGCGAGCGGTTGATGGTGTCCGGCCGTCCGGTGCCGGGACCGGTGAACCGGCCAAGGGGTCGGGCACGGTGGGGCCGCGCCTGTGACGCAGGTCACCGGAACCGTCCCGTGGTGGCAGGACAACCAGAGGTGTGGACTTTTCGCTGCACGAACGGATCAGAGCCGGGGACCCGGGCGCCTTCCGGCAGTTGTTCCAGGAGCACTCGCAGGCGGTTCTGTCGCACGCGGTCCGGGTGAGCGGTGACCGAGCCGGTGCCGAGGACGTCATGGCGGTGGTCTTCCTGGAGGCCTGGCGTCTGCGGGACAAGCTCCGCGACGAGGGGACCACTCCTCGCCCGTGGTTGATGGGCATCACCGTCAACGTGCTGCGCAACCGGGCCAGGGCCGCCCGCAGGCATGCGGCCGCCCTCGCCCGCATGCCGCTCGCCGAACCCGCCCCGGACTTCGCCGACGAGTTGGTCGGCCGGCTCGCCGACCACGACCAACTGCTGGCCGCCAAGGCGGCGTTGGAGAAACTGCGTCGCGGGGAGCGTGAGGTGTTCTCGCTGTGCGTGTGGGCGGGCCTCAGCTACCCCGAGGCCGCCGAGGCACTTGGCATCCCGGTCGGCACCGTGCGCTCCAGGCTCTCCAGGGCCCGGACCCGGCTGCGTGCTCTGGCCGACAAGGAACTGCGGCCGGCCTCGAAAACCTGCCGGGAACCCCTGCGGGCGGTCGGACAAGTACAGGGTGGCCGGATGGTTCCGGCCCGGTCGGACAAGGAGTGGAACAGATGACCAGCACCCCGGAGCGGCAGCAGCCGCTTGACGACGCGGAGCTGAAGCACCTGCTGCCCGCGGCCGGAGCGCCGGCCGCCCCGCTCGGCCGGCAGCGCCAGATCGAGGAGTTTCTGATGAACGAGATCACCCGCACCCCCGCACCCACCCCCGCAACGCCGGCCCGGCCCGGGGCCAGGAGCCGTCGGCGGCTGCTGATCGCGGTGCCCGCCACGGTGGCGGCCTTCGCCTTCGCCGCCACCGTGGCGGTCACCACGTTCGGCGGTCCGGGGGAGACCCCCGGGCGGGGCGAGCGCGTCGCAGCGCCCGTCGTCCAGGTCGTGGCCGGCTCCACCACGGGTCTGAACAGTGCGGTGGAGCGGATCTCGCTGGCCGCCGCGGCCACGCCGGACCTCGTCCTGCGCCCGGGGCAGTACGTCTACATCGAGAGCACCGTCTCCCACCTCGCGGGCTCCGTCGACGCCGGCAGCGGCACGTCGAAGGTGTGGGTCGAGAAGCCCCACCAGCGGCAGATCTGGCACTCGGCCGACGGCCGCACGGGCTGGTTCGCCGAAGAGGGCAAGTCTCCGGAAGGCGGCGAGGCACTCGAATCGGGCACCGGCGCCTACCTGAACGCCCCCTCCTACGACTACCTGCGCACCCTGCCCACCGACCCGCAGGAACTGCTGCAGAAGATCTACGCCGAGACCAAGGGAGCCGGCAGCGGGCCGGACCAGGAGGCGTTCGTCACCATCGCCGACCTGATCCGCGAGCAGGCCGTCCCCGGCAAGCTTGCCGCCGCGCTCTACCAGGCTGCGGCCCGCATCCCCGGTGTCGTCCTTCTCGACAGTGCCACCGACGCCGCCGGGCGCACCGGCATCGCCATCGCCCGTACCAACACCGCCACCGGCTCCCGCGACGAGATCATCTTCGACCGCAGCTCCTACGCCTTCCTGGGTGAGCGCAGCGTCCAGGTCACCGAAGCCTTCGGGGTCAAGCCCGGCACCGTCACCGCGAACACCGCCGTCCTCAAGCGCGCCGCCACCGACGCCCCGGGCCACCAGCCGGGCAACGCACAGGCCTGACCGCCACCCGCAGGGGGCCAGATCACGTTCTGCAAAGCAATGAGGCTGGTCAACCCGACATAGTGTCGGGTTGACCGGCCGTTTTGGTCGGATGGCCGAACAGCACTGGGGCCGACGCACGTTGTGCGCCGGCCCCAGTGCTCGAAGTAGCGGGGACAGGATTTGAACCTGCGACCTCTGGGTTATGAGCCCAGCGAGCTACCGAGCTGCTCCACCCCGCGTCGGTGGTTCCGACTGTACGGCACCAACCGGCAATCACCTATTCGGCTATCGGGCGGTCTCGGTCAACTTCGTCGAGCCCTGACCAGCACGGAACCAGGCACCGCGACACAGGCCGCCCGCAGACTCCAGCCGGGCCCGCCGACGGGGACCCACGTCGGGCGGGAGAGCACCGCACGGTCAGCAAAACGGCCGGGGGGGCCCCCCCGCCCGGGGGGGGGGGGCCCCCCCGGGGGGGGGGGGGCGGGGGGGGCCCCCCCCCACAAAACAACCTAAAGAACAATTGTGGGGAAGTAGGCAGCCAGATGAAAA